>JAAEOI010000180.1 GCA_024244665.1 Bacteroidota bacterium | reverse complement strand
GCTTACATTCGGGATGCAGGGGGAGGAAGATATGTATAGTGTTGTATTCAGAAACATAGATGTTATCTCTACCAGGGATGGTATCGACTTCAAACATAATTGGGGCCAGGGAGAATGGTCTGATATCCTGGTAGAGAATATCACCGTGGATGAAATCATCATGGAAAATGACAAGTACGGGAACCCTATTAATTTTCAGGTTCAAAGAGGTGGTTCCATCAAAGACGTGACCATCAAAAACGTAATCATTCAGGATCCTGGAACACCCGGAGGAATTTATGGACATCATGTCGAAGAAAACCATCCCGGCTACATTTCACATATCTATTTTGAAAATGTAGAGGTGGGAGGTATTCCATGGGTAGACCTGGAATCATCGCGACTCACCCTTGATGCATATGCCAATGCTAATACTATCTACTTTAACGGGATCCCGGTAAGCCCTGTACAGGTCCATACCAGTGATCCAATCCACACTTCGGCTCTTGCTCAAAACTTTCCAAACCCATTTAACCTTTCCACTGTGATCAAATATCAATTAGCCGTAGATAGTATGGTACAATTAGCAATATATGATTTGTTGGGAAGGGAAATAAAAACATTGGTTCAGCAATACCAAAATTCCGGAGAGCATTCGATCTCATTTGATGCCAGTGAACTAGCAAGTGGAATTTACATATACAAACTTAAGGCTGGTCCTATTGAACAAAGTCGTAAAATGTGGGTAAAACACCTATGATCTGTTTATAGGTAATTGAGTCAGGAGATTCGAATTGAAAGAATTAAATCCTTTAGAATCTTAGTTCCTCACACAGTTGGAGGTTGGAGGTTACAGCCAGCTGCACATCAACAGCACCGGTGGGAATGTAAAATCTGCCATACTTGGGATCATCCTAACAAATGGGGAATTTAGGCGAGCCTCAGAATACCAGAGTATTTACCTGGTCATTAAGTTTTGGCCTGAATTGGTCTGGGCTCTCGTTTTTTTCACTTTAACTAATTGTATCTAAAATTAGCAGCTCTCTTTAATTGAATTTAACGAAAATATTACAGTTATGTAATATATTTTATATATTTGTAAATATTACATAAATGTAACCTTTAAAAAATGAAAGAGAATGCCCCTTCCAATTTTATGCCTGCAATGGATTGGTTCGATGTAGCCTTCTTTGGGAACTTTCTAAGTGCAGTAACCAAGGCTAAAGAGCGACTAAATACTAAGAAACACAGGCTTAGCGAGGAAAACATTTCACCTCGAGTTGTCAATCATTGGGTTGAACTCGGTCTTATAACAGATGACAGACCTGAGGGAAAAGGGTGGTGGATGTTTAGCATTTCTGAAATGATATGGTTTGGAATAATTGTCAAACTTAGAAAATTTGGGATGGAACTAAGCAAGATTCTGAAAGTTAAAGAGTATCTCGAAATATTCAGTTCTGAAGAAGATCAATCGAAATTTCCAGAATTGGATTTTTATATTTTATATGGATTAAATACTCATCAACCTGTTAAACTTATTGTATTTGATTCTGGTCAGGCATTCCTGGCCCGACAATTAGATATTGATCTGGCGAAGCAATATGGATTCATTAAGGATGATTTCATCTCCATTGACATCAACAAAATGGTAAATGATGGATTTAAAGAGCAGGTTAGCAAAACGGATTATCTTAATTATTCTTTCACAGAAATTGAGAAAGAAGTTCATCAATCCATCTTCGTTGACGATGTTCGTTCCATAACCATTCAAGTATCTGGAGGCAATGAGTATCTTATTAGTAAAGAACATATTGCTGATTCTAAGGAAGAGATAAACGCATTAGTAAAAAAAGCAGGAAGTCATTTCGTGGAAACTTCCGTGCATATCGGAAATAAAGTTGTACACAAACTGACTGAAAAAAAGAAAATGAAAAAATAAATAGGACGCCCCTAAAAAAGGCAATTTGGAAGCGCATCGACAAATGGAAGAACCAACGGAGATGCTCATTACCATAATTAATGCTATCAATTGAAAAATGCTATGAAGTATTAAACAAAGGAGAAAGAGAGTATACAAGGGATGAGGTAATTACCATCAGGGACTACCTCTATAGCTTTGTTAAAATTATTGATCAAGTCAGACCAGAATCAAATGATTAATCTACAGGGTAAAAGAGCCATACTATACAGAAGGGTAAGTACAACAGACCAGAAGAATTTTGGAGGTAGCCTGAACGCTCAGAAAAGCAGTTTAAGGGATTTTTGTACAAAGAATCAAATGATTGTGGTCAAGGAGTTTCAGGAGGATTTTTCAGCCAAGAATTTCGACAGACCCGAGTTCAAGCGGTTAAGCCAATTTGCTGTACAGAATAAGGATAAAATCGATTATTTGCTTATTGTCAACTGGGATCGATTCTCAAGAAATGCCTTTGAAGCACTGGGTATAATCCGGGATTTTAAAAAGCTCGGCATAGAAGTTAATTGTATTGAAGGTTGGATCGATTATGACGATCCAACCCAATTGATGATGCACCTAATGTATCTCGGCCTCCCTGAAGTGGATAACCGCATTAAAAGTCAGAAGGTGAAAATTGGACTAAGACAGGGACTCAAGGAAGGCCGCTGGAACCGAGCCATCCCTTTTGGTTATACCCCAGGAAGGGATGAGCAAAAAAAACCATTAATGCAGGTCGATCCTGAGAAAGGTCCTTTACTTGCTGAATTTCTGAATGATTTTGCCACAGGAGCATATTCGCAGAACGATTTAAGAACGATGGCTAAATATAATCCGTTGAGGTTGTCCCGAAGTAAAATAAGCAGGGTTTTGAGGAACGAAATATATGCTGGAGTAATCAGGGTCCCTGCATATAAGGATGAACCTGAGCAACTGGTAAATGGATTGCATCAGCCCCTGATCGATAGAGACACTTTTTATAAGATCCAACTTGTTCTGGATGTCAATAAAAATTTCAAGCAAAAGAAGAAAAAGTTGAATGACCACCTGCCACTCAGGGGCTTTCTGAAATGTTCCAAATGCGGAGGTAATCTTACAGGCAGTGGCTCAGTCAGCAGGACAGGCGATAAACACTATTACTACCACTGTAATCCTCGAAAAGAATGCAACGAAAGGATAAGAGTTAAGGATGCTCACCTGGCATTCGATGATTTGCTTCAGGATCTGATGCCTGGGAATGAAGTTGCTGAATTATTCAGGCTGGTGTTGGAGGACCAGTATCAATCAAATGAGCAAAGCAAATACCAACAGCTTAAACGTATTGAACGTGAAATAGAGGTTCTGGAGGAGCGTCAGAATAAGTTGCTGGAGAAATTACTTGACCAGGTTATTTCTGATGATTTATATAAAACCCACGATTCCAACCTGCGAGGTCAGCTTACTGAAAAACAACAGCAAATTGCCGACCTCAACGACCATCAGAAAGACCTGAGCGACTATATTGAATTTGGAGTATTCTTGTTAGGAAACTTAAAGACTCTTTATGATTCCGTTGATGTATCCATTCAGCATAAGTTACTGGGTTCGATACTGGATGAAAAATTAGAGTTTCAGAACAAAAAGTATAGAACCCCGAAATTCAAGGAAGGCTTCGGTTATATTTACAACAATATCAACAAGTTAGAAAATTCACGCATAAAAAAAGGAGACTCTCTTTCGAAAGTCTCCCGTCTAGTAGCGGGGGTAGGACTTGAACCTACGACCTTTGGGTTATGAGCCCAACGAGCTACCAACTGCTCCACCCCGCAATATATCTTTGGTATTGTATGTCTGTTTAGAACGTTGCTAACTTTGTTAGCGGGTGCAAATATAACAGATTTTGTCCGATTTGCAAAATCACTTCAATTGTTTCTGAAATACCGCAAGCGTAACCGCAACGCGACCCCCACCAGAAGGATCAGAACCGGCACCTCCACGAGCGGACCGATAACTGCTGCAAAAGCCTCTCCCGAGCTGATTCCGAAGACCGCAACGGCAACAGCAATGGCCAGTTCAAAATTATTGCTGGCTGCGGTGAACGAAAGGGTGGCAGTCTTGGGATAGTCAGCTCCAATGGCTTTCCCCAGGAAAAAGGAGACCAGGAACATCACCACAAAATAGATCACCAGCGGAATGGCGATCCGGACCACATCCAGTGGGATCTCAACGATGGTTTCACCCTTCAGGGAAAACATCACAAAGATGGTGAAGAGCAGAGCCACCAGGGTAAGCGGACTGATCTTCGGAATAAAGCGATTGTGGTACCACTCCTTTGACTCTGTCCGGTCTTTCGATTTTACCCGGATCAGGATAAATCTTGTGAGGAATCCGGACAGGAAGGGGATGCCAAGGTAGATGAATACGCTCTTTGCAATCTCTCCCATGCTTACCTCCACTTCAAATGTTTCCAGGCCAAACCAGCGGGGCATCACGGTGATGAAGAGATAGGCATATACCGAAAAGAAGAGTACCTGGAAGATGGAGTTGAATGCCACCAGTCCGGCTGCATACTCCGGATCGCCTTCAGCCAGGTCGTTCCAAACGATCACCATGGCGATGCAGCGGGCCAACCCGATCAGGATCAATCCGGCCATGTAATGTGGGTACTCCCTCAGGAAGATGATGGCAAGGATGAACATCAGGACAGGGCCGATGATCCAGTTCTGGACCAGGGAGAGGATCAGGACCTTTCGGTTACGGAAGACATCTCCCAACTCCTCGTAACGTACCTTGGCCAGGGGAGGATACATCATCACGATCAGGCCAATGGCTATAGGTATATTGGTGGTTCCACGGCTCATACCGTTCCAGAAATCTGAAATCGCCGGAAAGAAATGTCCTGCCAATACGCCGATGGCCATGGCCAGAAAGATCCATAGGGTGAGGTATCTGTCAAGAAAGGAGAGTCGTTTGGGTGCCTGTTTCACAATCAGGATTTATTCTGTTATTAGTTGGAAAGCACGTTCAGAAGCTGCTGGTAATTAGCATCCTGGGGGTAACTCTCCACCAGTCGTTCCGCATAACGAAGCGACTCTTCCGCCTGGCCGTTTTCCATGGAGATGGTGGCAAGGCTGTAGAGGATGTTCCTGTCGAAAGGATGCCTTTCAAGGGCTTTTTTCAAGAAGGAAAGTGCCTCCGATGGCTTGCCCAGGGAGTTCATCCCGATGGCATAGACATAACTGTAATGGGGATCTGCAGGCTCCCCGACAGCCGCTTTCTCAAGGTAGACCAGTGCCTCTTCCTGTTTTCCCTGTCTGACCTTCAGCAGTCCGAGTGAATAGTTGATGGCGGCCAGGTCAGGGTATCGTTCAAGGGCGCTTTTGAGCACCTGTTCACCCTCTTCGTCCCGCTCAAGCCTCCGATATAGGTCGGCCAGGTTGATATAGGGTCCCACCAGACCGGGCTCCAGTTCAATGGCCTCCCTGAATGATGCCTCTGCCTTCTCAAAATCACCAGTATTCAGGTAGAGATTGCCAAAGTTGAGGTGTGTGGAGGGGTGGTCGGCGTTGATCATCAACGATTCGTTGTACTCCTTCAGGACTGTATTCAGAAGATCTGTCGATCCCACCGGGATCAGGTTGCGCGGAACGGCAGTTAGCGAGTTGGCAGCCATCAGTCTTACCAGTTTAATACTATCCCTGAGCAGAGGGACAGCCAGGTCCCTGATAAATTCTGCTTCTCCGAACTGCGCAACAGAAAGCACTGCATACCTGATCAGGGGATCGGGATCGTTGTTCAACAATCCGAGTAGTTGCGTAGTTGAAGGTTCAGGGTATCCACCCAGTAAGGAGATGGCTGTGGCCCTGATCATGGGAGGCAGTTCGCGGTCGCCGGCCAGACGGAGCAATCCTTCGTGGGCCTCGGGGTAGCGCTGCCTTCCCGCCCAGAAGATCTCCCCGTAATGCTCTTCGTCCAGCAGATCCTGACCGTACCACTTCCTCAGGTAGTCGGTGGCCCATTTCGTCGATTTGTCCGGGTGGCACTGGTTGCAGCTGTTTGGTGTCCCAAGTTTATCGGTAAGGTCGGGCCGAGGGATCCGGATGCTGTGGTCGCGCCTGGGATCCACCACCATGTAGGTGCGTTCATGCATGTGGCATTCGGCACAATTGGCTCCCTTTTTGGATGGATCATGGAAATGGTGTTCGCGGGATCCGTACTCGGAGGCCATGTGGCAGCGGTAGCACAGGGCATTTCCCACCGCATAGGTTTTTCCACTGTGGGGTTCGTGACAATCCTTGCAAACCACCCCTGCTTTGTACATTTTACTCTGAAGAAAGGAGGCATAGACATAGACCTCTTCCTGGATCTGACCGTCAGCATAGTAGAGCCCCTCCTCCAGGAGTGAAGGCCAGTGGGTGTCCAGCAAGGAACCTCCATGGTAGTAATCCTCGGTGGCGACCGCCCTGCGGGCATGGCACCTGGAGCACATCTGTACCAGTTCGTCCGATTGCCGGGGTACCGATCTGCGGGCAGTTACCGAATCGGGATCGAAGATCCAGGTAGCATTGTCCGTGTCAACCAGCCTTAATACAAGTCCCATGTCGGGATAGATGTCCGGACTGCTTCCTCCTTCAACTTTTTCGGCCCAGTCGATGTGTTCCGATCCCGGTCCGTGGCACGCTTCACACGATACATCAATCTCGTTCCACGTGGTGTGGTATGCCTTTTCGCTGTAGTCGTAGTTCTTTCTGAGGTTGGTGGAGTGGCACTCGGCACACATGTAGTTCCAGTTCTGGGTGACATGGGTCCAGTGCAGAACATCATCCGAGGGGATGCGTTCATCCTGATATATATGAAACCACCTTTGTCCCCCTTCATCAGCAGGCCGGGTATCCCAGCAAAGGGGAAGACACTGGTACCTCCCGCCGGGAAATTCTATCAGATATTGTTGGAGAGGCCTGACCCCGAATACATAGGAGACTTCATAATCTACCATGCTTCCTTCCGGTCCTTCCGTATTCACCATGTACCTGCCATCATTCATGTAGAACCTGGAGGTGACCCCGAAATGGGTATAGCTAACATTGTTGAAATTGCCCAGGACCGTTTCGGCAATTGCAGTGTCCATGGCCATATCGTGGTCAGAGCCCTGGTAAAGATTGAACTCCTTTTCGTGGCATTTCTTACAATTATCCCGGCCCACATATTCGGCATCGGGACCTGGTGAAACAGTATTCTTCAGGTCGCTCTTTCCGGAATCGACACGTTTACAGTTTATTAATGAGGTAAGACTTACGGCGACCAGTAAAATTGTCAACAGCACCTTGGGAACAACTCCGCTATTCATGGCTAAATTACTCGAAATGATTAATTTCAAATGTATATAAATTAGAGAAATCGGTTGGTTGAAGTGCTCTATTCAAAAAGAATCTATATAATTTTAGCATCCAAGATGAAACGCAGGCATTTTTTAAAGCGATCGGCACTGTTCCTTGCTGCGGCAACCGGAGTGGTTGCGGCTGCAAGTTATTTCCGCCAGCTCTTCCCGAGGATTGCAGGGGAGAAGCGAAGGATTACACTGGGCGATTCATCCCGCTTCCCGGTTGACACTTACACCTACCTTGATGAGCACAAGCTGTTTGTTTACAGGGATCATGAGGGAGTACAGGCGGTTTCGGCAATCTGCACCCACCTGGGCTGTACCATTGAGCGAACCACTGAAGGATTCGAGTGCCCCTGTCACGGCTCCTGTTATAACAATAAGGGTGAGGTCTTATCGGGTCCTGCCCCTCGCAACCTCGCCTGGTTCAGGGTGAATAAAACCTCCGACGGAAAAGTGGTGATCGATCCCGGTGAAACAGTGGCAGCCGATGAGAAATTCTTAACCGCCTGATGATAGCTGACAGGGAGAACCATATAGAGCAGTCAGAACGTAAGAAACGGGCAGGGATCATGACCCGTAATTTTTTCCTGCACATCCATGCCCCCCGGGTTCATATTCACTCCATGAAACCCACCTACACCTTCGGACTGGGAATGATACTCGGTTTCCTCTTCCTGATTATGGTGTTCACAGGCCTGATCCTCATGATCTACTACACTCCTTCGGTAGAGGCGGCTTACCGGTCGGTGAAAGATATTGTATACGTTGTGCCGGGTGGACGAATTATCCGCAATATGCACCGCTGGGCCTCCCAGGGAATGGTGATCGTGGTTTTCCTCCACCTTCTGAGGGTATTTTACACCGGCTCCTACCTGGGGAACCGTTCCCTCAACTGGGTCATCGGGGTAGCCATGCTGATCATTATCCTGCTCAGTAATTTCAGCGGATACCTGTTACCATGGGACCAGCTTGCTTACTGGGCAGTGACCATCGGTTCAAACATTGCCGCCTCGGCCAGGGAGCTGACCGATCTGGCGGGGATCACATCTTTCTTTGACCCGGGAGGCTTCCTGAAGAAAATGCTGATCGGGGGGGAGGCTGTTGGCCAGCCTGCTCTTTCAAGGTTTTTTGCAATGCACGTGATCCTTCTGCCCCTCTCCATGATTGTACTGATGTCCATCCATTTCTGGAGGATACGAAAAGATGGCGGGTTAAGCCGACCAGTACGTTATGCCAACGATAAGGGTACTGAGAATAAGTGGCTGGCCTGGCCCGTACTGATGTGGACCGAACTGGCCATTCTCCTGGGAGTGGTATCAGTGGTCCTCCTGGTGGCCATATTTGCCGATGCGCCGCTGCTTGAACAGGCCAATCCGGCACACCCCGAGAACCCCGCAAAATCGCCATGGTACTTTTTAGGGATCCAGGAACTGGTCTCTTACTCTGCTTTTGCCGGTGGACTGCTGATTCCGGTGCTCTATCTGTTTTTTCTCTTTTCAATTCCCTACAAGGACAGTCAGGACGGATATGTTGGCGAATGGTTTTCGGGGAAAGCGGGAATTAAACTGGTGTTGTGGTCGGTGGTCGGATCACTATCTGCCGTTGTATTGCAACTCTTTGTTTTGATCCGTTACGGTTGGTTAAGGGACTGGATTCCGGGCATTTCGCAGTGGTTTGTTATGCTGGTTAATCCGGCCACCATAACAACAGGTCTTTTTATAGTTGCCGCTGAAGTGGTGCGGCGAAAGCAAAAATCAAGCAGGATGGCCGCCCTGGTACTCTTCACCTGCTCTTTCATAGCACTGGTGATATTCACCGTGGTGGGGATCTTTTTCAGGGGTCCGAACTGGGAATTTTTCTGGTCAGCATCACAATGGCCCGTACAATAACAACCGATGGACGAAAATAAATATACAAAGCTGGTTCAATGGGCGGTAACGATTGCTTCCGCCATATTGCTCCTGTCGTTTATCGGGGCCTGGATCCATGAAGGGGCCAGCAAGGAGTGGAGAAAGGTTCAGCGGGAGTATGGGTCTCTCCTTGAAGATGGTGAGGATTTTGAGAGAGGCATCCTGCAGGTGGAATTGCCGCAGTTTAACCGTGTCGATCGCTGCATCTCATGTCATCCGGGCATTGAAGATCCACGCATGGATGATGCTCCCCAACCCCATACTGCTCATCCCGGTTCCTTCATGGCTGACCACCCGGTGAAGGAGTATGGCTGTACTATCTGTCACGGCGGACAGGGGAGGGCACTCTCCAGGGAAGATGCATTCGGGAGACTCCGGTCAGCCCACTGGGCCAGTTCACTGCTTGAACCACCCTATATCCAGGCTTCCTGTGGAAAATGTCACCTGGCGATCTTTGACACTGGAGAGAGTGAGACAGAGGTGGCAATGGAGGGTATGGATGTTTTTATTAAGGGGAAACATCTCTTTTCACAGGAGGGTTGCCTGGGCTGCCACAAGGCGCGTGGCGTAGGCGGTATCCTTGGCCCCGATCTCACCCGCCAGGGTGAAAAGACCAAACACGAATACAGCTTTCAGAATATATCCGGGGAACAGTCGGTGTCCCACTGGCTGAAGGAACACTTCAAGGATCCGGAGATGGTTTCGCCCGGTTCCCAGATGCTTCAGATTCACCTTGAAGAGGAGGAACTGGAAGCACTGGCCACCTTTGTGATGGGGCTATCCAAACCGGATATACCCTTTGACTACTTCACCATCCCGACTCTCAATGAGTTTAAGGGCATACGGGATACACTTGACGGGGCAACCGCCTTTGCTTATCTCTGTTCGGCCTGTCATGGGAAAAAGGGTGAAGGGAAGGATTATAAGGAGTATGATACGGGGATCCCTTCGGTGGGCAGGTCAGATTTCCTGAGGGTGGCTTCGGAAGATTTTATCCGGTTTACAATGGAGAAGGGGAGAAGCCTTCGGCAGATGGGCAGCTGGACTGGCAGTATCTCCGGAATGGGGATGGGAGAGCTGGATGGGATGGCTGTTTTTATTAAAAACAGGGGTATGGATCCGGAGTTCTCCGGATCGTTGATTTCCGGGGGCAATGTCACTGAAGGCTCCCGTCTCTTTGATCAGAAATGCAAAGCCTGTCACGGGGAGAATGGCTCGGGTGATGTGGCAGTAGCCCTTGATCAGCATGGATTCCTCTCCAGGGCGGATAACGATTTTATTGTTGAAACAATGCTTCGTGGACGGGGCAATACAGCCATGCCTGGATGGTCACACCTGGAGCGGGAGGAGCTGGGCAGCCTCTTGGCTGTAATCAGGAGCTGGAGTACAGCACGGCCGCAGGGTGGTGAGATGATCCTGCCCGAACCCAATCTCGAAGAGGGTGCTTTGCGGTATCATTTTCTCTGTCATCGTTGTCATGGTGAATTTGGAGAGGGGGAGACCGGTCCGTCTATTATCAATGCTGATTTCCTTGAGGCGGCCGGGAACAACTTCCTTTATGGAACCATCGCGGAGGGAAGGGAGAATACAGCCATGTTTGGATGGTCATCTGACGTATATGACCAGGAGCGGCTGGGGTTACAGGATATCAGCAACATCATCGGATTCATGCGGAAGTCGGCCCGTGAACCGCTTACCTATATTTTCCCCGGAAGCAATCCCGGTGACAGGGCCAGGGGTGCGGAGGTATTTGCCCGCAGGTGTGCGGAGTGCCATGGCGCTTCAGGAGAGGGGACAAAGGCTCCCGCCCTGAACAACCAGGAATTCCTGAGTGCTGCCTCAAACGGATTCCTTATGGCCACCATGACTATAGGAAGAAAAGGGACTGCCATGCCTTCATGGGGCTATGGAAGTGGAGAATTTCCGGTGCTATCCGGTGAGGACCGGAAGGACGTGGTGGCCCACATCAGGTCATGGCAGCGCATCCGCATTAAATATTAGGCTGCCTGTGTAGCTGAAGGGTGATTTTGTAAAAGAAATAACAAAATATGGCGATTGTAAAGAACGTTTTCTCATTTTTAGTGTTATTTGTAGAATAATCATCTATTGAGCATATGAGTTATAAAGTCTTTGTACTCTATTCACACCTACATGACAGGCTCTTTGTGGGGTATACCGCAAGCCTGACTGACTATATGATTACCATGAACGTGATGGAATCGGAAAATCCCCTGTACACATTCAGGCCCTGGACTCTCATCCATATGGAGCTGTTTGTTTCAGAGGAGGAGGCGCTTGTCAGGGAGGGATTTTTGAAGAATGAGATAGGGCAGGATTATATCCGCCGTGAGATTCTTCCCATGTTTGATTTCCCGTCCTGATAGCAGAATCATGATTCTTTTTATCTTTGTGCCGTTACGGCACAATCTGCATGAGTAAAAATTTAGAAAAGAAGCGTTGGAAACTCCTTCGTAAACTGACCAATAAGTATCGCATGGTGATCCTCAACGAGGACACCTATGAGGAGGTCGGGACCATGAGGCTTACAAGACTAAACGTGTTCACGATCGTCGGTGTACTACTGATTCTTCTTGTAGCAATCGTTTATTCCCTGGTCGCTTTCACTGATATACGTGAGCTGATTCCGGGTTATCCCAATGCAGCCATGAGACAGCACATTCGCTCCAATGCAATGAAACTTGATTCCCTGGAGTATGAGCAGGCCATCAGGGACCAGTATTTCGATAATCTCAATCGCATTATCACCGGGGAGGCGCCTGAAAACTTCATGAATGATACCACCGGTGTGGTAAATCAAAAGGAGATTGCCTTTATCCGCTCATCCAACGATTCACTGCTCAGGCAGCAAGTCGAAGCTGAAGAACAGTTCAGGCTAAGTGTGCTGGATGATGATCATGTGGAGAGGAATCTCTATGACATGCACTTCTTTACCCCGGTAAATGGTATTATTACCCGGGCATTCAATCCCATGGAGGGCCACTATGGCATCGACCTGGTGGCAGCACCCAACGAGGTAGTGAAGGCTGCCCTCGATGGAACGGTTACCATTTCAACATGGACTCTTGAAACCGGGTATGTAATCCAGATTCAACACGATTATGAACTCCTCTCTGTATATAAGCACAACGCCGCATTGTTTAAGTCGGTTGGACAAAAAGTGGTGGCCGGGGATGCCATAGCAATTGTTGGCAACTCGGGTGAACTGACCACCGGTCCTCATCTGCATTTTGAGTTGTGGCATGACAGGGCGCCAATGAACCCGATGGATTACATTGTCTTTTAGCATGAGAAAAAAGCGGATAGCCATACTCGGCTCCACCGGATCCATAGGAACCCAGGCTCTGGAGGTGATATCTGCACACCCCGAATCCTTTGAAGTAGAGATTCTTGCCGCAGGTAACAATGCCAATTTGCTTATACAGCAGAGTATCCTTCATCAGCCTAATGCAGTGGTTATTGGAAATCAGGAGCACTATGCAAGGGTCAGGGATGCCCTCAGTATGCATCCTGTGAAGGTCTATTGCGGAGCCGATGCCCTTGCCCAGGTGGTTGGATTTGATACGGTGGATGTAGTGCTTACCGCCATGGTCGGATTCAGTGGTCTAAGGCCCACCATTGAGGCGATCAGGGCAGGAAAGGAGATTGCACTGGCCAATAAGGAGACCCTTGTGGTGGCAGGTGATCTGATCATAAAGGAGGCAATAGAAAAAAGGGTCAATATCATTCCTGTGGACTCGGAGCATTCAGCTATTTTCCAGTGTTTGACCGGGGAGCCGGCCGGTTCACTGGAGAAATTGATACTTACCGCTTCCGGAGGACCTTTCAGGGGTTGGGAAGTTGAAGACCTTAAGAAGGTGAGCCCCGATGAGGCACTCCGTCATCCCAATTGGTGCATGGGCCCCAAGATTACCATCGATTCGGCCACAATGATGAACAAAGGCCTGGAGGTTATTGAGGCAAGGTGGCTGTTTGGATGCCGGCCCGACCAGATCGAGGTGGTTGTACATCCCCAGTCGATTGTACATTCAATGGTTCAATTTACAGACGGTTCCATTAAGGCACAAATGGGTCTGCCTGATATGAGGCTTCCCATCCTCTATGCATTCTCTTTTCCGGGAAGGCTGAAATCGGATTTTAAACGTTTCAGTTTTACCGATTTCCCGCAGTTGAATTTTGAACCGCCGGATACAAAAAAATTTCGTAATCTTGCACTCTCTTATGAAGCGCTGGAAAAGGGAGGTAACTGGCCCTGCATCCTGAATGCTGCCAATGAGGTAGCAGTCGAGGCATTCCTTGGTGAGAGGATCGGGTTCATGGATATTCCGGACCTGATAGAGCGTACGCTGGGAAGGTCCTCTTTTATTATGGCTCCCGGCCTTGACGATTATTTTGAAACAGACCTTGAGGCCAGGAGGGTCGCACATGAATTAATATAAGACAAATGGATGTTGTTATCAGGATCGCACAACTGCTTTTAAGTTTATCGATTCTTATCATATTGCACGAGATGGGGCACTTTCTGATTGCCCGACTATTTAAGGTCAGAGTAGAGAAATTTTACCTCTTTTTCGATGCCGGATTTTCATTGTTCAAGAAGAAGATCGGTGATACCGAGTATGGAATTGGATGGCTGCCCCTGGGCGGTTATGTGAAAATCAGCGGGATGATCGATGAATCTATGGACAAGGAGCAGATGAAACAGCCCCCCCAACCGTATGAATTCAGGTCGAAAAGGGCCTGGCAGAGGTTACTTATTATGCTGGGAGGTGTGCTGGTGAATTTTATCCTGGCTCTCTTTATTTATACTTTGGTGCTTTTTGCATGGGGAGAATCCTATGTGCCGGCCAGTCGTCTCGAACACGGCCTCAGGTTTGAGGATACTTTTCACGAGATAGGTCTCAGGGATGGTGACCAAATTGTGGCACTGGATGGAGAACCAGTGGAAAAGTGGCGGACCATCCACCACGATATCGTGGTAAACGGAACCGAAGTTATTTCGGTAGAGCGCGAGGGCAAGTCCATTGATATCAGGATACCCGTGGATATGACAGCCCGTTTGCTGAAGGTTCAGGTTGCTATGGAACCCATCGTTCAGTGCGAGATTTTCTTAATGGTTGATGGTTCTCTGAAAGAGGCCGGAGGTGAAGTGGGGGACCGGATAATTGCAGTCAACGGAACTCCTGTGGAATTCTATTATGAGTTCGTAAAGGCTACCAACAGGGAGAAAAATGCAACTTTTGATTTGGGTATTCTGCGTGGGACCGATACTCTGGCCATGCAGGTGTCTACCAATGACGAAGGGATGTTTGGTTTTCAGAACGTTCAGTATTTCGACATCTTTGAGCAGGAGATCATCAAATACACATTTTTTCAATCAATCCCCGCAGGGATCAATCATGGGGTGAACATCACCAAAAGCTACCTGAAGCAGCTGAAGATGCTCTTTAAGCCCAAAACCAAAGCATATGAAGAGTTGGGTGGTTTCATCAAGATCGGGAGTATATTCCCACCGGTATGGGACTGGCAGAGCTTCTGGAATATGACTGCATTTCTCTCTATTATCCTGGCTGTCATGAACATACTGCCCATTCCGGCACTTGATGGCGGGCACGTGATGTTTACGCTGTTTGAGATGATTACCGGGCGGAAGCCAGGGGATAAATTCCTTGAGTATGCGCAGATTGTGGGTATGGTTCTCCTGCTGGCCCTTCTGCTTTATGCAAATTTGAACGACGTTATTGGATTATTTAATAAATAGAAAGATTATTTACCTATTTTTGTATTTCAAACCTTATAATAGATAGAAATGGAAGCATTTATAACACTTGCAATAGGAGTCTGGCAAATAGTAGTAGTTGTTTTGCTGGTGCTTTTGCTTTTTGGAGGCCGTAAGATCCCTGAACTGATGCGCGGCGTTGGACAGGGAATGAAGGAGTTCAAGAAAGCCACAGCTGATGATGATGATGATGTGATCGTTGATGACACCGAAGATTCAAAAAAGATCAAGGATGGAAAGGAATAATTTCCACCACACTATAAAGGCCTGTTTACATAAGTGGACAGGCTTTTTTGTGCTGTCTGGTTTCCTCCTGGTTTTTGTATCATGCGACACCACGAATAGACAGGGTAGAACTATTGGCGGGATTATGCCGAATATCACCGGCGGGGCAGGAGAAGTACTTGTGGTCATGGATAAATTCAACTATGACAACAACGCCGGTGATTTGCTTCAGGATATTCTGAAAGAGGAGATTCCCGGGCTTCCCCAATCCGAACCTCTTTTTGACGTGATCCAGATCACGGCAGCTTCTTTCGATAATTTTTATAAATACCACCGGTCCATTGTTCTTACCACCATTGAATCGGGGCTGGAGCCGCGTATAAGGTTCAGGGAGAATATCTGGGCCAAACCCCAGATCATGGTACAAATGGAAGCGCCTAACGGCAGAGCGCTGCATGACATGCTTGAAGAGAACGGGGAACGCATCCAGAATTTCCTGGTTCAGTACGACCGGAACCGGCTCATGAAGACCTACCAGGACTCGAAGGATCCTGCAATTCAGGCTGAGATTGGGACCCATCATCAGGTCCGCCTTGCCATTCCAAGGGGTTACAACATGGACTTCAGTAAAGATGAGTATACCTCAGTGAGCATTGAATCCCCTGATCTTTCACAGGTAATTCAAGTGTTCGACTATCCGGCCAGCGGACCGGAAGATTTGAATGTGGAGGCCCTTAAAGCCAAAAGGAACGAGATTACCAGGGCATTTACACAGGGTCCTCGTGAGGACTCGTATGTGCAGCTCTCAGAAATGTATCATCCCATCGCTTTTGACCTGAAAATGAATGACAGGGATGTGGTTGAGCTTAGAGGGCTGTGGGAGCTGGAGAATGGCTTTATGGGTGGCCCATTCATCAGCCATTCGGTATATGACGCCGGACGGAAAAGGATTGTCACCGTTGACGGCTACCTCTACCATCCCAACAAGAAAAAGCGCGTAAAGCTTAAACAACTGGAGGCAATCATCTACTCCCTGCAGATTCTTTAGTGCCTGTCAGGTAATTAGTATTCGAAGCCCCCCCGGGTTCGAAGCCCCCCCGGGTTCGAAGCCACCCCGGGTTGTAAGACCGGTCCTGTCCAGAGGGCAGGGCGTGCTGTGTCTATTTCGTATAGAACAGGTTGGGTTTTTCAAACTCGAAAAGGGTGGGGTAATCTTCATCAAATTTCTTCAGGATCTCAGTCAAGATCGCCTCCCTCATGAATTTTGACTTATTCCGGATCTTATACTTTTCACAATAGAGGTTGATGGCATCCTTCTCTCTTCTGTTGAAAAGCAAAGAGGTCCTGAATGTCCTTCGCAGTTTTTCGTCTTTATTATTCTCCACCTGGGATCGTCTGTATTTGTTTCGCTAAAAATAGACATTGTCCGCTGTTTGTCCCCCTCCCTAGTCTTGTAACAATTAACAACTTCCTAACATTGCCAATAGAGCCAAAAATATAGTAGAGTAAAAAAGACTATATAGCCAAAGTCAAATAACTTAAAATAAAGAATATAGTAGACAGAAAGTAGTGTAAAAGTGTATGTAAACATGAAAAATAGCAAATGGACAGAGGTTAGCCTGCCCCCTGAGCACTGAGCACTGAGCACTGAGCACTGTGTACTGAGCACTGTGTACTGAGTACTGAGCACTGTGTACTGAGCACTGTGTACTGAGCACTGACTACTGAGTACTGAGTACTGACTACTGAGTACTGACTTTTCTATTTTTTTATGATGGAGAGAAGTTCGGCAGGCCGGATCAGTTTCAGCACCAGGGCACTGGCCATGCATGTGAACAGCAGGATGAGGAATCCGGGAACCCAGCCAGGGATGAGCAGGGTCAGGTAGGCGATCAGTATATTGAAGGCCAGGAATCCGGCCAGTTTAAGCATGATATCACCGTTCATAGAGATCATAAGGATCTTTCTGGTGAGTACCAGCTGGGCCATGGCATAGAATGCCTGTGAAGAAAGGCTGGAGACTGCTGCACCAACCGACTGGTAACGTGGAATCAGGACCAGGTTTAGTGAGACATTGATTACTACCGTAATACCAGCCACAATGTTCAACTGTCGCAGGTTGTTATTTGCAGTAAGCAGGGTACCATATATATAGCTCGTGGAAACGAAAAGGAAACCTATCATTAGGATCCCGAAAATAGTGTAGCTGTGTGCCGCAGGGTTAATATACATCAAGTCGAGGATGTCGGTACGGTAGAAGTTGCAGCTAATTGCCAGAGAGATCCCCGCCACCATAAGCAGAGGGAGTGCGAGGCGGACCAGGTCATTCACATCCTCTTTCAGTTTGATCATTCGGGAGAACATGGGTAACAGCAGTGCGGCAAACAGGAGGGAGAACTGTGAGGCTGCGTCAAAAATGCGGAAGGACTGGGCGTATATCCCGGCCTCTTCTTTCCCGTTTTCCAGGAGACGCTCCAGCATAACAGAGTCAATGCGGTTGAAGAGCGACATGAGCAGTATCAGCAGGGCAAAGGGGTAGCTCATGCGCAATACCTCCAGGGACCGCTTGATATTGACCCGGTGTATAAATGTTCCTGAGCGATAGCGGACAATTGAGGCAACGGTGATCAGTGTTATGAAGTAGGATAGGCTTTGTGCATATACGAACCACTCTATTTTAAATGGTTCTTCTGTGATGTTCCCCCAGAGCAGGAGCCCTGTGAATATGATCATAAGGCTACGGTCAAGGACCGAAAGCAGGCTGTCGGTACGGAAATACTGCAAGCCGCTGATGTTGCTCCTCAGGTAGAGGATGAATGAGGCCAGGAATTGGTTGGCAATCAGGATCCACAGCATTTTGAACTGTTCCGGAGAGTATCCGATGATCTTGCCGGCTGCAAAAACGATCCCAGCGTAGACCAGTGATAATACCAGTTTAAGCGGGATGATGGCAGCAAGGTAGTCCTTTAGATGGCCCGGCTCACGTGAGATGGCCCGGTTATTGAAATTGTTGATCCCCAGGTCCAGCAGGATATTGAGAATGAACGCAAAATTGAAAAGGGAGAAGTAGAATCCGAACATCTCTTCGCCTACCCGGTTTTGTACGCCCACTTCAATCCCGAAAAACCAAAACGGTTTGATCAGCAAGTTCAGGAGGATCAGAAGAGCCAGGTTAGTGAGGAAGCGCTTTTTCAAACCGGATTAAAAATATTTTTTAATTCAGTACAAATGTAATAAGTTCGTCCCAGATTAATCAGGTATCTTGAGCAAGGAAGTAATAAAGCGGACAATAGCAGTGAATACCAGGTTATTAATGCCGGGAAAACTGGATGGCATCGGGTGGTATACATTCGAGACGCTTAAAAGGATTACCCGTTCCCACCCCGAAACTCATTTTTACTTCCTGTTTGACCGTAAATACAGCCCCAAGGCTGTCTTTGCAGAAAACGTAACCCCGGTGGTTCTGAGGCCACCCACACGTCACCCCCTGCTCTGGTATTTTTGGTTCGAGTGCAGGGTCGCTGCATTCCTGAGAAGGGTGACGCCTGATCTGTTCCTCAGTACAGACGGATTCCTGCCCCTCCGGTCAAAGATCCCGTCGGTCCAGGTGATTCACGACTTAAACTTCGAGCACAGGCCAGGAGACCTGCCTTTGGTGGCCGGGAAATACTATCGCTATTTTTTCCCAAGGTTCGCCCGTAAGGCATCGAGGATTGTTACGGTATCAGAATATTCAAGGAGGGATATCATCAACCAGTATGATATTGATGAGGAGTTGGTGGACCTTGCATATAATGGAGCCAACGAGAGCTTTAAGCCAATAACGGCCGGGCAGGCGGTGGAGGTAAAGAATGAATTCACTCAGTCATGCCCCTATTTCCTGTTTGTCGGCAGCCTGCATCCACGTAAAAACATCACCAATCTTTTGAAGGCCTTTCAATTGTTCAAGGATGAGAACAGGGCGAACTATAAGCTGGTCCTGGTGGGGGAAAAATTTTTTCTCACAGGCCCCATGGAGGAGCAGCTTGAGAAGATGGCCAATAAGAGTGATGTGATTTTTACGGGAAGGCTCTCCCCCGACCGCTTGAACGATGTGATTGGAGCGGCCTGGGCAATGACCTTTGTACCCTACTTTGAGGGTTTTGGGATACCTATCGTCGAGGCGATGAAATGCGATATCCCGGTGATTGCCTCGAAGGTTACCTCTCTGCCTGAAATTGCCGGAGATGCTGCACTTTTTGCAAGCCCGGAGAGTCCGGGAAGCATTCGTGATGCCATGATCAGGATTGTCCGGGAGAAGGGCTTGCGTGAAGAGCTGATTGAAAAGGGTCGGAGAAGAAGGGACCTTTTCAGTTGGGACGATACTGCATGCAAGCTCTGGAGTTCCATGGAGAGTGTGATGGAGAAGAATGCTTAAGCCTTTTCATACTGCTGGTGTTGTGGAGGCCGGGTGCGACGAAGCCGGAAGGGGTTGTCTGGCCGGGCCGGTTTACGCAGCTGCTGTTATCCTTCCTCCCGATTTTTCCAATCCCTTGCTTGACGACAGTAAAAAAGTGAATGCCCGAACCCGTGATTTGCTGAGGGAGGTAGTGGAGAAGGAGGCATTGTCATACGCTGTAGGGGTTGCGGATGTGGCGGAGATAGACCAGATCAATATTCTGAATGCATCCATTCTGGCCATGCACAGGGCATTAGCTATGCTCAGCACTGATCCAGGATATCTGCTGATTGACGGAAACCGTTTTAAGCCTTTCCACCAAATCTCCCACTCCTGTATTATTAAAGGTGATGGAATTTATGCCTCCATCGCTGCAGCTTCCATACTGGCAAAAACCTACCGGGATGAGTGTATGGAATCACTTCATCTTAAATATCCCAGGTACGGCTGGGACAGGAACAAGGGATACCCTACAAAGGATCACCGCAAAGCAATCCTTGAATCGGGTCCCACCGAATTTCACCGTCGCAGTTTCAGACTACTGGATGATCAGACGACACTGGCCTTTTCTTAAACATACTCAGTCAATTTCATAAAAGAAATTGCCATATTTACAGATTGTATAATTATTACTGAGCTTAAATCAATAAGATGAAGAAGATTGGAATAGCTCTTCTTGCCGTTCTTGCCATATTCCAGGCAAGGGTTCAGGCTGATGAAGGGATGTGGCTACTGAGCCTGCTGGAGAAGATGAATATGGATGAAATGACAGAGATGGGCCTGCAGCTTTCGGCCGAGCAGATCTACAGCATAAACCAGGCCAGCCTGAAGGATGCAGTGGGAGCTCTCGACGGGGGTTCCTGCACTGCTGAGCTGGTTTCTCCCGACGGACTGCTGCTTACGAATCATCACTGTGGTTATGATGATATACAGTACCACAGTACAATTGAGAAGGACTACCTGAAGAATGGTTTCTGGGCCATGACAAGGGAGGAGGAGCTCCCTAATGAAGGTAAAACCTTCACTTTTCTGGTGCGCATGGAGGAGGTTACCGACCAGTTTGTCCCTGAACTCACCGATGAGATGGACCTTCAGACCCGCATGTCCAGGATCAGGTCAATGTCCAGGGAAATTGCATCAGAGGCTACAGAAGATAATGGGTACGAAGCCACCGTGAGAAGCATGTATAACGAAAACCGTTTTTTCCTTTTTGTTATGGAAACGTACCGGGATGTCAGACTGGTGGGTGCTCCCCCTGAGTCCATTGGAAAGTTTGGAGGTAATACCGACAACTGGGAGTGGCCAAGGCATACAGGCGATTTCTCCATGTTCCGGGTCTATACAGGCCCCGATGGGAAGCCAGCCAATTACAGCCCAGAGAACATTCCATTGAAATCAAAGCACTTCCTCCCGGTTTCCCTGAAGGGATATGAGCGGGATGATTTTGCCTTGGTGATGGGTTTTCCCGGACGTACCGACCGTTATCTCACCTCATGGGAGATTGATGAACTTCTGCAGAGAACCCATCCCAACAGGATTCGGATCAGGGGGATCAAACAGGATCTCCAGATGGAGGATATGCTGGCCGATAAGGAAGTAAGGCTTCAGTATGCAGCCAAATTTGCACGTTCTACCAATTACTGGAAGTACTCCATCGGGCAGAGTGAGGGGCTGAAAAACCTGAATGTGCTGGAGAATAAGCAGGTCCTTGAGGCCGAATATACAAAGTGGGTGAACCAGGATAAAGCTCGTGTGGAACTTTACGGTGAAGTGCTTAATGATATCCATACTGCGGTAGAGGGACGCAAGGAAATCAGCAACGCTGAGCAATACCTGACGGAAGCAATAGGCATTGGCGGAGGTATGGAGTCGGTCTATTTTTCCAGACACCTGGAGGCCCTTGAGAGGGCACTGGCGTATGCAGAGGATAGCCCCGAAAAGCTTGAAGAGACCATTGCGGCTCTGCGGGTGATCGCCAAAGGATTCTACAAGGATTATAATCCGCCGACCGATAAGAAGGTGATGACGGCAATGATTGGGTTGCTGATCGAAGAGCTGGATGATAAGTATCTTCCTTCTAATATTCTCCAGGTTAAGGAGAAGTATAAGGGAGATGCTGACAAATATGTAAGCAACTATTTCAAGAAGTCTTTCGTGGTTGACCAGGAGAAATTCTATGCCTTTCTCGATAATCCATCTTTGAAAGTGCTCAGGAAAGATCCTGCCTACGTGGCCAATCTCGCATCCAGGATCAACATTGAGATCAAGGGAAAACTGGCCGCCATTACAGCGCGGTCTATGCAGGGAAGCAGGCTCTTTATGAAGGGGCTGATGGAGATGAAGTCGGACAATGATTTTTACTCTGATGCCAACTCCACCATGAGGCTGACCTATGGGTCGGTGGGGAACTATATTCCAAGGGATGCGGTTCTTTATACACATTACTCCACGTTGGACGGGGTAATGCAAAAGGAGGAACCAGGTTCCTATGAGTTTGGTGTTCCGGAAAGACTCAGAGAATTGTATGTGCAGAAGGATTACGGGAAATATGGATCCGGGGGTACCCTGAATGTCTGCTTCATAACCAACAATGATATTACAGGTGGAAACTCCGGGAGCCCGGTGATTAATTCCACGGGTGAGTTGATTGGAATTGCCTTCGATGGAAACTGGGAGGCAATGAGTGGTGATATTGCTTTTGAACCGGAGCTTCAGAAGTGTATCAATGTGGATATCAGGTATGTTCTCTTTATTATCGACAAGTTTGCCGGTGCCGGTCATCTCATTGAAGAGATGACACTTGTTCAATGATGCAACCATGATGACAGGAGAAATAGTCATATATACTGACGGAGCCGCCAGGGGGAATCCGGGGCCGGGGGGGTATGGAGTGGTTATGATTTACGGCAAACACCGCAAGGAGCTGTCGGAAGGATTCGAGCTTACCACCAATAACCGGATGGAACTACTGGCAGTGATCCGGGGAATGCAAGCCCTGAAACGGGATGACCTGCACGTGAAGATCTATACCGATTCACGGTACGTTTCTGATGCAGTAAATAAGAGGTGGGTTTTCAACTGGGAGTCAAAAGGTTTTAAAAAGAAGAAAAACCCCGACCTTTGGAAAGAGTTCTTGGATGTATACAGAAAGCAAAGTGTTTCATTCATTTGGGTGAAGGGTCATGCTAATATTCCGGAGAATGAACGCTGCGATCGCCTGGCCGTTGAAGCGAGTCATTGGGACAAGCTTTTGGTCGATTCCGGATATGTGGATAATATAGAAGAATCGTAAATGAGTTTTTCTTAAATTGTCGGTACCTAAAGTGAATTGCCATGTTGAGAAAGTCAATCCTGTCTTATCAGGGTCAGTTCTCTTTCAGCACCGTTGATAAGTTGCTGTCGGAGTTTAAGATCGCATCCCAGGAACACGAGATCTCCTTCAGGATATACAAGAAAATGATCTCTGTGATGATTGAGGCGCTTGAAAATGTCACTAAGTATAGTGATCAGTTCCAGAGCCGGATCGATGAGAAAGATGGACTCTGCCCCACCTGTTATATAAATTACAACACCAGATCAATCGAACTTATTACCACCAATCCGGTCCAGAAAAGGGATGTGGAACCGCTTCGCTCCCTGATCGATAATGTTAATAAGCAGAACAAGGAGGAGTTGAAGGATCTCTACAGGTCGACCATTACCAACGGTGAATTTTCCCCTAAAGGGGGTGCCGGGCTCGGATTTATTGAGATGGCTAAGACCACCGGGAATAAACTTGAATACACATTTAAAGAGTTGCAGGGGGAGTTTTCGCTCTATACTTTCAGGGTTGTCCTCGATCTATAATCCTGGTGTCCTATATCGTACATCACCGTTACGTATCCGGACACCTCACCAACACTGGAATCATAGAGTATTTTTTTCTATCTGTTTTAACAGCAATATTTTAAACTTTGTGGCACGAAAACTGTTTTAACAGAATCCAAAGGATGTGAAATGTGGAGGAACTATTTTACTGTTGCAATCCGAAACATCAGTAAGAACAAAGTATTTACCCTGATTAATGTCTCCGGGCTTGCCATAGGGCTCGCCAGTGCCATCCTTATACTCCTCTTTATCATTAAGGAGAAGAGCTATGACCGTTTTCATGAGCATGCGAACCAGATCTGCCGGCTTTATATTGACGGGGGCATCGGGGAGCAGGGATTCAGGGGGGCGTGGACCTCCATGACCATGGCTCCTACCTTTACGGAGGAGATTCCGGAAATCGAGAAATTTGTACGCTTCGATGTATTCAACCAGCAGCTGATATGGTTTGATGGCGAGAAACGGATCGAGGATCATTTTCTGTTTGCCGACTCATCCATCTTTGACATTTTCAGCATCAACTTTCTCAGGGGAGATCCTGCCACAGCCCTTACAAGGCCCAAGTCGGTGGTGATTACCAGGGAGAAGGCAAGGGAGTATTTTGGGGAATTGGATCCACTGGGGCTGCCTTTGAGTGTAAACCGGGACAGCAATTACTACGTGGTAACCGGAGTGATCGAGCCACTGCCTGAGAACTCCCATTTCTTTGCCGATTTTATTGCCTCAATGACCACACTTAAGTATTCCAGAGAGGAAACCTGGTTTCAGAACTCTATTTTCAGTTATGTGTTGCTACGGCCGGGCGTAGACCGGGAAAAAGTGGAGGAAAAAATGGCCGGTGTGATGCTCAAACACATCAGGGGAGAGCTCGAGGCATTCCTTGGCGTGGGGCCCGAGGAGTGGGCGGCAGATGGTAACCGTTACGGAGTCTATCTTCAGCCTCTTAAAGATATTCACCTTCAGCCTGATATTGAAGTGGGGCTGGAGATCTGTTTTCGCCCGGTGAATGACGGTCTCTACATCCGCATTTTCTCTTTGGTTTCTATTTTCATCCTTCTCATTGCTTCCATCAATTTCACCAATCTCTCCACGGCTCAATCCGCTGCAAGAGGAAGGGAGATAGGGCTTCGTAAGGTGGCCGGGTCGAACCGGCAGCTGATCATTTCACAGTTCCTTTTCGAATCGGTACTGCTCAGCCTTTTTGCACTGCTTTTTGGCCTCATTATCGTGGAAATTTCGCTCCCCCTGTTCAACAGGGTCATGGAGCTTAATCTGAGGATGGATTCGAACCGAAACATATACCTGCTACCCATGTTTATCATTCTGGCTATTATGGTCGGCTTGCTAAGCGGTATCTATCCTGCCCTGTTTATGTCCCGTTTCACCCCGGTTGAGGGTTTCAAGGGTGCATTTCGCGGGGGGCGCCGTGCGATGCTTTTCAGGAACATCATGGTGGTGTTTCAGTTTACTATATCGGTGGCTATTATCGTTGGAACTCTTATTGTAGCCAATCAGCTAAATTACATGCTGAGCAAGGACCTGGGTTATGAAAAGGATAACCTGGTGGTGATGAAGCGAATCTATCCCCTGGATAACAGCATCCAGTCTTTCTGCAGGGAGATTGAGAAGATACCGGGTGTGGTCGGGGCAACCAACTCTACCACCTACCTGGGTTTTGATAACAGTACTGAAACATACCAGATCAAAGGGAGAAAGGCCTCAAAAAGCTTCCTGTTTGCTACAAATTATGTGGACCGGGAGTTTATGAAGGCTTACGATTTCAGGCTGGTTGGTAAAAAGGGCCGTTTCTTTGATTATAACCACCCGGGGGATACCGCTGCAATCCTGATCAACAAAGCTGCCATAGAGGAGTACGGTATTGAAGATCCTTTCAGTACGGTAATTCTTGAAACAACCTTCGAGGGCGATACCAACAGTCTAAGGATCATCGGGGTTGTTGAGGATTTTCACCACAGCTCCCTCTATGAACCCATTGGCCCCTATATGCTTCGCTATAAGCCTGAAAAACACGATTGGTCCGGTTATATCACCATCAGGTTGGGAGTTGCCGGGAAGGGGATTCCCAGTACCATTAACAAGATCAAGAAAACCTGGTTTTCCATGACCGGTGAAGCACCATTCCAGTACTTCTTTTTGGATGAAGAGCTGGATAACTACTACAGGGAGGAGCGGCGCACCGGAAGGTTGTCGCTTCTGTTTGCGATCCTGTCTACCCTGATTGCCTGCCTGGGACTGTTTGGCCTGACCTTTCACAATACTCACCGAAGAACCCGTGAAATCGGAATCAGGAAAGCCATGGGTGCCAGCATCGGTGAGGTGGTTTTGTATGTTTCCCGCAAGATTGTATTCCTGGTATCTGTATCTGTAATGCTTGCCTGGCTGGTAGCCTACTTTTTCATGCAGGAATGGCTGCGTAACTTTCCCTACAACATCGGATTTAAACCATGGATTTATCTGAGTGCGGCCTTTGCTGCCATACTGATCTCGATTGCCGCTGTATCAACACTTGCCTTCAGGGCGGCAAGGTCCAATCCGGCCCGGGTGCTCCATCACGAGTAGTCAGATCAGTTTCCTGATCTCTTCAAGGTCCTCAGGGGTGTCCACGCCCATGGCCGGCTGTCCGGTGACCACTGTATGGATGGTATAGCCATTTTCCAGCCAGCGAAGCTGTTCCAGCGATTCGGCCATTTCCAGGGGTGATGCAGGAAGTTGAACCAGTTTTTGAAGGAGTTCGGCCTGAAAAGCATAAAGGCCGATATGTGTGTAAAATGTGTGCCCTGCGGCGATCTTCTCTGCGGGGATTTCTCTCAAGAAAGGGATAGGTGAGCGAGAGAAGTAGAGGGCCCTGAACTTCTGATCGGTAATCACCTTTACAACATTGGGATTTGCCAGGTCTTCTTCATGCTGCATGGGCTGGATCAATGTGACAATCTGGGCCTCCCGCCCCTTAAAGAAGCCTGTAAGTGCCTCCAGGTGTTCCTTGTTCAGCAGGGGCTCATCGCCCTGGATATTTATTACGTGGGTGATTTCACCAGTGTGGTTTTCGCGGAACAACTCCAGTGCTTCAGCGCAGCGTTCGGTTCCAGTATTGTGCCTGGCCGATGTCATCACAGCCTCCCCGCCAAATCTTTTTACAGCCTCTATGATCCGGGTGTCGTCTGTGGCAACAACAAGCCGGGGAAGAATGGCCGATGCCCTTTCATAGACCCATTGAATCATCGGTTTGTCTCCCAGGAGGGCCAGTGGTTTGCCAGGAAATCTTGAGGAAGCATATCGGGCCGGAATGATACCCAGGAATTGATTCACTTTTTATTTCAAAAATAGGGAAAGGATCGGAATAAAACTTTCTGAATCCGGTATAAATTGTAATTTTGTCATGTTTTCAGGTTATTTTGTCAGAACAACATGGAACTTCAACAGATAAAACAACGCTTCGGGATCATCGGGACCTATAACGGTCTTGACAGGGCCATTGATATTGCCCGTCAGGTTGCACCCACCGATCTAAGCGTCCTGATTTCAGGTGAGAGCGGAACCGGAAAAGAGAATTTCCCGAAGATGATACATGCGTTGGGTACCAGGAAACACGGGCAGTATATTGCTGTGAACTGTGGAGCCATTCCCGACGGCACCATCGATTCGGAACTTTTTGGTCATGAAAAGGGATCCTTTACAGGTGCTACTGATACCAGGAAGGGCTATTTTGAGGTGGTCGACGGTGGAACCATTTTCCTGGATGAGGTGGCTGAACTTCCACTTTCAACCCAGGTTCGTCTTTTGAGGGTTCTTGAAGCCGGGGAGTATATGCGCGTGGGTTCATCCAAGGTATTGAAAACCGATGTTCGGGTGGTGGCCGCCACGAACCTGGACATCCAACAGGCCATCAAGAGAGGAAAATTCAGGGAGGACCTGTTCTACAGGCTCAACACGGTGCCCATACAGATCCCATCCCTCAGGGAGCGGGGAAACGACATTCTTTTGCTCTTCAGGAAATTCGCATCCGATTTTTCTGAAAGATACAGGATGCCCGCTATCAGACTCGAGGAGGAGGCCCGTCAGGTCCTGGTAAATTACGAATGGCCAGGAAACGTAAGGCAGCTTAAGAATGTTACCGAACAACTCTCCATTATTGAACAGGAGCGGGAAGTTACGGCTGCTGTCCTGATGCACTACCTGCCCGATTACCAGAAGTCCAGGCTCCCGGCACTGATCAGTAAGGAAGGGATCAACGAGGAAACATTCAATTCAGAAAGGGAGATCCTCTATAAGGTGTTGTTTGATATGAAAAACGACATGACCGATCTGAAAAAGCTGGTGGCGCAGATCATGGAATCCGGTTCGGTGGGGAATGATATTGAGAAGGAACATGAGGGGATTATTAAGAAGCTTTATACCACGGGCGACGACCTTCCTCTTCAGCCCGATCACCTGATCACACCACAGTCATCCGCCAGGGCAGCCAGGGTTGAGGAGCGGATCATGGATACAGAAGAAATTGTTGAGGAGTCACTCTCCCTTGAAGAGAAGGAGAAGGAGCTGATCAGGAAGGCCCTTGAAAAACACAACGGGAAACGGAAATATGCTGCCCAGGATCTTGGGATCTCCGAACGAACCCTCTACCGGAAAATAAAAGAGTACAACATTGAATAGGATGAGCAGATATTTGAAAAGAGCAGCCCTGGCCATTTTGCTTTCAGCCCTGGTGCTTGTGATCCCCTCCTGTAAGGTTACCTACTCATTCAGTGGTGTAAACATCTCTACGGAGGTAAGCTCCTATTCGGTTCAGTATTTTCCCAACCGGGCAGCTATTGTGCAGGCTCAGCTTAGCCAGTTGTTTACCGATGCCCTTATGGACAAGATTCAGTCCAATACAAGCCTGGAACTGTCCACCGATGGAGGTGATGTGGAGTTCTCGGGCGAGATTACCAAATATGAAACCAGGCCAACGGCCATTACCAGTGATGAGACCGCTGCAAGGAACAGGCTCACAATTTCGGTAAGGGTGAAGTATACTAATTATGTTGAACCTGATCTGGATTATGACACCAGCTTTTCAAGGTATGAGGATTATGATGCAAGCCAGAATCTGACTGATGTGGAGGATGAATTGATCAGTCTGATCGTGGAGAACCTTATCGAGGATATTTTCAACAGGGCTTTTGTCTCCTGGTAACCACAACGAACTATGGACGCATCCGATCTTAAACATCTTATCGATATTAACCATTACTCTCCTGCAGATCTTGAGCGGGTAAATGATCTCTGCAAGAATTATCCCATGTTCAACCTGGCTCATATGCTGAAGGTCAGGATCCGGGAATCTCTTGGATATGAAAAAGAACAGGAGCTTAAGGTGGCCGCTGTGTATGCGGTCGATCGCCGGAAGCTTTTCCGCATGGTGTCAGAAGTGGCAAAGCCGGAGATAGTTGAGGATGAACCGCTGGTTGATGAATCGGAAGGGATCCGTTTTTCCGATGAGCCTCACCACGAGGCAGAAGTGATAATCGTGCAGCATGCCCCCTATGCCGGGGTGGAAGCTTCCGGAGATCTGCTTGAACTGGATGAGGATGAGCAGGCCGGAGATTTTATCCTGGATGAGGATGAACCGGATGAGATCAAAGCAACAACATTGATTGAGGCTGTGACCAAGGATGAAGTTGAGATGGAGGAGCATGGGACCGTGGAGAGGGAGCCACCGGCAGAAAGCGCCCCGGACCCCGTTAGTGATACGGAAGCTGAGGCCAGGCAGGTGGTTCCGCGGGCCAACAGTCTGATCCTGGATTTCCTCAGGGAGGACCCCGGACCCATCAGGGCCGACAAATCAACAGCAGGCAGGAAAGATGTTTCGCTTGCTTCGATTCGTGAACACGATGGTTTCATAACCGACACACTGGCACAGATCTACATCAAACAGGGCCTCTATGCTAAGGCCATCTATGCCTACGAGAAATTAAGTTTGAAATATCCGGAAAAAAGTGCTTACTTTGCTGCGCAAATTGAGAAAATAGGCAATATAAATCATTCATAAAGAGCGAATAAAATGTTTGTAATATTCACAGTATTGATTGTTGTCACCTGTGTCTTCACCATATTGATCGTATTGGTTCAGAATTCAAAAGGCGGAGGCCTGGCATCAAACTTTTCGTCATCCAACCAGTACATGGGTGTTCGGAAAACCGCCGACTTCCTGGAGAAAGCCACCTGGGGTCTTGGGGCTGCACTGATTCTTCTGAGTCTTCTGGCAGGGATTACCCTACCGCAAGCCGGCGAAGAAGCCAGCTCACGTCTTCAGGGTCAGTTTGATGAGACCATGATGGATCAGCCTTCACAGACCATCGATCTTCCGGAGTCGTTTGGAACCGAGCCAGCCGAAGACGGCGGAGATGAGTAAAACCGGACAAATAATTTTCTAAAAAGTGTCAGTATGTCATATTACTGACACTTTTTTTTTGTTTATACTCTTTGGCACAAATTATGATAAAGAGTTTACGATTTTGATAATGTCGAACTTATAAATATTCAAACAATGGCAGAACTTAAAGGTAAAATCCTTGCAGGCAAGGTCCTCGTTAAGCCTTCAGAGGCTGAAGAGAAAACCGCTAGTGGTATCATCATTCCTGAAACAGCGAAAGAGAAACCTCAGCATGGAAAAGTGGTAATGGTAGGATCCGACAAGAAGGATGAACCGATGGAAATCAAAGTGGGTGACCAGGTTCTTTACGGAAAATTCGCCGGCCAGGAATTAACCATCGATAACGAAGAGTATCTTCTTATTTCGCAAAGCGATGTTTTATTCGTCACAAAGTAAATAACCCAAAAAAGAGCATAAAAAATGGCTAAAGAGATCAAATTTGACATGGAAGCCCGCGATCAGCTAAAAAGCGGTATCGATCAGCTGGCGAACGCTGTCAAGGTAACACTTGGACCCAAGGGTCGCAACGTGATTATTGAAAAGAAATTTGGTGCACCACAGGTGACCAAGGATGGTGTAACAGTTGCTAAAGAGGTAGATCTGGAAGATCCCTTTGAGAATGTGGGCGCACAGATGGTTAAGGAAGTTGCTTCCAAGACCAATGACGATGCCGGTGACGGAACCACCACTGCCACAGTACTGGCCCAGGCCATTGTGCAGGCAGGATTGAAAAACGTAACCGCTGGTGCCAACCCGATGGACCTTAAAAGGGGTATCGATAAGGCTGTTAAAGAGGTTGTTAAGAGCCTTCAGTCCCAGACCCGGGAGATTGGTGATGACAACAAGAAGGTCGAGCAGGTAGCCTCCATTTCTGCAAATAATGAAATCTCCATCGGTGCCCTGATTGCAGAGGCAATGTCGAAGGTGAAGAAAGAGGGTGTGATTACCATTGAGGAGTCCAAGTCGTCCGACACCTATGTTGACGTTGTAGAGGGGATGCAGTTCGACCGCGGATACATCTCTCCCTATTTTGTAACCGATACAGAGAAGATGGAAGCTATCCTTGAAAATCCTTACATCCTGATCCATGACAAGAAGATCTCAACAATGAAAGATCTCCTTCCCGTTCTTGAAGCAACAGCCCAGAATGGCCGTCCGCTGATGATCATTGCAGAAGATGTGGACGCCGAAGCGCTTGCCACACTGGTTGTGAATAAACTTCGTGGCTCACTTAAGATCGCAGCTGTTAAAGCTCCCGGTTTTGGAGACAGAAGGAAAGAGATGCTGGAAGACATTGCCATCCTGACAGGTGGTACAGTTATTTCGGAAGAGAAGGGCCTTAAGCTGGAAAGCACTGAGCTGGAGATGCTGGGTCAGGCTGAAAAGATCTCCATCGACAAGGAGAACACCACTGTTGTAAACGGAGCTGGTGAGAAGGAAATGATCACAGCAAGGGTAGGACAGATCAAGAAACAGATCGAGAATACCACTTCAGATTATGACCGTGAGAAGCTTCAGGAACGCCTTGCCAAGCTGGCAGGTGGTGTTGCTGTAATTTATGTTGGAGCAGCTTCCGAGGTTGAAATGAAATCCAAGAAGGATATGTTTGATGATGCGCTCAGTGCCACACGCGCTGCAGTTGAGGAGGGAATCATTCCCGGAGGCGGTGTCGCATACATCCGTGCACTTGATAACCTTGAAAAATTCAAAGGTGCAAATGATGATGAGAACACTGGTGTTTCCATCGTGAGAAGAGCCCTCGAAGAGCCCCTCCGCCAGATCGTTGAGAACGCCGGAATGGAAGGTTCAGTGGTTGTGAAAGAGATCATGGACGGTAAAGCCGATTTTGGCTACAATGCTCACACTGAAAAGTATGAGAACCTATATACTGCCGGTGTAATTGATCCTACCAAAGTAGCCCGGATCGCCCTGGAAAATGCCGCATCAATTGCAGGTATGTTCCTCACCACCGAGGTTGCCATCGTTGATATCCCCGAGCCGGAGCCCCCAATGCCTGCAGGCGGCGGAGCCCCCGGAATGGGCATGATGTAGTCTAATACACATCAATATATATTCAAGAGGTCGTTCCCATGGGAGCGGCCTCTTTTTTTTCTTATCTTTGTGGGCGCAAAAAACGACCGTTTACTTATGGATAATATTCGCAACTTCTGTATTATAGCCCACATCGATCATGGGAAGAGTACCCTGGCCGACAGGCTGCTGATGAAAACCGGCACTCTGAATGAGAGGGATTTCCAGGACCAGGTACTGGATGATATGGAACTGGAGCGTGAACGAGGGATCACCATTAAGAGCCATGCTATCCAGATGGAGCATAAGCACGAGGGGAAAGACTATCTGCTGAACCTGATTGATACCCCGGGTCACGTGGACTTCTCCTACGAGGTGAGCCGGTCCATTGCTGCCTGTGAGGGTGCTTTGCTGATCGTGGATGCAACTCAGGGGATTCAGGCGCAGACTATCTCGGTGCTTTACCAGGCCATTGAGCAGGACCTGGAGATCATCCCGGTGCTGAACAAAATGGACATGGAGAGTGCCATGCCCGATGAAGTGAAGGATCAGATTGAGGATTTGATCGGATGTGACAGGGATGAGATCATCGAGGCGAGCGGAAAAACCGGACTGGGCGTGGATGAGATACTGGAAGCCATCATTGACCGGGTCCCTGCTCCCAAAGGTGATCCTGATGCCCCGCTGCAGGCCCTTATTTTTGATTCAGTCTACAACTCATACCGTGGGATTATTGCCTATTTCCGGATCCTGAATGGCTCCATCCGCAAGGGTGACCTGGTTAAGTTCCTGGCAACCGTGAAGGAGTATGATGCTGATGAGGTTGGGGTGCTAAAGCTTGGCCTCGAACCCAGGTCGGTTCTTTCGGCCGGAGATGTGGGCTACATCATATCAGGGATTAAGACCTCCAAAGAGGTAAAGGTGGGTGATACTGTTACCCATGTGGATCGTCCCTGTGATGAGTATATTGCCGGATTCGAGGATGTGAAACCCATGGTGTTTGCCGGGATCTATCCTGTGGATGCAGACGATTATGAAGACCTGAGGGCATCCATCGAAAGGCTGCAGCTGAACGATGCATCTCTCACTTTTCTCCCTGAATCATCCGCAGCCCTTGGTTTTGGCTTCCGCTGTGGCTTCCTCGGGCTCCTGCACATGGAGATTATCCAGGAGCGGCTCGATCGGGAATTTAATATGGACGTGATCACCACAGTACCCAATGTATCCTTCAACGTGATCAGCACCAAAGGGGAACTGATGGAGGTGCATAATCCGTCGGGACTGCCAGTTTCCACTGCCATTGATCATATAGAGGAGCCCTTTATCACAGCACAGGTGATTTCACAGTCCGATTATGTGGGATCCATAATGACCCTCTGCCTTGATAAGAGGGGAACCCTGAAGAACCAGGTATATCTCACCAGCAGCAGGGTGGAACTCACCTTTGATATGCCATTGGCCGAAATTGTATTTGATTTCTATGACAAGCTGAAGAGTATCTCCAAGGGATATGCCTCCTTTGATTACCACCCCAATGGCTATCGGAAAGCCGATCTGGTTAAACTGGATATCCTTCTTAACGGGGAGATGGTTGATGCTCTCTCTACCCTGATTCACCGCGATAATGCCTATGATTTCGGAAGAAGAATCTGTGTGAAGCTGAAAGAGCTTATACCACGGCAGCAATATGAAGTCGCCATACAGGCTGCCATCGGGGCCAAAGTCATTGCCCGGGAGACAGTAAAGGCGGTCAGGAAGGATGTGACTGCCAAGTGTTATGGCGGTGACATTACCCGGAAGAGAAAATTGCTTGAGAAGCAGAAGAAAGGGAAGAAGCGGATGCGCCAGGTAGGCAACATCGAAGTTCCGCAGTCAGCATTCTTAGCCGTTCTGAAGCTTGACTAGACTAGCCTAAATTTCATCCACCACCAGTTTGTACCCTTTCCCGTGTACGTTGATGATCTGAAGGTTAGGATCAGGCTTCAGGTACTTGCGCAGTTTTGTAATGTAAACATCCATGCTCCTGGCATTGAAGTAGTTGTCGTCGATCCAGATTGCCTTCAGGGCAAAGTTTCGCTCCAGTACCTGGTTGATGTTATTGCAGAGTAGTTTCAGCAATTCGGTCTCTTTCGTGGTCAGTTTCTGTTCGGTACCTGTGCCCTGCAACTTCTGCTTATTGGCATCAAAAGTAAATGAACCGATTTTCCAGATATTGGTTTCGCCACCCCGGGCCCCTTTGGTTCTTCTCAGGATCGCCTCAATTCTGAAAAGCAGCTCCTCCATACTGAAAGGTTTGGTAAGGTAGTCATCAGCCCCCAGTGAAAAACCTTCAAGTACATCCTCCTTCATGGATTTGGCGGTCAGGAAGATGATGGGGATTTCCCGGTTCATCATTCGAATCTCGGAAGCAAGGGTAAAACCGTCCTTTATCGGCATCATCACATCCAGCAGACAGAGGTCGTAGTGAAACTGTTCAAAATGGCGGAATGCCTTCTCTCCGTTGGTAACCCAGTCAGCCTCATAATTCTTGGCCTGAAGGTACTCCTGGAGCAGCGATCCCAGGTTCTCATCATCTTCTGCCAGCAAAATCCTGTTCTTGATCTCTGTCATTGCTATTTGGTATTTTGTGCGTTCTGTAAAGGTAGGTGAATATCGAACCTGGATCCTTTATCCGGTTCACTTTTTATCTTAATGGAGCCGTGGTGGTGTTCAACAATCAGCTTCACATAGCTGAGGCCGAGCCCGAATCCCTTAACGTTATGGATATTCCCCGTGGGAACCCGGAAAAATTTATCGAAAATCCTTTTCTGATCCTCCTTGCTTATCCCGATTCCGTTGTCGCTTACCGATAAAATAATGCGCCCTGCTTCATTGCTTGTTACAATGCTGATCGCCGGGGTCTGCCGGGTATATTTCATGGCATTCTGCATCAGGTTGGAGACCACATTGGTTATGTGCATGGAGTCGCCTGTGATCACCGGGTCTTCAGCTTCGGGAAGGAATTCCAGCTTACCGGATCGTTTATCAATTTGCAGCAGAAAATTCTGGGCGACGGTTTCGATGAGGTCGTGAAGGTTGATCTCCTCCCTTTTTAGTTTCAACTCTCCATGATCGAAGATGGCCATCTGTAGTACCCTTTCTACCTGGAAGCCAAGCTGTTTACTTTCGGTCTGGATGATCCTGGAGATCTGGGACAGGTTCTTCTGTTCCTCGGGAATGCTTTTGTCATTGAGCATCTGGGATGCCAGGCTGATGGTGGAGATGGGAGTTTTAAGCTCGTGGGTCATGTTGTTCACGAAGTCGTTCTTCATCTCAGAAAGCCTTTTTTGTTTGAAAATAATGTAGAGGGCCAATGAGAAGAGAGAGAGTACGAACAGGGTGATCAATGCGGAGGACCAGCCAATGATTCCCATGGATTTCAGGAAGTGCCTCTTCTCAAGTGGGAAATAGACGCTGATCAGGGTGGGTTCGTTAAAAATGCCTCCGGGAATCAGGGTGGTTCGGAAATACTTGCAGCTTTCGTATTCATTGAAGGCATCTGACTGATAGATGGGCTTTTTCCCTTCCAGGTATACAGCATACTCGTAAGGCATGCCGACTCCTTTCTGCTGAAAGCTGGTACTGAGCATCTGCTCAATCTGTGATTCGGAGATCAGCTCTTCAATGCTGTTCCCTTCCACCATCATTTGACGGACTATCCTGTCTACAAGTAACTCCTGCTCTTCCCAGCTCCTGGTTAGTTCCAGTCTGATTTCTTCGCGTTTCATCGCGGAGACCAGGATGGTGTCCTCATACAACTCATCCTGACCGATAACCACGATAACAGAATCGTCAATAATCTTCACCTTCTGGTTTTTGATGGAATGGTGCGGCTGGCGGTATACTCCAACGGGGTGGTTCCCCTCATGCTCCGGCTCATCCTCACGCTTTGGCTCTTCCTCTGGCTCGCTTTCGGCCACTACGGTCCTGCTGTCGATCCGGTAATTCCAGACAGATGCGCTCTGGAGACTGACCACCGGTGGCTGTAGCTCCTCCAGGATCGTGGTGAGGGTCTGGTTCTGTTCCAGTTCGTCTGAAATCTCTTCAAGTACCTGGTTAACAACCATCCCAAGTTGCTGCTCCTTGGCTTCAATGGAGTTTTTAAACCAGTATGCCTGGATGCCCACAAGGGCAATCATTGCTATACTCAGGAAGACGGTCAGTATCCACAATACGGTTCGGCTCATGGATCAAAGATAATTCGCTTCATTGATTCATTCAGAGTGTTTTAACATTCTTTAACTTCCTTTAAACCAATGTAACTATATTCCGGCATAGATTTGCAAAGAACCAAAACGGCAGACGATGAAAAAAATTAATCCATTTATGTTCCTGGCCATGATAACGGCACTCTTTTTTTCGATGAGCCTGATAGCTCAGGAGACCACTGTTACTGTTAAAGTGGAGAGAGACGGTAAGGTGGTAAAAGATACAACTTACAGTTTTGAAGATGAAGAACAGGCCAAACATGCAATGAAGATGATGCAGGTCATGAGTGGTGATGATGAACACATGATGAAGGTTCATAAAACCAAATCTGAACATCACGGGGGTCATTCCAAAACGATGGTCTTTATTTCTGAGGATGGCAAAACCACCGAGATAAAAGAGATGAGCGGGGATTCCCAGGTTTGGATCAGCGAAGGAGAAGATGATTGTGATCATGTGAAGGTGATGAAATGCAAATTTGAAGGTGGTGAGGATATCCATATGGATCATGATGCCCATGGAAAGCATGTGGTTGTTGTGAAGTCCGGTGACGGGGAGACCTACAATATCTTGATTGAAGAGGAGTATGAGGGAGAGCATGACGGAGAACATGTAGTGAAGAAAGAGGTTAAAGTAATCGTGAGCGGAGATGAAAATGGCGAATGGACGGTTACCGAAAAGAAGAAAAAATCAAAGAAGCAATAGCAGGCAATTTTAGTTTAGTTTTAGGGTTAGTGCAAGCTGTCCGTCCTCCCGGCGGACAGCTTTTTTGTGTGGAAGGGGCGGAATTGATAACTTGCGGGAAAAGCACACTGGTGGCCATAAAAGATCCGCATATCATACTCGGGGTATCCCGTGGTGCCACCGAGCGGCAAATCAAATCCGCCTACCGGAAGATGGCTCTCAAATACCATCCCGACATGAACCAGTCGGCCGGCGCAGAACAGAAATTCCAGGAGATCCATGAGGCTTATGAGTCCCTGCTTGAGGGTGGCAGCAGGGTGGATGACCGTACATCATCATATGAGGATACCCGGGTCGAAGAGGTACTTCGAAGGGAGCGTGACCGAAGGGCTCAACAGGCAAGGGCCAGAAGGGAGAAGAAAAGGAGGGAAGAGGAGATGTTTAATCGTCCCGAATGGCACGATCCTATTCTCCTGGTAAAATACATCATCCACGGATTTGCAGTAATCTTTGCGCTTGCTGCTGTAATCGCCCCCATCCTGATCGCCATATTCGATGATCCTGCCAGTCTGGCCGGCACCTTCTTCTTCATTGTGGCCGGTGGAGTCCTGGTGGTCTATATATATCCGAAAAGGAGAACATGGTTCCGGCTGGGAAAATTTAAAACAGGCAGAAAGAATGTGGCCGCATTCTTTACTTTGGGTAAGGACCGGAAAACCAGTGATCATTGTTGTTACCGTTCCAATGCCATGGCTGGGGGGAAACCCTACCGTATTGAACTGATCCGGACCCTTGATTCGAAGATTCGTACCTATGGCGTGATGAATCACCAGGTGAAATACAAAACCCAAACCAGGCGGGTGGTAATTCCCAGGAGTGCAAGGGCCCATTTCTTTCACAGGCTGACCACTCTTGTAAAACTTATGTCCCTTTTGGGATTCATGCTTTTTTTTCCTGTCGACAGCCTGATTTGGAGATTCATCGGGGGCATGGCGGCGGGAGGTTTGATCTCCACCCTGATGCTTGCCGTGGTAAGAGTACGTTCCAGGATCAGTTACCTGCTGACGCCCGGACTGATGATCAAAGCAGGCATATGGATCGCGGCACTTTGCGGAATCTCCTCCTTCGGCCCGGGATTCAATATCCAGACCACTGGCCATGTTTATGCGCTGATAGCCGGATTGTTGTTTCTGCTGGATATGTTTTTTGATCTGTTTGTGGGCCTGTTCCCTTTCTACAGGTGGATGTTCCGCCCCGTAATAAGGCAGGGGAAGATCATGAACGGACTATACCGGGAAGGGTATCAGAATTACCAGGAGTTGCCTGTTTATTCAGTTTTGTACCCGCTGATCCGCTGGCTTTTTTAAGAGCTTACCAGAGCCACAGGCGCTCCTTGTTGCGGATCCGGGTCAGATCCACCGGGACACACATACGGACATCAGGGATGGCTGCTATGCTCTGGAAAAAGGAGGTTACCTTCTCTTCAGAGACCTCCCCCTGTATGTGGACAAGGTAGTCCAGATTTTTCAATTCATCCAGGAAGAAACCTTCGGCAGCCCTGTTCCTGATAATCCTATAGGTGAGAAGTGATTTATCGTCAGAGTATTCGAAGAGGGAAAAAACCTGATCTTTATCCAGTTTCCTGTGGTAGAGAATCAGGTCGTTCTGTTTTCGGATGTCAAATCCAAGGGCTCTGTTGATCAGCAGACACATCCTGTAATCGGGCTGGTCGGTAACCACTCCCAGCAGACAGAAGTCCTCATCAATGGCCATATGCAGTTTATGCTTCTTAACGGCCATCGTTTAAGTTGCATGAATGGTTAGCATGGCCTCCTTTGCTGCACCCTGCTCTGCCTCCTTTTTTGAACTGCCCCTGCCGATTCCCTTTTTATCCCCGTTCAGTGAGATTGTTGAGATGAACGAGGGGGATTTTTGCGCTGAGGTATACTCCTCCAGGCTCTCAAAAATTACTTCAATCCTCTCTTTCTGTGCCCACTCGATAATCCTGCTTTTATAGTCAGGGTCCTTGTTCACAAGCAGGGCCAGGTCAATGTGTTTTTCCAATATTTTTTTCAGGAAGAACCTTCTGGCATACCTGTATCCTCGATCGAGGTATATAGCCCCGACCAGTGCTTCCAGTGCATTTCCATAGAGATGCTTCGATTTGTTTCCGGGGAGAAGCCCTGATCGGATCATGGAGGGGATTCCGATCTGGTTGGCCAGGTGGTCCAGGTTCTTACGCTTTACGACACGTGCCCGTACTTTGGTCATGAAGCCTTCGCTACCTTCCGGGAATTTCCTGAAGAGATAGTCCGCCACTATAGAGTCGAGTACAGCATCGCCCAGGTATTCCAGTCGTTCGTTGTTGATTGTTCCGGCCTGGGGTTGGCTGAAAATAGCTGACTTCGGAAGGAAGGCAAGTTTGTAAAGTGAAATATTGCCGGGCAGAAAGCCAAGCATGTTAACCAGTTGAAAATAGAACCTGCGTTCTTTCAACCTCTTACCCGTTAAATTTCCTGTAAACGGCCGAGGTGTTGTGACCACCGAATCCAAAGGTGTTGCTCATACCAATGTTTATTTCACGTTTCTGGGCAGTATTCGGTGTAAGGTTCAGTTCGGGATCAATTTCAGGATCGAGGGTCTCCAGGTTGATCGTGGGGGGGACTATGCCGTCAATGATAGACATAATCACTGCAATGGATTCGACGGCTCCGGCTGCTCCTAAAAGGTGCCCGGTCATCGATTTGGTGGAGCTGATGTTCACATTATAGGCATGATCTCCAAATACGCGCTTGATAGCGGTGGTTTCAGAAAGATCTCCTAAGGGAGTTGATGTTCCGTGGACATTGATGTATTCGACCTCTTCGGGCTTGATTTTGGCATCCCTCAGGGCATTCTGCATTACCAGCGTGGCTCCATCACCATCAGGATGGGGAGCTGTCAGGTGATGAGCATCTGCAGACAGGCCTCCTCCAATGATTTCAGCATATATTTTTGCACCTCTTTTCAGGGCGTGCTCAAGCTCTTCAAGAATCAGACCACCACCACCTTCTCCAATTACAAAACCATCCCGGGATACGTCGAAGGGCCTGGATGCACTTTTGAAATTCTCATTGTTGGTGGAGAGAGCCTGCATGGAATTAAAACCTCCAACTCCAGCCTCTACTACTGATGCTTCTGACCCACCAGTTATAAACAGGTCGGCCATATCAAGACGGATCAGGTTATAAGCATCAATAATGGCATTGGTCGAAGATGCACAGGCAGAAACCGTGGCGTAATTAGGGCCCCGGTAACCATATTTCATGGAAATGTGACCTGCTGCGATATCAGAGATCATTTTTGGAATAAAGAAAGGACTGAACCTGGGAGTCCTTCCACCTTCAATGTAGCCCGCAATTTCCTTGGTAAAGGTGTCCAGACCTCCAATTCCGGAAGCCCAGATGACGCCTGCACGATCCTTATTATAATCCGCATCTGCCAGACCTGCATCCTGGTAGGCCTGCTCGGCAGTGATCAGGGCATATTGCGCATAAGGGTCCAGTTTTCGGGCCCCTTTCCTGTCAAAGTACTCCAGTGGATCGTAATTCTTAATCTCACAGGCAAATTTGGTCTTAAATTTCTCGGTATCGAAACGGGTAATTAAATCTGCTCCGCTTACTCCATTCACAAGAGCTTCCCAGAAGTCCTGTAAATTTTTCCCAAGAGGCGTGAATGCCCCTAAACCAGTAACTACAACCCGTTTCATACCAAAAAAATTATAACGAAAAACTACAGTTTATTCTGCGTTTTCTTCAATATATTTGATCGCGTCCCCAACAGTGGAAATGCTTTCAGCCTGATCATCAGGAATACCCATATTGAATTCTTTTTCAAACTCCATAATGAGCTCAACTGTGTCAAGAGAATCAGCTCCAAGGTCGTTAGTGAAGCTAGCTTCCGGAGTTACCTCATTCTCATCAACACCTAACTTGTCTACAATAATTGCTTTTACTCGTGATGCAACGTCAGACATGACTATAAATTTAAATTAATAATATTGGTTATTTTTAACGGTGCAAAGAAATGCAAAATTCGACTCTTTTCAAAAGAAAGGTCTTTTTTTGACAACAATTTAGTCTAAAAAGTGATATTTTTTTCAAAAAATCCCATTTTGAGAAGTTGTAAAATAAAGTAAATGAAAAAGATAGCCATACTTGCCTCGGGTTCGGGTACCAATGCAGAGAACTTAATTCACTTTTTTCGGGCAAGCCTTGCCGGAAGAGTGGAAATTGTGCTCACTAACAAGTCCGGGGCAGGAGTAATCGCACGCTCAGAAAGCCTTAATGTGGAGACAGTTGTCTTTAACCGGGAACAGTTTTATGAAAAGGATGAAGTTATTGAGCTTCTAAAGGAGAGGGAGATTGACCTGGTTGTGCTAGCGGGTTTTCTCTGGCTGGTTCCTTCCGGCCTTATTCGGGCCTTTGAGGGGAGGATCATCAATATTCATCCAGCTCTGCTGCCAAATTATGGTGGTAAAGGTATGTACGGGAACCATGTTCACCAGGCGGTTATTGACAGTGGAGATACCCGGTCGGGAATCACCATTCACTATGTGAATCAGGAATATGATGCTGGGAGCATTATTTTCCAGGCCATGTGTGAGGTCCGGGAAGGGGATACCCCGGAAGAACTTGCTACCAGGATACATGAACTGGAGTATGAGCACTATCCCAGGGTGATTGAGCAGATGTTAGATCAGCTTTAAGACATTCATGGTGAAGCTAAGTCTCTGCTTATAAGCTGAAAGGTTCTCTTCGTGGACCGGTTCCACAGGGGGGGCCTCCACCTTCAGAGGGTTGACAGGGCTGCCGTTTTTATAAAATCTGAAATCCAGGTGTGGTCCGGTGGCCAGTCCGGTTGCACCTACGTACCCGATCACATCGCCCTGCTTCACATAACGTCCCTGCCTTACATCTTTTCCGAACCTGCTCAGGTGCATGTATGTGGTTGAATAGACACTGTTGTGCTTGATTTTTACGTAGTTGCCTCCGCCGCGCTTCTGGTATCCAATCTTCGTGATGACTCCGTCGCCTACCGTGAGGACCGGGGTTCCGGACGGGGCTGCATAATCTACCCCGTGATGCGGTCGTCGTATTTTCAGAACAGGGTGATATCTTGAATTGGAGAATCCCGAGCTAATCCGGGAGAACCTGAGGGGTGCCTTCAGGAAGGCTTTCCGCAGGCTGTTTCCATCTTCGTCGAAGAAACTGATCATCTCGTCCTGTTCAAAGGGTATGCCCCAGAAATCATTATTGTTGTGATGGATCCATGCACCCATGATCCTGTTGATCCCAATGGATTGTGAATCCACATATGATTCCTCATAGATCACTTTATAGCGGTCGCCCTCCTGCACCCCGAAAAAATCGATGGTCCATGCAAAAATTTCACTCAGTTCAACAGCCATCATGGGATTTGCATCGGCTTCAAGCATTGATTCCCACAGTGAGGACACAATGGTTCCAGAAGCCGTCATGAGCCTCTGTTCCACTGCCTTGGTCGCGTTTTTAGCCCGTACAGGTTCAGAATCAAGATATACAGTTACATAGTTGAGAGGATCCTTTTCGTAGATAAAGATGGCCGGAACTGAGTCATTCCTTGATAATAACGTGAATCTGTTTCCGGGCTTGATCCTTCTTTCATTCAGGAGTGAGTCGGGAAGCAGGGAGATCTCGTAGATCTGTTTAGCGCTTACACCGTAAGGGAGGAGCAATCCGGCAAGCGACTGGCCGCGATGGACTTCTCCGCGTTTAACCCGGTACCCTGACAGGGGGATGCCATATAGAGTCTCAATGGGGGCCTCTTCAATCTGACCGGTCTGCATCACTTCCGTGCCCTGGTCAACAGGGAGCGCCGAGACAGCTCTCTGTGGCATGAAATATACCGCCGACACCGCAAGGAGGGTCAACGGAACCATAATGATCAGATCTTTTCCCCTTCTCATTACACTACGATGTTGATGATCTTATTTGGAACATGGATGAAGCGTTTGGGATCTGCCCCTTCGGTCCATTTCAGTGCAGTTTCGTGCGAAAGTACCTTTTCACGGCGCTCTGCATCAGGCATTTCCAGGGGTAGATTAATCTTAAAACGGAGTTTGCCATTGATCATCACCGGGTACTCATGGGCATCCTCCTGAAGTTTCGACTCATCAAAGGGCGGCCACTCGGCAAGGGCAACTGACGCCTTCTGGCCCAGGATGTTCCAGATCTCCTCGGCAAGATGTGGTGCAAATGGTCCCAGTACCCTGATAAATGCCTCCCCGGTATTCTGTGTCACTTTTCCTTTTTTAATGCAAAGGTTGGTGAAGATCATCATTTGTGAGATGGCTGTGTTAAAGTGCAGCACATCGATATCCTCCCCCACTTTCTTGATGGTGGCGTGTAGCGATTTCACCACCTCCGGGTCCTCCTCCCCCTCGTGATAGTGATCCTGGTCGGCAAAGAATTTATGAACTTTGTTGAGGAAATTGTATACTCCTTTGACACCGTTTTCAACCCACGGCTTAACAGCGTCCAGTGGTCCGAGGAACATTTCGTATAAGCGAAGCGAATCGGCTCCGTAAGCTAAGACCACATCATCGGGGTTAACCACATTCTTCAGTGATTTTGACATTTTTGCCACAATCTGCTTCAGCTCTTCACCTGTCTCCCTGTGAGAGTACACGCCGTTTTTCTCCTCCACCAGGTCGGTGACTACCTTGGCACCGGTATCTGTTTCATAGGCAAAGGCCAGGATCATTCCCTGGTTATAGAGTTTCTGGTAAGGCTCATCGGTGGAGACAATGCCCAGGTCATATAATACCTTATGCCAGAAACGGCTGTAGAGCAGATGAAGTACAGCATGCTCGGCTCCCCCCACATAGAGATCCACCGGCATCCAGTATTTTTCTTTCTCACTGGAAAATGGCTCCTCATCGTTTTTCGGATCGATATACCTGAGGTAGTACCAGCATGAGCCTGCCCACTGGGGCATGGTATTGGTCTCCCGGCGTCCCTTTCGTCCATCTGGTCCGATTACCTCAAGCCAGTCGGGTGCATTGGCCAGCGGAGATTCACCTTCACTGCCTGGTTCATATTTCTGAAGTTCTGGAAGCTGCAAGGGAAGATCGGTATCCTCCAGAAGGGAGATCTCTCCGTCCTCCCAGTGGATCACCGGGAAGGGCTCTCCCCAATAACGC
>JAAEOI010000179.1 GCA_024244665.1 Bacteroidota bacterium | reverse complement strand
CTCTGAAATGAGTATGGGCAATTACACAGGTGATATTGAGAATCGGTCAGTGGATCGGAAACAAACAAGATACACAGAGCCATCGACCGGCTGAGGGCCTCGGGAAGTACTGCAGGAGGAGCCGCTCTGGAGGTGGCCTGCGAGATTGCCGATAACAATTTCAAAGAGGGAGGCAACAACCGGATCATTCTGGGAACTGCGGGGATTTTAACTTGGGGGTCTCCTCAACCGTCGAACTCATCGAGTTGGTACAGAATTTCAGGGATTTGGGTATTTACCTGACCATCTGTGGTGTGGGACACGGTAACCTGAACGAATCGATGATGGAACAGGTTGCTAACAAGGGCGATGGGAACTACGAATACATCTGCCAGGTAATCCCCATGGAGGGTTCAGAGAAGAGTGCATCGGGCTCATCGACAGGGTCAGGGTCCTGGAGTGGTCTTACCGGGTTTTGGTTTGGTTGCAGCAGGCTTAGCCTTCGTTTTGTCCGAACGGACGTGAAGGTCGGTCTGTGGGAAGGGTATTTCGATTCCGGCTTCCTTTAAGCTCTGATTCAGTGCCAACCTCAGGTCACTTTCGGTGGTCAGCTTGTAGTCCACGTGCACCCAGGCCAGCAGTCTGAAATCAAGAGAACTTTCTCCAAAATCAATAAAAAATACTTCGGGGACAGGGATTCTCCGGACCTTATCGTGATCAGAGGCAATCTGCTTCAGAATCGCCTTAACCGCTAAAGGATCTGTACCATAGGCCACACCTATTCGGATGTCCATGCGGCGGATGAAATCCGACTTTGTCCAGTTGATCATCTGGTTGGAGATCAGGTTTCCGTTGGGTACGATTACTTCGGCTCCTTCGTAGCTCCGCACTGTACTGGAACGCAACCCAATGGAGCTAACCGTACCAAGCAGTTCATCAACCTGCACCACATCCCCTACTTTGATAGGGCGCTCGAAGGCCAGAATCAAACCAGATACCATGTTGTTGAAAATATTCTGCAGGCCGAAACCGATACCCACTGAGAAAGCTCCCAGCACGATGGAGAGGTTGGTGAGCTCCAGTCCGGCTGCGGCCATGGCCAGGAAAAATCCTGCCGATATCAGCACCACCTTTAGCAACATAACGATGGTGCTGGGTAACCCTTTGGACATTTTTACCCGGGTGAATACATCCTTCTCCAATATATGACTGACAATGCGTGTAATCATGATAGAGAGCCAGATTACGAATACCAGTATCAGGATATTCCCCAGGGTGAATTCAACGTTTCCAATCTTCCTGCCGGTAGCAAATAGTTCCAGGCCCCATTCTATTACGGCCTCCCTCAGACGAAATATTCTGAGTGCTGTAGAAAAGAAAAACAACCACAGGAACAGACCGATCAAACGCACCATCTTGCGATAGATCACATCAAACTCATCCCTGATCACATTGGCCCTCTGCGCATAATTGCTGGCAAGAATGAGAAAAATGATCGTATCTGCCACCTTGATTGTTACCTGGATCCCGATGGCCAGTACGGTAATCTGGATGGGGAGCAGGGTGAAGAATTCGGCCAGACTAAACGCACCCAACAGGTTGGCAACAATGGAGATCAGCAACAATATGGTAAATATCAGGAGAAGAGACCTGAACAACCTGTAAGCAAGAGAGCCTCCAAACCTGGAGCCCAGGGGTTTCTTGACAATAAGCCATATGAAAAGCCAAAGGCCCGTCATAGAGAAGATCAGAAGGAGTATTCTGAGCATGATGTCGGGAGAATAGGAAAGCTCATACACAAATGTAAAGACCGACAGAACAACCAGTACCAGTATCCAGGTTCTGACCTGGCTTCCAAAAAGCCTGATAACAATAACAATCATGGGAACCATCATGATTAAAATGTTCAGCCCGGCAAAGGTATGAGGCAAATCCGGAATGATAAACCGGATCAATATGGCAATGGCAAAAACCACCGTCGTCGCCGGCGAATAGATGATTTCCATATGCAACTCCGAAAGCTCGAATTTGGCCACCGACATCATGCTGGCGAAATGTCGCTTATACCAAACGGCAAAAATCAATATTATGAAGAACATCACCGAAGCAACAATCACCGGCGTAAGGTATTCCGACTGTAATATAGCCATATCTGTTTCAACAGACTTTTTAAACTGCCGGTAGTGCTTACCAAGCATGGTAGAGTCCTTCAGGCTCGAAAGGTCACTGAAAAAACCAGGCATCTCCCTGGAGAACATCTGTTCTCCCAGGACTACCTTCTGATCCCGGACCCTGACCAGTAGCTGTTCCATGTCGTTTTTCTTATCCGTGAACCGATCCTGCTGAGAGAGCATGCGCCCCAGATCTGTTTGCAAAAGTATCTCAACAGAGTCGAGCTTGTGGAGGGTTCTGTTCATGCGTTGAAGCCTCTCTTCATGAATCTCATCTTCCGGACTTACTTCCAGTGTAAGTATCCACCTCTGCTTATTTTGATCAAGCAAAGCCACTGCATTTCTCAGATCAAGGGCCTCTTTTGCCAGCGATTCCTGCAACTTATTTAACTCTCCGGTATAGTAATCGGCTCTTTGTGAAATCTGATCCAGCTCCCTCACGCTGACACCCTTCAGGGTTACCACCGAGGTATCATGTAAAAACTGATCAATCACTCCAAATAGAGTATCCACTTCAAGTTTATTTTCCCTGAAGGCATCCTCGGTTAAACGCATATTGGCAGAGGTGCTGATCAGGCTGTTGGATTGATTGAAGGCTTCTGTGATAGCGGTCACCTCAAATGGAAGAATCACCACACTGTCAGGCGTCGCCTGCCCGGGGGGGTCCTGTTTGCCCTGTTGGATCACTCCCTGGCCTCTAAGGGTGCACAATGATACAAGTAATACAAGTGCAATGGAAAGCCGGAAGTGATATCTGGTCTGCATATTAGGATCAGTTTTACATAAATCTACAAAAAAATGCAGGAGGATCGCTCCCCCCGCACATTTTCTGAGTACTGTGCACTGAACACTGTGCACTGTGCACTGAACACTGTGCACTGCTCCCTGTGTACTGTCTAATTGTTTCCCCTGATGGGGTATGGGGGACGAACCGGCTCGTGTGGCGGATTTTCCTGCAGCTTCTTAAGAGCCACCTCGATGGCCTTTTCCAGTTGTGGATCGGTGCCATTGATAACATCGGCCGGAGTCTGTTCAACCTCGATATCCGGTGCCACTCCCACATTCTCTATGATGTAACCACCATCCTCGGTCCAGATGGCCACATTAGGAGCTGTAAAGGCACCGCCGTCAACCGTTTCCGGGAATCCAAGAACACCCACCAGGCCACCCCAGGTGCGTTTGCCAACCAGGGTACCCACCTCAAATTTCCTGAACATATAGGGAAGCATATCGCCCCCCGATCCGGCATTCTCATCTATGATCATCACCTTGGGCCCCTGGATGGAGGCAGAGGGCGATTTCAGGTCCCTGCCATAGCGCATATTCCAGTGACTCTGGTAGGGCCTCAACAGGATATCGATGTAGTAGTCGGCCAGTGAACCGCCGCCGTTGTAACGCTCATCAACAATGATCGCCTTCTTGTTCACCTGCGGAAAGAAGTAGCGCTTGAAATATTCATGACCAGCCATTGCTGTATTGGGAACATAGACATAGGCCACCTGTCCGTCGGTGGCTTCATGCACCCTCTTCAGGTTGCCTTCAACCCAGTCGCGGTTACGCAGGGCGCCCTCATTTCCAATGGGGCTTACCTTGATCACCTTCGATCCTGTTTCGTTGGGATTGGGTCCCACAGTGAGCTCCACGATTTTCCCCGAACTGCTCTCAAAAAACTTATAGAGGTTCTCACCGGCGGTCAGTTCCGCACCGTTTACAGCCAGCAGGTACTCCCCCGCCTTCACATTCAGTCCGGGCTCAGTGAGTGGTGAACGGAGATCGGGATTCCAGTTTAATCCTTCATACACCTTGGTGATACGGTAGCGATTATTCTCCACGCTGAAGTCGGCTCCCAGTAATCCCCCGGAAACACGATCGCGATCGGTCCGGTCATCGCCGCCACCACCCCTATGGTGACCGACTCCCAGTTCACTGCACATCCAGGATATTACGCGGTTCAGGTCGGCCCGGCAGCTAAGATGCGGCAGGAACTGTCCGTACTTCTCTTTCATGGCAGGCCAGTCAGATCCGTGCATTCCGGAATCATAGAAATAGTCCCTGTTGATCCGCCACACCTCGTCGAAGATCTGAGGCCACTCCGCTACGGGATCAATTTTCACCTCAATGCTGCCGGTCTTAACAATCCCCTCTCCTGCTTCGGGCTTGGAGCCTGCATCGGCTATTCCCCAGGTACCCTTCTTCACATAGAGCATCTTCTTTCCGTCAGACGAAAGCATGTAGTGGTCCATTTCGGCTACCTCCTCTTCCTCACGGTCCTCCAGGCTGTACTTATACATAGCCCGCTTCCCTGGCACATTTTTCATGTAGAGAATCTCATTCTCCTTGGAGCAGAAAAGATTGGACAAATCTGCAGCATCCACCGGAATCGCAATAATCCGGTTCTGGATCCCATCCAGATCGATGCTCAGGCTTTTTTCCTCTTCCTCTTCGGTTTCCTCATCACCACCCTTTTTCTTCTTCTTTTTGGAATTGGCAACATCTTCATCCTTCTCCTCACCATTCTTCTCCTCCTTCACCTCCTCCTCATCACTCTCTTTGGCAAAGGGAGAGAGAGTTTCAGTCTGGAGAGTGGCAAGGTAAATGTTACGGGTCATCTCCATATCGGCACCACTCTGGTCGAACCAGTTGATTACCGGGCCGGCATCGGTTGAGGCAAAGAAGTAGAGGTATTTACCTTCACGGTCAAATACAGGCTCAACGACATCGCTCAGACCATCAGTCACAGCGAAAGATTTTCCCTGTTCCACCGAGTAGAGATATACCTGCTGAAAAAAGGTGGCAGTTACCTTTGTATAGGCAACCCACTTTGAGTCGAACGACCAGTCGCCGAACATATAGCGGAGGGGACCGGGGACATAGAGCTCATCGGAGTCGATCTTTTGAGAAACTCCGGAAGCCACATCCATGATGTAAAGGTTCCTGCCGTTGTCTGTATAAACAATCTTTTTACTGTCGGGCGACCACTGGGTGTTACCATAAAAACCGGTGCCGTTCAGTGCAATCACACGCTCATCTCCCTTGCCATCCTGCGACTTGATATGAATCGCATACTCGCCCGAAGCATCTGAGAAATAGGCAATACTCTTCCCGTTTGGCGACCAGTCAGGGTATTTTTCGTGTGCGGCAGCTGTCTGGGTAATGTTACGGGGATCGCCCTTATCGGCCGGAACGGTAATAATTTCGCCGCGATAGTCAAATACAGCCCTGGCCCCGGAGGGAGAGATACCGGCACTCCTGATATATCTTCCACCATTAACAAAGCGGGGCCTCAGCTCCAGCAGGTCGGCCGAAATCCCAACCGGCAGCTTCGATGGAGAGGCACTCTCCAGATCAAATGTATGCAGGTAGCCCGCCTGCTCGAATATAATTTTTGAGCCATGGTTCCTGGCACTGATAATAGGGAAATCCTCAAAATTCGTTAGCTGTTCAATATCCTTGCTGCCCGTGTCGTAGGAGAAGAGGTTGAACTCCTTGTTCCGGTCACTTAGAAAATAAATCTTCTCCCCGATCCACATGGGGTAGACATCGTTGCAACCATCCTGGGGCTTGGGAATCTCCTCGATGGAGTGGTCAGCAAATGAGAAAAGCCAGAGCCTGGAGATGGTTCCGCCCCGGTAGTGTTTCCATACCTGGAAGACATCCGGAACCGGACTGTAAACCATCTTCGATCCGTCGGGTGAATAGCATGCATGATAAGCGTTGGGGATCTCCAGCTTTGTGGGGTATCCACCTTCCAACGGAACGGTGAACAACTGAAGGTAACGCCCGGTATGAACAGCTCTTCTCGAAAGGAAAAGCGCGTTCTCCCCGTCTACCGTGAAACCGGCGGCATAATCGCTGCCCGGGTGCCAGGTAAGTCTTTCGGGAATACCGCCTTCCACCGGCAGGAGAAACACATCAGTATTTCCGTCATACTCGGCGCTGAAAGCGATCTGCTTCCCGTCGGGTGAGAAGAAGGGCCTCGACTCAACTCCTTTATCCACGGTGAGTCGTTTTGGCTGTGTACCGTCAGCATTGGCCACCCAGAGATCGTTGGCATAGATAAATGCAATGTGTTTGTCACTAATGGCCGGTTCGCTCATCATCCGTGTATCAACATGGTCAATACCTTTTACTCCGACTGAAAGAAAAAGCAAACCGGTAGCCATAAATAATAAAACTCTCATATAAATTGATTTTTTGAATTTGCGTTTCAAGGTAGAAAAATGATTTTTGAATAGCCCCCTATTTAAGCTATTTTAGCACTTATGAAGTTGTACAGCATAAGCAAACTGGTATTCTGGGCGGTGATGGTCATGATCGTCCTCCTGCCCATGAGCAGGCACTGGCGATTGCTTTCCGGCGGTGAACGGACCGAAGGAACTGTGCAGGGCTTCTCGAGACATCTGGATCAGAATATGTTTGGCGAGGCCGAACTGACCTGGGCCAGCGAGGTCCGGTTCCGGGTTGGTGACTCACTTCTGGTTACCCTTGGGCCCGTCGACTACGAAATGGAAATAGGAAAAACCATCCCAGTATATTACAATCGCCGTGATCCGTCGAAAAACTGTCTCTTCAATCTTTCCTGCCTCTACTACACAAGCTACACCATCCTCCCCGTGATCCTGATCATTGTGTGGTATGCCTTTTACCTCTCTTTCAACAACTACCGGCGCGAGAAAAAGGGAGAAAGCTCCACCCCCGCATCCTCACCCTACTCCCCCTTCCGAAGAAGAAATCCAAATAAGGAGAAGCGAGCCGGAGAACAGGGCCGCATCACCTGATTTTACTGAAAAATAGGTAGATTTAGGGGTCTATATTTGCAAGATCTCATCACATGAATAAAACGCAGTTTCTCCTGCATTTCCCTGCACAGTTTTACACCTTCTGTTTTGCCTCATGCGGCGAGAAAAATGTCTGGAAGCGCTCCATGAAAGCGGCCGGAGATTACCTGGTGGAGGTCATGGGCATCCGAAATCAATGTTATACGTAAATAGCTCAATCATGAATACCACAAAACAGACTACGAAAACAGGGTTCTTCCTGGCCATGATGACCTT
>JAAEOI010000178.1 GCA_024244665.1 Bacteroidota bacterium | reverse complement strand
GAGGGACAGGATGAAAACACCATTGTGCTCTTTATGAGTGACAACGGACCGGTGGATGCAGTGGAGGACGTGGAAGTCCTTGTCTGGGAGAACGCGGTAAACAAGAGAGTCCATACCGATGACTGGTTCCTGCGCAATCCTGACAAGCTGGTAGGACGCAAGGGGGAAGTGTGGGACAATGGCATACGCAGTCCGCTTCTGGTTCGCTGGTCAGGAGAAATAGCCCCCGGTGTTCGTGATCAATCCCTTGGAGTGGAGGATGTCCTGCCTACACTTCTGGACCTGGCGCAGATTTCAGAAGCCGATTGGCCGGAGCACCTGCCTTTCGCAGGCCGGAGCTTTCGCGCTTCCCTGGAGGATAAAAAGTTTGCCGATGAGCATGAGATTTTCCGCCTGGCCAGTGGCGGTCCGGGTACACCTGTAGGATTTAACGGCATTATCCCTGATGCGACCCAGCTGGATTACAGCCAGCTGCATACCATTCTGCAAAGCGGGAAATACAAATTCCACCACCTGCCGGAGGGTGAGCTCAGGCTTTATAATATCCTGGAAGACCCCAGTGAGCAAAATAACCTCAGTGAAGCTTTGCCCCGGAAAAGTGAGGAAATGGCCAAACGTTGCCGGGCACATTGGGACGAAATTGCCAGGCGAAACCGGACCTTCCCCATGCGCCAGCTGCTTATCAATAACATCGATAATCAAAGGCAAGCCTGGGCCTTCCCGGCTACGCATGCGCTGCATTTTAACGGGGAGATGAAAAGTGTGGACTTCGGCGCTGGGCTGATTGGATTTCGCTCTCCCGGAGATTTGGCCGGGTATGAGATTGAGGTTCAGAAAGCGCTCAGCGTTTCGGTCTTTCTGCAGGGAAAGAACCTGGATAAGTGCGCACCTATTGATTTAAAGGTTAATGGAAAATCAATTAAAGTGCTGAGCCGGGAAGCAGAGAAGATTGAATTCGGCCTGGCTGAGCTTTCTGCCGGAAAAGTTCCGTTTATTCTTTCTGTCAGTGAGCATGCAGAAAAGGGAACAGAGCTGGGTGAAATCTATAAAATTGCTCTGAAACGCAGGAAATAGCAGAACATCCGAAAATGGAAAAGATAAATTACTGATATACTAACACATGGCATATGATGTCAAATCAGAATTGGTTGAAATCATCTGCTTTGATAACAAGTGCGAAACTTTACCTATGAATATATTACGAAAGATTATTTTAAGTATATGCATTCTCGCATGCATAGGTAACAGCGAGGCTTTAGCCCAGGGAAAGCTGAAAGTTGTCTGTAAAGAGGAGAGTTTATCACCTCGAATCAATTATGCCACGCAACAGGTAAAGCAGGCATGTGAAGAACTTTCTGTAAAAGCCACCATCAAGGTGAGTTTTCAGAAAGATGATAATGCGGATAAACTAAAGCCTGAGGGATTTCATTTAAAAAGCCTCAAAAAGAATACTGTTGAAGTTGTGGGAGCTGATGAGTCGGGCGTGCTGTACGGCTGCCTCGAACTGGCTGAACAAATTCGCAATACCGGGGCTTTCCCTGCGGAATTGGATTTAACCGATGCACCCGAATTCAAGCTACGCGGGCCATGTATTGGTATGCAGAAGTTAGAGATGGATCCTTACGGCGGACACTATCAATGGCCTTATAAACCGGAGTACTTTCCCTTCTTTTATGACAAGGAGCACTGGAATGAATACCTTGATTTTCTGGTAAGCCAACGCATGAACTCCCTTTACCTTTGGAACGGTCATCCATTTGCTTCATTGGTTCAACTTGATGATTACCCCGAGGCACTTGAGGTTTCTCCGGAAATTTTGCAGCAAAACCGTGAAATGATGTACTGGTTGACCAACGAGTGCGACAAACGCGGCATCTGGCTGATTCAGATGTTCTATAATATTCACCTGCCTAAATCTCTGGGACTGGGCACCAAGCTTCGCAAGTCGGAACCAAAGGCGGCAGACTATACGCGTAAGTCAATTGCTAAGTTTATTGAGGAATATCCCAATGTGGGCTTGTTACTATGTCTTGGAGAAGCATTGAGTGGAAGTGAAAATCAGGTGGAATGGTTCACCCAAACAATAATACCGGGCGTAAAGGACGGGCTAAAGGCGCGTAACGAGACAGAACTTCCTCCAATTGTAGTGCGTGGGCATCATATAGTAGAATATGGCAGCCATAAGGAGGTACTTTCCGAAGGAGAAAAAATCTATTCCAACCTGTTCAGCATGTCAAAGTACAATGGCGAATCGCTCACCAGCGAAACCCCCCGTGGTAAATACCAGCAATTTCACAAGGACATGTCGAAATACAGTGGTACACACATGGCAAATGTGCATTTGATGAGTAATCTGGAACCTTTCCGCTATGCTGATTTTAGTTTTATATGGAATGCTGCCAAGGCAATCCGCGACCGTTTGGATGGCAATGGACTGCACCTCTACCCGCTGGCCTACTGGGACTGGCCCAATACACCCGACATCGCAGATATTACCCAAATTGAACGCGATCGCCTGTGGTTTGAAATATGGGCACGTTACTGCTGGAAGTTAGATCGCGATCCGGCAGAAGAACTTGAACATTGGACTGGACGACTTGCCGAAACATATGGTACACGTGAGGCAGCAGAAAAAATATATGCTGCCTATGATGCCTCAGGCGAGTGTGCGCCACGTATCCTGCGCCGATTCGGTATTACCGGAGGAAACCGCCAGTGCATGGGATTGGGTATGAGACTCGAACAGCTTACCGATCCACACACAGCAAGGGTATGGCAGGAGTTGTATGACTCCGATTCACCTATTGGGGAGACCATAAACCAGTATGTGGAGAACGAGTATGCGAACAGACCGCATGTGGGCGAAACACCGCCACAAATCATTAAAGAGGTGCTTGACTTTTCGGCAGAAGCAGTTAAGGAAATTGAAGCAGCCGCACCTTATGTGACAAAAAATAAGGATGAGTTTGAGCGCTTACGCAATGACATGCACTGTATTGAAGCAATGACAAAAAACTATTGTGCCAAGGTTGAAGCAGCCATGAACATTATCCGTTACAGAAAAAGTGGAGATAAAGCATACATGACAAAAGCAGTTCCTTACCTGGAAGAGAGTTTAAGACATTACAAAAAACTGGAAGAGCTGACCAGGGATACCTATCGTTATTCGAATGCATTTCACGGTCGACAGAGTGTTCCATGGCCGGAGGTTTATCACTGGTCTCATCTTGTAGAGAGATACGAACAGGAACTGGCAGATTTCAAAACCGAAGTGGCTAATCTGGAAAAAATAGAAGAAGATAAAGGTTGGCGTGTTAACAAGGAGAATATCAAACCCTGGCCGGCAGCAAAATTTAAATTGCTGACCAAGGGCGTGGAAACCTATGAAGTAAAAAAAGGAGCCAAACTTTTTACAGATAATGATTTCACCATTGACGACATCACCCCGCAATTGAAAGGATTAACAGGTATTCGTTTTTCACACGAATATGCAGAAAAAGGAAATGAGCTAAGTATCGAAATCGAGGCAAATGAACCGGTAAAAGTACTGGTGGGCTATTTTGACTCAAGGGAAAAACAATGGCTTCAGGTTCCTGCATTGGAACATGTGGCCCATGCCAACGAACGGGGAGGCTTGGATCCTATCCTTGAAGACATTGCTGATCTCAGTAGTAAAACCACTACGCTCCCTAATTTGAATGTTCATGCGTTCGAATACGGCAAGGGCAAACAAACCATTGAAATGATTGGTGAAGGGAGTTATGTTATCCTTGGGGTTATTCCTGCCAAATAGTTAAATCAGATAAACAACTTTTAAAAGAAACGAAAAATGAAGATTCGATTGCTTATACCCACATGTGTTACTTTTTTCTTGATGTCAATGGGAATCGCTCCGGTATTTGCTCAGGGAAACCTGGCGAAAAAAAAAGAAAAATTAACTGTTATAAGTGAGCACCAGGGACCTGTAATTGACTTCAATCATACTGATGTTAAAGCCAGTAATAACAAAGGAGGCTTTGAGACCGGACAGCTGGTAAAACACAATGGCGTTTACCACATGTTCGTAAATGAAATGTTCGGGCGCCCTCACCTGGATTTGCGATGTGCCCACTGGACCAGTACCGATGCAGTAAACTGGAAACGTCAGTCAACGGTGGTTGAACGAATCCCCGGACGTTCTCACACCAACCTGCGTTCAGAGGTTTGGCTTACAGGAGTAGAGTACAACCAGGAGGAGGAAGCCTGGAATATTTTCTATGTAGCTTATCGTGGCGGGGATGCAGGTAAAGGTGAACTGGAACATTCGGATTATAAAGGCAGGATTTTTCGAGCCAGGTCGGTTGTAGGTGGTCCTGATGGAATAGAGGGCCCTTACCTGGATGTGGATATTATTATGCAACCCGACGGAAACACACAGGAATGGGAAGGAGATCAGGGTGTGGACTCTTTTAATCCATACAAAGCAGGAGATAAGTGGTATGCTTTCTATGGTGGTCATTATCACATCCCCAGGGGACCATGGCCGGTTGGACTGGCGCACGCCGACAAGCTCAGCGGCCCCTGGGAAAGGATGCCCGAATCTGCAAACCCGGTTCCCATCGTGGAAGAATTTACAGAGAATCCGGTGGTAAGCCAACTGGATGATGGTCGATATTTGGCCATTTTCGATTCTTACGGTGATCAGGAAATTGCATACAGCATCTCAGAAGATGGTGTAAACTGGCCACTGGAAACAAGGCTAAAGGCACAGTCGGGCAATAATACCTGGGCAGAAGACGGGGATCATCATATGCGTACACCACTCTGTGCCATTCAGGAAGATGACGGAACTTTTACGGTTATTTATACTGCTATGAAGCTGGTGGATGGCGAAAGGTTTTATGCGGTTGGCAAATGTACTCTTGCGTGGGAATAAATAACAACTGGTTATGATATCGAGAAGAAAATTCATAGGAAGAACCTCCGCAGGCATGCTGGGAACAATGATGGTTCCAACGATGATGCAATCATGCAATAAACCGGGGACAATGGAACTGGATATTGACTGGAAGGACTTTCTATCCCGGCATGACATGATATGGAAGCGTCTGCCGGACAACTGGCAGGAGGCCCCGTGGACCGGTAACGGTATGCTGGGCTCGATGTCCTGGCTCGAGGATAATGCCATGCGTTTGCAGGTTTTTCGTGGCGACGTGCAGGCGCATCGACCCATGACACAGGGATTCAGTGGTTTCACCCGTGCACGCTTGCAGATTGGCTCGTTTTACCTGAAACCGGAAACAAAACCTATTGATTGTGATTTGCGATTGTCGCTCTATGACTCGGAAGTTTCCGGTACCATTGCAACACAGAAAGAAGAACTAAAGATCAGGCAGTTCACGCATTCTGAGGACATGGTTATTGTAACGGAACTGGAAACGGCCGATGGCGCTGCACCGGTAGTTGTGAACTGGAAACCGGCATCTTCCATGCCCACCCGGCGGGGCTATGCAAAAACCGAAGCGGATTTCCCCCGTCTCAGGGAGCAGTACATATCCAAATATCCAACTGAAGTGTTCCATCCCAATTCCGATCCTGAGATTAAGGTGGTGGACGGTGTGAATGTATGTATTCAGGATATGCTGGGAGGATCACGCCACGTAACGGCATGGAAAATGATAAATACAGGAGAGGGGAAACAGCGTCTTGTGGTAAGTATCGCCAATCGATGGCCCAAAGAAACTAACGATCCCCTTGCCGAGGCAGTGGAGGCGGTCAGTAAGGTTTGTGCGCTGGACGGGAAAGCCTACAATGCCTGGAAACAAAAACACTACGATTGGTGGCATGCCTATTATCCGGCCAGTTTCGTCAGCGTTCCGGATACGGAGGTTGAGACGATTTACTGGACTACCATGTACAAACTGGGGTCTGCTACGCGTGGAGATCGCGCGATGATAGACACGGCAGGTATATGGCAGACACCCTCGAAGTGGCCCGATTCGCACTGGGATTTTAATATACCCTATTGTTATTATCCGATACCCACTGCCAACCGTGTTGAACTTGGGAATTCCCTTATCCGGCCCTTCAACAAGTATCAGGGCAACCTGATTAAAAATGTCAGGCCCGTGGAATGGCAAGAGGATTCGTCCTATCTGCCGGTAACGACCGGGCATGACTTGTATCAGCCTAAAGATGTTGATGACAGATATTTTCAAAATACCGGTGGACATTTGGTCTGGGCCATGCATGCCTGCTGGTTGATTTATCGGGGCAGCATGGATGTTGATATGCTGCGGGAAACCATTTATCCGATTATGAAGCGTGCTGCAAATTATCAGATTCACCGTCTGGAGAAACGCGATGGGAAATACCATGCACCCACATCACACTCACCCGAATATGGTGATGCGCCGGATGCCAACTACGAATTGTCGATGCTCAGGTGGATTTGCCATGCCATAATAACCGCAGGAATACGGCTAAAGGTGGGGGATAGTGAGTTAGTAAAATACCGCGACATCCTCGATAATCTCACGGATTACCCGGTGGACGAGAGCGGATATATGGTCGGAAAAGGGATGCCGTTCGAAAGGCCCCACCGGCACTGGTGTCATCTGCAGATGATACACCCACTGCAACTGGTGACCGGGAAGACGCCGGATGAGCGCGAGCTAATGATACGTTCCATGAAAAACTTCGACGAGGTCAATAGCGAAAGCGGTGCAGCAGCATTTACTTTCAATGGCCTCAGTGCCATGTGGGCATTGCTGGGAGATGGAGACATGGCACTGTATGAGCTACACCGCTTTATGAACTGGCGGAATGTCTGCCCGAACAGTATGTACCAGGAGGGTAATAATCCCTGTTTTGAGAGCCCGGTCTATGCCGCCCACAATATCCATGAGCTTTTGTTGCAGTGTTACGATGAGTTCCCGGAAAGCGGAGAGATGCAGGCCACTATCCGGGTTTTTCCGGCTGTTCCTGAAAGTTGGTCTGAAGCGGTTTTTCATAATTTACGTACTCCCGGTGCGTTTCTGGTCAGTGCGGCTCGCAAAGATGGTCTTACCCAATGGGTGCGGGTCAAGAGCCTTGCAGGTGAGCCCTGTCGCATCAGCCCAAACCTATCGGGTTCGGTATGTACATCTGGTAAACGGGAGTTCTCATTGTTTAACCAGGGCGAAGGGATCTACACTTTGGATATTAAAAAAGGGGAGGAGGTCTTGCTGTATTCGGATAATACTTTGCCTGAGCTTACAATTTTACCTATACCGGCTCAGATGGATAAATGTAACCGCTATGGATTGAAGGATATATAGCCTGTTTATAAATATTAAAGGTTTATAGAAAACATGAAGAAACGATCAAGAAAGAAACAAAGCATTTATCTAAAACCACCAAACATTGTTCTCATCCTTATTGACGACATGGGTTGGAAAGATGTAGGCTATGCAGGAAGTACATTTTATGATACGCCAAATATCGACCAGCTGGCATCAGAAGGAATTCAGTTTACCAACGCTTACTCGGCAGCACCTGTTTGCTCACCTTCGCGAGGGGCTATATTTTCGGGGAAATATCCCGGGCGTACAAAACTAACTAATGTTTTTAATGGTCCGGCAGGTCCTGATGATAGGTTATACGACCAAACCAAATATAGGGGTGGAAATGACCAGTATTTCGAGGCACGTTCCCGTCGTGTACTTCCTAGTTCCGAAAAAATAATTGCACAGGCACTCTCCGAAGGTGGTTATAAAACAGGATTCTTTGGCAAATGGCACATTGGTGAATGTTCTGTGTATTTCCCCGACGAAAGGGGGTTTAATGTGGCCAAAGGGTATCGGTTCAAACCTGTCAAAAAGGAACGCCGCATTTTTGAAAAAAGATTAAGTAAAATAGATTAAAAGCAAAAAAATGAAACATAAACTGATTTTCATAATTGTTGCATTAATTGCAATATCCTCATGCAACAAACCACAAACACTTAAAGATAAACTTTGGTATAAATCTCCGGCAAAAGATTGGTTCTCTGCCCTGCCCTTGGGAAATGGAAGATTGGGGGCAATGATATTCGGAACAGTTGAAGAAGAGCATATCCAAATGAACGAGGAGAGCCTTTGGGCAGGCTGCCCCGAAGACCCATATCCCGAAAATGTAAGAGAACATTATAAAATGTTTCAGCAACTAAACGTAAAAGGTAAATACACTGAAGCACTGGCTTATGCCATGGATAATCTTACCATTACACCAACATCTATACGCTCGTATGAGCCCCTGGGAGATTTGTTTGTTAAACTGAATCATCAGAAGGCAGAAAACTACAGGAGAGAGCTTGATTTAGAAAACGGTATCAACACCGTTGAGTACGAAATTGATGGAAAAGGATACCGGCGCGAATCATTTATTTCTGATAAATACAATGCAATGTTTTTTCATTTTGTATCGCTTGACGGTGATAAGATGGAGGCTGCCGTAAGGTTCGAACGGGAAAGGGACATAAAACAATATGTAGATGATAAAAAAGTACTTTGTATAGACAGTCAGATTATTGACGATGATGAAGATGTAATTGATATTAATCCGGGCGGCTCGGGCAAAGGTGGAACCCATATGAACTTTGCTACGCGGGTTGCCGTAAAATTGAACGATGGCGAATTGGATTCAAGTGGTAATCAGTTGTTGGTAACAGGCGCAAAAGAGTTTACGATAATTGTTAGCGCTGCAACCGATTATAATCTT
>JAAEOI010000177.1 GCA_024244665.1 Bacteroidota bacterium | reverse complement strand
GGCTCATCAACAGGATCAACACTCATATAACTCATGGCTAACTCACGTACCATGGGAAGGCGCTCATCAATTTTGGCTTCTCCCAGGTGGCGTAGATCCAGATGTACTGCATCACCAAAGGCGGTTTCAATGGTTTTACCCTTTTTCTGTTCATGCCAGAAAGCCTGAGATAAACGATCTCTGGGACCCAGCTCCATAGCCTTCTTTCTTGGCCAGGGATCGGGAGGACCCAGATTATAATCCTGCAGATATCGATAACCATCCTTGTTAACCAGAATACCTCCTTCTCCTCTCGAGCCTTCAGTGATTAAAATGCCTGTTCCCGGAAGTCCGGTAGGGTGGTATTGTACAAATTCCATGTCCTTTAATGGCACACCAGCCCGATAAGCCATCGCCATGCCGTCACCTGTCTTGATGGCTCCATTGGTGGTGAATGGGAAAATACGTCCAGCTCCACCAGTTGCAATGATCACTGCTTTTGCTCTGAAATATACCATCTGCCCACTACGCATATTCAGTGCAGTAACACCATGACAGCGACCATCCTCAGT
>JAAEOI010000176.1 GCA_024244665.1 Bacteroidota bacterium | reverse complement strand
CCAGAAAAATCTGGTTCTTGGAGGATAGGAACCCTATCCAGACACCTATTCGGATACCTCCAGAAATGGGGATGAAGAAATATCACTGAAACTGGCACCCGGAGGGTGGTAGGTTCCACTCCCCGCAGCTCCACTTTTTAAGGATTTCGATCACCGTCCCAAATGGTGGTCGATTTCTTTTTCGCCCTGTTTAATCGTTATATTTCAGCAACTTACCGAACCCGACCCGCACCTTATGATTTTTCCAGCAGGACATTTCATGGGGGCGAAAAAGGGTAATTCAGTTCGAAAAAACGTGTACCTAAGCGGACACCCCTAAAATTAGGAGTACGAAACAGCACAAAAATTTTTAACCCCGGACTAAAACACTACCAGTAAATAGAAGATTTCACTACCAGTCTTTTGTGTTGCTGATATGATGCAGGATTCCAGAGGGGTGTTTTTCTGTTATTCCGGTGGAGATTTCCAGTTTCACTTTCTCATTTAAAACCTGCAAGATATTTCGAAGAGAGCTATTGTCTTCTGTAAAAGGAGTAACAACTCTATTGGGCAGATTATCAGGCTGTTCGTGTAAAACACAAAAGGCCCCAACGATCGTTAGTGCCTTTTGTCTGCTGAGATTAGTTGGGTTGTAATTACCCTGTTTTCGTTTTGCCGGGCTTTTCTTTCTTCTTTTCTCCATATTGTTCCTGCAGTAGTTTACCCTGGTATTCCCGGTAACTGGGTCCGTTGATCTCCACGATCACCGAGTGATGGAAAATACGATCCAATATAGCCGATGTGGTGAGCGGATCGCCCAGGAACTCTGGCCAGAGCTCTTTCTCGACATTGGAGGTAAAAATCATCGGCTTATCATCGTTGTAGCGTTTGTTGATCACCTTAAACAATAGATGTGCTTCCTTAATCAGCTTCAACTCCAACCGGTCATGCCCCATTTCATCGATCACGAGTAATTCCGGGTTGATGTATTTCCTCATTCTCTTTTCCAGGGTCTTTTCAAACACCCCGAGATTCAGATCACTGATCAGGCAGCTTAATGTGGTGTAATAGGTTCTGTACTCTTTCTGACAGGCGAGTAGAGCCAGGCTCTGAGCCAGATGACTTTTACCTGTCCCATTGGTGCCCATGAACAGTACAGAAGTATTTCGCTCCATAAATTCCAGGGTAGCCAGATCCATGACCAGGCGGCGGTCCAGTTTAGGCTGGAAGTCAAAATCAAAGCCGGGGATCATTTTAAGGGGCTGCGGCAGGTGGCTATTCCTGATCAGGTTCTTGACTCGTCGCTGCCTTGTTGCTGCAGCCTCTGCGCGAACAACCTCATTGATAAATTCAAAGTATCCCATCGTTTCTTCATGAGCCTTATCGATCACCCGCTGGTACTGCCCACCTAAATGCTGAAGCTTCAAATAGCGGCAGTTATCCGTAAACTGCACACTCTGCTGTTGTGTCGGATTGATTCTCTTAGTACTCATTGTAATGGCTGTTGTTTCTGGGTTTAATGGATAATCTGGTGCTGTAACGCGACTCAGAGTTGTTCTTCAAAAATCCTTCGATATCTCCCGCCTCATAGACATTGTAATCCTGCGCCCTGTTAACAGCCATCATAATATCTTCTGTGTGGTAGTTTATTTTCAGGGCCAGCAGCCTTCTCAGGTGTAACCTCCAGGAATGAGGCTTATGCCGCTTTACCTGCTCGATATATTTTGCCATATCAGGGGCAAAGCTTTCAAGGCGGGATATCACATCCGAGATAGGAAGATTCGGCTTCTTACCCCTTTTCTGGTGTACACCCACATACCGGCCCTGTTGTCCTTTCTTTGCCAGGGGATGCACGACCAGTTGCTTACCATCCGAAGAGTATACGATTACCTCATTCTCGGTAATACGTACCGGACACAGATCATAGATGTACTTATGTGGCACGACATACAAATATCCTTTCCACTGGACACAGGACTCCTGGTTAACCACCAGGTGGGCCACATGCGAGGTGTCATAATGATTCTTCGGTAATGCCTGTAAATAGGGATGCTCCTCTGTGTACAGGTCAATAGGTCTCCTTTTCGTGGTACCATGGATGCGGAGATCATTTACCTCATTGAGCCATTGTTGTAACTGGCTCCTTAGATCCTCTGTGTCTTTGAACTTTCGTGCGTTTAAAAAGCTCTTCTCCAGGTAATAGAACGGCCGCTCTATCTTCAGGTTTTCAGTAGGATTAGCCGGGGTGATGGTCTGCGGAGTGAAGCGATACCATGTCGCGAAGGCAAGGTACTTGTCATTATAAATCGGATTGCCCGGCTCCCAGCGATACACACAGGCCTTCTGGTTGTCACTTTTAATCTCTTTGGGGACTCCGTCCATATAGATAAACGCTGCTATCAGCTCACGAAAAAGGGTGTCCTGCTTTTTGTCCTCCACCACCGAGACGTATTGCCTGCGGGAGTATCCCAGGATGTAACCGAAGAAAGTGACCTTGGTAAGCTCCCCCGGCTCCTTTGAGGTAAACTGGATGTTATAATCACTCCAGTCATGAGCCGCCCGCTGGCCTGGTAGCGTTTCTACCATCCGTACCGGCGTTTTTGAACCCACCTCACGGATTGATTTCACATAGTCCCGAACAATGGTTGTCCTGCCATCAAAACCCTTCTCCTGAAGATGCTCAAAAACCCGCTGACCCGTGATGTCAGGGTATTTCTCTAGCAAATTACCAATGTATTCTTTGTACGGATCCAACTTGCTTGCCCGATTGGTTTTTTGCTTAATCCGGATATCCCCGGTGGTATCACGCTTATCCGAGTTTGATGCCACTATCCGGCAGACACGTTCACGGGAGATATGTAGCTCACGAGCGATACGACGGATCGACCAGCCCAGGCTCTCAAGTGTAATTACCTTGTTTTCTGTTTGATTGTCTTTCATACTATTGCGGTTTTTCGATTTGTAATTCAGTGGTTAGAAGTATGATCTTTTCTGACAGACCATTTAACTCTATCAAAAAAGGATAGATGATCTCCTGCTCACTATGGCCAAGTCCTTCAAAGCGGCTGTCCGTAAGTCGTATCCTGACTATGTCAAGCTTTGGCCATATATTCATCACTTCCTGCATCAGCTCATTACCATAAGCACTTAAACGATCATCATAGGGCTGATCCAGTAAGTCAGGCTGATTCCACAAAAAATGCTCAGGGTGGGCCAGGATCACTCGCTGCTCATCCTCATCTTCAGCCTCAAGCCAGGAATCAACCAATCGCTCACTCAAACGGCTCGATAAATGAAAATGACTGATCACACGGGAAAGGGCTGTCTGATTGCCCCGGGGCAACCGCATCAAGGCTCGCGCATGTCTGCTGGTGATGGTTCCCATGCGGATCTCTGAGGCTACCTCTTCATCCAGCTTGCTAATCAAAGACAAGCGACGGCTAACCCATGATGGACTCCGGTCAACCAACCTGGCCAGATGACGCTGTTCCAAATCCCCGCCCTCCAGCATGGACTTCAAAACCATCGCCTCCTCCCATGCCTCCATCGACTGGTTCGTGCGGTTGTAGCTCAATAACAAAACCTTGGCTTCTTGCTCATCAACATCCACCAGGTAACATTCCATATCCACGATCATCAAATCGATGGCCACATACACCCTCTTAAACCCGTCGATTACCTGATAACCTCCATCATGGGCGCGAACAATGATAGGCTGCAACTGACCTTGAAGACGCATCGACTGCTCGATTTGCTCCTTACGGCTCACGTTCATTATCCGCAACTCGGACAAGGACAGGTCCAGGGAAAGGGTGGGTATGACTTCTATTCTCGGAAGCACAGGCTAGTGTTTTTAATGCTGGTAAAAGTAGAGGACCCATATTGCCTGTGCAATCGGGGTCCCATTTACAATCAGTTGCCGATTTGTCGAAAAACAGCCTCTTCCCCAGTTATAATCTGTATCTGAGCCAGGAACGGGGTCCCATTTACAATCTTTTCTCCGTTTACGCTAATAATCGCGTAAGCGTTGTCATTACTGGCCTGCAGAGATAACGGGGTCCCATTTACAATCATTGGGGTAGTTCCTTTTTTGCGCCTACAATTACGCTTTGCTTGCAACTCACGATTGCGATCTACATACTCTGGATGGGACTCCCTGTATTGTTCCTGATATTCATGTGCTGGACGATTTGATCGCCATAACTTCTGCCTGTCCAAATGCTGCTTGCGATAGGAAGAGTCTGTATGGTAGCGTACCTTTTTCCTGGCACTCTTCTTGGCCTGTTTGCATACAGGTGCATTACAATACGATTGCTTCTTATTCTTCTTGAAGCGAGGATTACGTGGCAAGATCTTACCACAATGACGGCAAGTGAAGGTTCCTGGCATGGATCATGATTTTTCAATGCCTGAAGATTGGACTAATTATTATAAATGGATGGTGGTGGTAGCGTTTTTCACCGGTGGGTGGTAGTGGTCTACTCCGACGTTAAAATAGCAGTAAACTTTTCCTCATGAGTCAGTATAAGATGATCCAGTAGTTCAATATCCATCATCTTCAATGCCTCATTAATCCTCTGAGTAACTCTCTTATCTGCTTCACTAGCCCCCGAATTCCCGCTAGGATGAATTGAGCAAGTATTACAGCATTATACTTGATTGACTACTGAAGAATTATCCTGCTATCAATGATAGATCCATTCATTCCTTCTTTTGTCAGATGATCGATCCCACTAGTGAACCATAGACCGTCGTTACACGAAGCCGTATGGGGCTTTATATCAGGCGCTTACGCATCTGTTAAAATGTAACCACCTGGTTATAAGCTATTTATTAATAT
>JAAEOI010000175.1 GCA_024244665.1 Bacteroidota bacterium | reverse complement strand
ATGTAACAGATGTCGTGGGGATTGATCAGGGAAACCAGCATGAAATAGGGTTTTTCGTGCTCAGCCCTGATCACCTTTACAGCCTCTTCAGCCAGTATCTCCCGCTCATTATCTGAGATATCGGTATAACCCAGTGCTGTAGGTGTAAGTGAGGGCGGAAGGTGCTCCTTCCCTCCGAAGATCAGCTCATAATCTGCCTGTCTCAGAAATGATGATAGGGTGGTGTTAAGCACCTCATCCGATACCTGTGGGATATCCATACATCCACCGTTTTCCCGGGCCTGATTTCCATCAGCATCATTGAAATAACCCGGGAAACGTCCCGTCATCATACTTACCCTGGCCGGAGAGCAAACCGGGTTGCTTGTATAGGCCCGGGTGAAGCGAACACCGTTTTCTGCGATGTAATCCATGGCAGGGGTTTTCAGCCACTCGTTTCCTGCACAACTCATCATGGATGCGCTTTGCTGATCGGTATAGATGTAAATAATGTTTGGTCGCTCAAGGGGAGCTGATCTATTGCACGAAAACAACACAAAAAACAGGCCCAATAAAAATGCATAATTCTTCATAACAGTTGGGATATCGTATTAATGTTTGTTGCTTCCTAAAAATAGAATTATATAGTTTTATAGTAAATGGACAAAGCGGGAAAGGATTTGCACTTTTTGGACTCAATAAGCCGATCGGGAATCCCTCCTGGATGACTACGAACCATTGATGGATACCCTTAAGACTCCCATGGAAACCGTCAGGATCAGGGTTGAATAGGGTTTGGTTTTCAGTCAGGACTCGCCCGGTTATCTGTCCTGAACAGAAATTGTACCGCTGTACCTTCCATACCTGCCATCTGGTGAAAATCCCTCAAGGATATAGGTAAAATCGGTGGCTTCATCAGAGCTGTAGAATTCAATGTTTGCCTTTCCTTCCTTATTGGTTCTGATCCGGGGATTCCAGTACAGGGTATTTCTGAAATCAGCCTGAGGACGTCTTTGTTCGCCTGAATCCTTGTATACCGGAAACGTGAATGGTACGTCGGGTGAGAGGAAATCGTAAGCCTGCCTGATATAATAATGGGGATAGTCCACAGGGCATCGTCCCTCCCTGGTGATAAAACTGATGATGCCGGGAATTTTTAAGACTCCGAAGTAATACTCATCAGTTACCATCTCTATCCTCTCTAACTTCAGCGGATTCAGATTGGCAACATCTCTGCTTTCCGGAGTAATTACTCCATCCACCAGTAGCAAGGGTGGAGCTTCAGGATATTTTCCCAGGTTTTCATTCTTCAAACGGATAATAACCTCATCGTCCTTTATCCTCATCTGAGCCATTGGAATAAGCTCAAAAAATACCTCCCACATCTCCGGCAACTTCATATAATTTGCCATGATTAACTCTTTATCCGGTGTTCCATAGAATGAAAGAAGATTGGAATCGATGGATATTTGCTGCAATTCTTCCCGGTACAAGGCATGAATCTGGGCTGCGATCACAGCCTGGTTGATTTCATCAAGCATATTGGTATCGATCTGATACGTGGGTAAATCCACTTCTGCATAGCTCTCTGAAAAAGGATTGTTCAAATGGATCCGATATCCGGACTTCCCGGGATTCAGATTCTGAATCACCACTTCATGCATACCTTCCAGCTTGTCCACCAGGAATCCGAAGTTACCCTGATCATCAGAAATACTGTAATTTATTGCAGCCTTCTTCCCCACTACAGAATAGAGAAGAGTATCCCCTTGAAATGAGCCGTCTCCGCTGCGGGGCTGGATCTTCCCACTAACATAATGCCCCCCCCACTCCGGCGGATAATCCTGAGTCGCCGAATTACTTTGTCGGGAAGACGGACTTAACAGCTTCCTGTTCCCGCTTCCAAGCATCCCCTTCCTGGCAATACTCAGGATAAAACTTCCTTCCACAGGATCCCCGGAGACATCTACGGCTTCTATATCAAGTGAGATTCTCTGCCTGGTGGTGCTTTGTTCATTCCGAATATCAACGTGGATCTCTATGCCCGGCATTTCCGCAATCGGATCAGCATCCATGATTTCATCGGGAACCGGGTTGATCTCACCATCGGTCCCTGCAATCAAATCCGATGCAATTTCCTCAAAGGGATTTATCACAGTAAGCAGCTGGTAAGCAAAGCTTTCAGGACCATAGTTCTTCATCCAGCTGGTATACGCCCTGAGGTAGTAAGAACCCGTACCCAGTTCTGAAGGAAGTGAAAATGCTCCAAAACACTCAGCATCAGAAATGGCAAATTTTCTCTGTACTACCGGGGAGTGCTGCTTATCCATCAATTCCAGATAAAGGATATCCCCAATTTGGGCAGGGGTATTCCCGTTCAGAATGAAAGCTTTAAAATGTATCGATTCACCAACTACATAAAGGTCCCTGTCGGTTCTGAGATGTATCCTCTCCAAAACTTCATTCTCCCGGGCAGACAGAGATAAGGTCATGCAGAGGAACAGCAGGAAGCTGAAACCGTAGTTGTGTCCTGTATTGTTCTTTGTCCTCATTAGTTCTCCGGCCAGTTTTCAGGTGTTTCTGTTGAGCCCTCACAAGAAGCGCACTGTCTGGGCACCAGCAACAAACCAATCAATCTGGGATTAAGGTCAAGGCCATCGGACCACACACTCTGTGTAAATACCAGATTTCTTGATGGAGCATACTGGTTAATAACCAAGTTAATATTGGTCCGGTTGAGAACATGGAATGTATCCGCCGCAAGGTGACAATTCCAATATAGCGGAAAATCCCCCCTGTATTCGTCGGGCAGGTCCCAGGCACTGAATTCAATGGTTTCAGTCGATACGGCCGAAGTGAGAAAGTAACCCATAACCACCTCTTCCGAAGAATTGACATTGTAGATATTTCCCTTTAAGCTGTAGGGCTGCTTATCGAATACGGATCCATTCTGGCTTGTGATTTCATTGAGCTGCTGGTGGTATTTCCAGGCATCATCTGACAGGGCAAATTGCCAGACCCGGATCCGGTAGTCCCTCCAGAGCCGGGAGGATTCACTGGAGATAAATATGATGGGGAGATTCTCAATTCTTGATTCCTCCTGGTCACTAGTGGTCTTCATCATAATGTCATATGAGCTCCCTCTAAGATAACAGTCCCTTGTATAATCGATCCTTTTAAAATCCCCTTGCGTTCTTCCGCTTCCATCATACTCTTCCAAAACCGGAAAGGGTATCACTACCTCCCAGATCTCCTCATAGTACCACATGTAATTTTTTGTTATGTTATCAGGATCATGTGTGCTTAGCCTGATATCCACTCCATGCAACATGCCAGAATTGTTATCTGAAGGTTGTTCTGTCAGGGTCCATTTAAGTTCATCGATGGGAGGTGCAGCCATGAACAGAGAACTATCTGACTGGTATCTCCTTCCATCGATTAATTGGATATCAAGTACATATTTTCTTCCTGGCTCACCAACAAAGTTTTCATTTACAGGAACATATTCACCGGTAGCCGATTCCCGGCACTCCCCATTGTTCCCCAGATCATCTGAAATGGAGACCCGGGCATCGCTTACAGGGGTGCCCCCTTCGTTCACCTGACCGGCAAAAGAGAGTATGATGCGGTTGGCTTCCGGATCGTTTGTAAATCTGGCATCCACCACCAGAAAACCGGAACTTACATCGGGCAATGGATAGGGATCAAGGCAATTTGTACATAATAAGGCCAGGCTCCAGGTTATTGCCATGGCGATTCTATGTATTAATCTTTCCACTGTCTTCTTGCTTCTCATCCTTAAAACCTGAAATTGTATGTGATGGTAGGAATGGCCTGCCCGAATACGGAAAACAGGTAGCCCTTGATCTCGCCTTCCTCGGTCCTGAAAAATACTGAATAGGCATTATTCCTGCCTGTTACATTATACAACCCGAGTGTCACTGAGCTGTGTGCCAGCTTATTGACCTTCAGGTTGCCATCTATATTGATGGACAGGTCCCACCGGAAATAGTGGGGAATCCTGTACGAATTCCTGTTGGAATACTGCAATCGTTCTGCTCCCATATATTGATAGCTGGCCAGAGGGTAGGTCACCGGCCGGCCATCACTGTAATCGATGGTTGTGGAGAAACTAAGCCGTCTCGATACACGATAGTTCCCTACAAATGAGAGATTGTTGGGCTTATCATAATTGGCTGGGAAGAAATTCCCGCCATTTACCTCATACTCCGGATTATCGCTTTCGATTTTATGGAAAATCCTTGAATAGGTATAACTAAACCACCCGGTAAGCTTTCCTTTTGTTCTCTTTAACAACAGTTCCGCTCCATATGCCTTCCCAATACCACTCAGCACATCCGTCTCGATGTGCTCATTCATCACCAGTTCTGCCCCTCCTCTGTAATCTACAATATGATCAAGTTTCCTGTAATAAAGCTCCAGGGATGTCTCCAGGGAATTATCCATGAAATTTCCAAAAAATCCAGCACCCACCTGATCTGCCACCTGTGGCATAAGGTATGAATTGCTCAGCATCCAGATATCTGTTGGTGATATGGCTGTTGTATTGGAGAGCATCTGCAGATACTGGGCCATTCTGGTATATCCCAGTTTTATTGAGCTTTTATTATCAAGCGCAATTCTGGCCGATATCCTGGGCTCCAGGTGGAAGTCCGAATAACTGATCTGACCCGCATCGTAGGTTCTTGTGCCTGAAACAGACGCAATGCTCCTTTCTTCAGGATCGCTATAGAGATACTCTGTACCCGGCCCAAACCTCAACAGTGAAGAGGCACGTAATCCGCCGGAGATTGTAATACGGGGATTTATTTCATACTCACCACTGACAAACAATGCTGATTCCAATCCATGCTCCTTTTCAAGATCTTTTACAAAAACAAGGGATCTGCTACCATAGGGTTTCAGTGATCCTGGATTCAGATTATACCATGTGCTGTTCAATCCAAAATTGACCTTCCAGTCAGAGGCAGGAAACCAGGTATACTCCATTTCTGCCCTGTACTGATCCAGCGTATAATCCATGGTAGTGGCAGCCAGGGTATCGTAAGTATTTGAGGTCTGGTAACGATAGGATGAATAAACCAGTGAGTATAAGGAGAATAATTTATTACTCAGTATATTTTTCCAGGTCACGGTAGCGGCTGCATTGCTGTATTTATATGCGGTCTCCGAGTAATAATCAAAATGATCCCTGCTGTAGTAACCGGAAACATACAGGCTGTTCTTTTCATCCAGATCAAAGGTCAGTTTTCCATTGAGATCCATAAACCAGGCACTACTCTGCTGGAGTGTCACATCCTCAAGCTGCCTCAATATCCAGTTGGAATATGAGCTTCTGGCCCCCAGAAGAAAGGTGGATTTATCTTTCACCAGGGGGCCTTCAACTAAAAGTTTGCTCATCACAGGACTGATTCCGCCGCTGCCTCCAACCTTCTTTTTGTTCCCGTCCCTGGTTTGCAGATCGAATACCGATGAGATCCTGCCTCCATAGCGTGCAGGAATGCTGCTCTTATACAGGGTGGCGTCCTTGAGCAGGTCAGCGTTAACTGAGGAGAAAAAGCCCACGAAATGAGATGGATTCATGATGGGAGCCCGGTCGAGCTGGATCAGGTTCTGGTCTGCACTTCCTCCCCTGACATTAAACCCGGTGGTTCCCTCACCCACTGTCTGTACCCCTGGGAGCAATGTCACGCTTCGGATGACATCCACTTCTCCCAGCGCCATGGGAATTTCCCTGAGTTGTTTGATGGATATCTTTTCCATTCCAAGGGATACGCTTCTTACGTTTTGTTGACCCTTGGCGGAAATGGTCACCTCTTTCAGGGATACTACTTCCTCTTCCATCTCCACATTTAGTGGGCCCTCCGAATAGAGCTGAATATTTCTTCGGGTAGATTTCATGCCCATGCAGCTGTACTCAAGGGTGATTTGTCCAAAGGGTACCTCAATGGAATAGAAACCATAAGCATTGGCAGCAGCCCCCAAATTCAACTCTTCCAGAAAGACAATCGCCCCAATAAGAGATTCACCACTGCTTTTATCCCTGATATATCCCGAAATGACCGCTTTATCCCCTTCCTGGACTAATGCCGGATTACCTATTCTGTGGAGTTGAAATTCCGGATTTATACTGACAGTTTCTTCAGTTTCCCTGACCAGGGGCTGGTATTTCACCTTTTCTCCCCCTTGATTTTCCTCATACGAAGCATAGGAATCCTTCACATCACTACGGAAATCAGCTTTTATTGTATAATCCTTGCTCAGAATAATCCTGTTCTTCTGTTGAATGAAAGTGAGATTAGTTCCAAGCAAAACCTCTTCCAGAATCTCACCAACGCTTCTTTCATTCAGATCGACACATACTGTCAGGCTGTCTGTCCAACCGGGATCATAGTGAATAACTGCATGGCCGTCCTGCTGCAGGCGATTGACAAATTCGGAAAAAGGAATGGTGTCGCACCGGAAATTGATCAGTCGTTCCTGAGAAATTGCCTGTGTCCATACCGGAACCATGAGAATCATTCCTATGACTGCCTTCCTCAAATTCATCCTCCCAAGTGCTTAAGGTAGTCACCAAGGGCCCTGAGTTCCATATCCCCGGCCTTTTTGAGCCTAATATTCGATTCCCGGAGATATCTCATTATCTCATTCTCAGATCCCGGATATTGTTTCAAAAGGTCTTTCGTTTTTCTCACATGAATGTACTGATCTCCATGCCTGAAAATCAAGTGTTCCTTCCTGGTAAACACAACCACATAAAAGCTCCCTTTTGGCTTTCGCAAAAAGGTTTTCAGATGCTTTTTACAAATACTCAAGCCGGGGCTGTCATAGACAAGCTGGTGAAATCCCGGCCAGAGAGATTCCGGAAAATCTTTAATGAATTTGGTATTGATAAACCTGTAGCTTGTATTGCTGCCCTTAATCATGAGCTGAAAATGGGTAATGAACTCCTCTTCAATCTCAATCATTGCCTTCACATGACTGGAGAAAACAATCAGTTTGTCCCTGTATGAATCATAGAGGACAGGGACGCCTGCTATGGTGTCGTTGGGTGTGTACAGCATCCCCGTGGATAGCCCACGGGTTATGAAATACTGGTGGTTTTCAATCCCGGGATAGGGATTAAAGTAGTTCCGTCCATGAATTTTCTCTGCATTTAAATCCGGAAGCATATTTTGAAATACCTCCAGCCTGACATCCTGCCCGGGTTCATCAAACTCCAGCCAGATCTGGCCCTTTGCCTCAGCATGGAAGAAAAGCAGGGAAATTGCAATCCCGAAAAAATACCGCATTAATGATGAATTGTGTTTTGGACTTTTACTATTTCATTTTCGCGTTAAAGATAGTAATTGTTTTAATCCGCTTTTTGAAAGGCTGTTGCTATAATATCCTGCTCTGATCGGGAAATTCCGTATTTGTTGGCAAGGGTCCTCCAATTTTTAACTGAAAGTTTCACTTCATTTATAATTTCTTCGGCCATCTTTTGTGACAATCTGAAATACTCTCTTACCTCCAATGCAAGATCAATATCCAGCGCATTATCATCTTCTGATATGTTTAAGCTTAAACCTCTCCCGAATTCATTGGGATTTATATCATATGCCGGGGATAACACCCATCCTTCCTCAGATAATATAAATCCATGATTTCTCAGATGATCATCGGTATTGGATACGCAAATACTAAAAATAATTCTTCGCCATAATTCCATCAGATCCTCTTCGACCCTGGCACCATGTGTAGTAATAAATTCCACTATCTCCAGATAACTGGCGCCAAGCGTATGATCCTGCATATCCTGGCGTTCCAGCAAGGTCATTGCGGAAGCAAAATGAAGACGTTCACCTTTTGGTGTACGGTCAAATCTTCTGGTAAGAAAAGTATAAAAATCCGATGAGAATTTTTGAACTTTAGACTCAGCCATGTTAATGCCAGCCTGCAGGGCCATCTCATAGGTAACCATTTCCCATCCCCCTGTATCCCCTTTATCACCTCTGCTGGGGAATTTAGCGATCCACAGACTACCATCTTGATCCTTTACACTTGCCTTTGGTCTGGCACCACCAAGCGACGAACCAGGATCAACAAACATCATAAGCCATTTGTAATATTCCGGATTTTCAACAGCATCCTCCTCTTCAAGCCGAAGGCTTATATGCTCTAACTCTTGAATTGAGGTCCAGGGGGGAGTGGCAATTTCACGATTGCTATTTAAAAATAGGCCATCTCTATCCATCTTGAATCTTAGTGCTCCCATTCTGTGTTCATCATAAACACCTAATAAATAATCCGTCTCAAATAGCTTATCCTCTGGCCGATCATCTTTTCGGGCCAGTGCTGCCTCTCTTCTCTTCATCAACAAGCGCCCCCAACGATCCGGTGAAGAATCTAGAAACATTCCAAAACTCTGATGTCCTTCATTTAGAAATTGGAGTCCGGAATACAATTGCAATTGAGGATCCAAAAGGTGAACAAAATCTGATTTTAACCACGTATTATCATATTCAAAAGAGAATATTTCATTGCCTCTGACCCTCTCTGAATGCAAAACACCCATCAACATTGGATCTCGTAACCCTTTCCAATGAGCATATACAAAAATTGATCGTTTGCTCTCTTGCCTTGCCATTAGATGCCCTTTCTCTTAGGAGCACGTGCTTTGGGAGAAATTCTTGCATCCTGTAACTTCCTGCCTAACTCGTCATCCTTTGCCAGCAATAAGAAATCCTGCTCCAATCCAAGTACTTTTAAAACAAGCAAATAGGAACCGATACTAACAGAAGGTGAGCCTTTTTCAATTTCCACAAGTGTGGGTCTGCTTATATTTGCTCTCTCTGAAACTTGTTCCGCACTTAGTTTCCTTCGCAATCGGGCAAGTTTTATATTTTCTCCAAGTTCACTAAGTATTTTCTTGGTTTTTGGCAAAAGAACCTGCTTCCTTTTTCCCATAACGTTAATTTATATTTACAAATATAGCGCAATTTGTAAATTAAACTTACTGTTATAGATATATTATCTTTGAAGCTCTTTGCGGACTGGTTCATCCAGTTCCCCTCCTTTTTTATAGCTCATCTCATACCCTGCTTCTCCGGGAAAAATGCCCTAACCTCAGGGAAGTTTTCATAATAAGACATGTATTTCTACACCAGTTCATCCGGAGCCTGCAATGGCAAATGGGGTGCCCGGTAGGCCAGGTAGAGGAAAAAAGGATCCTTGCTGTCATGTTCTTCCCTGATCATTTCTATCGCCCTGTCTGTTTCTCCATCTGTTGCATAGAATGCCCTGGTTTTTTCACCCTCGCAGTTCTTATAGTTTGCCGGACCGGCCTTCCTTACTGCACAATTCATAGAATAGGTCCGGTCGAAGGAAAGCCTGGAAGGTTCCTTTCCTTCCAGGTAGGTTGAACGATCCTCAGGCGTCACAAAATGATTGTTTTCCCCTTCCAGGATCCCGAAATACTTATCAAAACCCATCTGCACGGGAAGAGCATTGAAATCAGATTTGTTTCGACCTGAAGTAATATGCAGGAATTTTGCTTCTAATTGAAAACTGTACTATTATTCGGATGCGATGATGATGTTGTCCTCCAGGAGGATGCAACGGGTGAGGACCACACCCATGATCATGTCGTAGCCGTCACACTGTCCCTTGAGGTTTACGTTGTCTCCGATCTGTATTCCCTCGAGATGACCTTTTTGTCTGACTATTCCCAGGCTGTCGAAGGCACAGGCTATGCCTTCCATTTCATCGAGAAGGACTAGTGATGCGCTGTTATCTGACATGCTGATGTCTATTACTTCGCCGGATACCTGGACTACCTGGTTTCCGTATTTCTCATAAGCTGAGGTCTCGTCGCTCGAGAATTCCGAATAAAATGACTGAGCATCCATTACGTAGGCCGGCGCTTCTTTGGCGATATTACGGTGCGGTTTATGGAACACGTACATGTAAACTGAAAAGGCGCTGAGGATCCCCACGGCGCCCAGTATTAAGATGATCCTGAATAATTTTTTCATGGCTGAATGTGTTTATTTCATAAGGTTATAATCAAAATGAAGATCGATCTTTATTTCATCCCTAATCCGGTCCTTGTATTTCTCCTCTACCTTAATCTTGTAGGCGGCCAGGGAGACTTCGAATTCTGTAGTACCTGTAACGATTTCTCCTTTGACTACCAGCTTGCCGGGAGTGGTCAGGGAATTAGTTTCTCCATGTAATGAGAGTTCTCCCTCAATGGTAATGGGATAGATGCCATCCTTACCCAGATCCACTTCACTGAAATTGGTGATCTTTCCCTTGAAGACGCCTTTGGGGTACATGTGGGATTCCATGTAATTCTCATTGAAGTGCTCTTCCACCAAGGCTTCCTGGTATTTAAAGGAACGCATTAGTGTAGAGGCCACAATATCTCCGTTGGAGGCATCCAAGATACTGGCTACCTTCTTATTGGTGGCTTCAATGGTAAAGAAGGAGGTTTCGGAGAAGATATCGCATACCCCTTCCTTAGTTATGTATTTCTGGGCTGCCGCACTGCCGGCAAACATCCCGGCGACGGCAAGTATTGCTATTATTTGTTTCATGATATGTAAGTTTTACTGTATGATTTAATGTTTAACCTTTCCTATTGCAAATACCCTGCTGATATTAAATCCAAAGAATATTCCACCGTCCAGCCAGGAATCAGTAGTACTTCCAATGAATCCGCCCTCTTCCTGTATGCGGGAATTACTGATGAACAACTGGAATACATGTCCTCCGGTTTCAATATCAACCCCCAAAGAAAGAGGATTGTAGAAATCGGTTGTGGTCTCATTCTTACGGCTGGCTGCGGCATGGCTTGTGTAGAAATATTCAACCATCAGGGCCACCCTGCGGTGGAACTTCCATCGTCCTCCTACACCCATCGCGAAAATGTCATTCTCCTCGTCAAAATCAACCAGGTTTCGGTGCACATAGGTGGGCATGACCTGTAGTGAAATTGCTTCATTGAATTTCCGGGCCACCAGGAGCTGGTGTGTATAACCCATCCTCTCGGGGGGGTCCTTCTCCGGATTGGTTTTCAGCGTGCTGTATGCCAGGTTGGTATAATAGGAGATGGCCACAGGAAAATTCCCGGCCCCTTCGGTCTGCCTTAGTATTGACCATTTGATGGAACCGTCGTAAACCTTTTCGTAGGTGCTGCGGCGTACCCCTATCATTAACCAGTCCGTTATGCCATATCCAAGATCAAGGCTGACAAGGGCATTATCGATACCCCAGAAATCATACCATCCCTGGTTCACAGCTCCGAAACGGTGGTTGACCCTGAAATCGAGCTGTTGCTTGAACATCCGCTCTATGGAGTGTCCGTTCAGGACACGAGTGGACTTGAAAGTATATGCTACTTCAAGTGTCTCTTCTTCCACCTCCTCATTCAGCATTTCCAGGAGGTCATCCTGGGAATGCAGGGAAAAGGGAAGGAAGAGAAAGAATATTAAGAAGTATTTATATCTATTCTTCATGGTTTTTAAAATTTAATTTTCTTTCGCACCCTGGACGATCCATTTCAATATCATCGCCCTGTCCAGTTCAGATGTATACTGGTTCATACTGCCTCCCGTGTTGATGGACTTGTAAAGCTCGCTATTCTCAGGATCATCCGTTTCGATGTAACCTCCTCCAGTCAGTTCAAGAAAGGAATCGTCCGGAAGTAGATTCGGGGGTATGGTGCCATTATGGCAATTCGTGCAACTGGTAGTGAAAATGGGCTGAACATTCGTGCTGAAACTTACTGTTTCCGGGAGATCGCTTTCGTCAACCGGTTCCAGCTTTTCCCACTCGCATGACTGGCATATGGCCAGCATCAGGAAGGCAGTCAAAATGTGAGAGAAAATTATATATAGTTTCTTTCTCATAAGGCATTGCTTTTAAATATCAATAACAATACAATCTACTTATTCCCTTGTAATTATCTGGTTTTAGGGCATGAGCTATATTGCCAATCGGTATGTTATTTGGTAAATCAGGAGTTTTATATGGCATGACAGTAATTGACCGCTGTCAATAAATAAATTGATATTGATCAATTTTTAACATAATTGTTGTATTTTTGCAGCATGATAAAATTGAAGGAAGATACACCATCCCACAGTGCCGTCAACGATAACTGCATCCTCTGTAACAGGAAGGCAGATTGCTTCAGGCAGCTTACCCGGAAAGAGCTGCAGCTGTTCAACAAAAGCAAGTCAACAGTTACCTACCGTAAAGGTGAAACCATAATCAAACAGGGTACCCAGTTCACTCATGTTGTATCCTTTAACGAAGGGCTGGCAAAACTTATTGTGGAGGTTGCACCTGATAAAAATGTTATGATAGGCTTGGTCAGGCCTTCGGAGATCCTTGGTGGTCCCGGGATGTTCGAGGACAACAAATATGCATTTTCGGTGATCGCTTTGACAGAGGCTAAAATCTGCCTGATCGATGCCAGCATATTTAAAAGGATCATTCAGACCAATAATGAATTTACAGATTCCTTTCTATCAACCTTTTCCACAAGGTATATTCAGGCGATTAACCGCCTGGTAAGCATTTCACAGAAGCAGATGTACGGACGTGTGGCAGAAGCCATATTATACCTTTCAGACAGTATTTACCAGGCCGACGAATTCGACATGGATCTTTCCCGCCTGGAGCTTGCCGAATTTACCGGGATGTCAAAGGAAAGTGTAAGCCGTATTTTCAAGGAATTTAAGGAAGACGGAACCATCACGTCCACCGGTAAAAGAATCGTTATCAAGAATAAGGACCGGTTGAGACGGATCCATAACCTCTGTTGAACTAAATCCCACCCTTTTTCAGTGGCGGGATAGCCTTTTCAGGATTTTCATAGTATTGAGGATTATTAACATTAAATTCCATTCAATAGTAAAATTACGGTATATTGAAATACCGGGGTATTTGGACAGGAAATCGCCCAGTAATCGGTACTGGCCAGGCTCATACCTGAGTTTTGTATCGCCCGTCCAGGTCTGGTGTAAAAGAATATTCATCTCTGCCTCCCTGGCAGCACTGCCCCTTCCCGAATAGTCATCCAGGAGTGTAGCCGGTTCAGGGAAGATTTTTTTTGAATATATTCCTTGTGATGCCTCGGTGCAGGGAGCCAGGCCCTGTGCGGGGCCTTGTGAAGGTAAAAAAGGAGAAAGGGCCTGTCCGGATCTCTTCGTTCCTTCATCCATTCGAGAGTGAAGTCGGTAATCACGTCGGTCACATACCCTTCCACCTGCATATCACCTTCATTGGTGATGAAATCCGGGTTATAATAGTTGCCCTGCCCGGGTAGGATCCTGAACTCATCAATGCCTTTGGGATTGTTCCCGAAATGAAGCTTACCGAACATGGCAGTCTGATACCCGGCTTCCTGAAATACCTGGGGAAAGGTTATCTGTGTAGTATCGAAAGGAAAATTATTATCAATCTTCCCATGTACATGGCAGTGCTTTCCCGTTAAGATTGTGGCCCGTGAAGGGGCACAGATGGAATTTGTTACGCATGCATTGGTAAAGATCATTCCCTCTTCGGCCAAACGGTCAATATTCGGGGTAGAGATCAGGTGATCCTGGTAGGCACTTATTGCCTGGTAGGCATGGTCGTCCGACATAATGAAGATGATGTTGGGCGGGGACATTCTTTCTCGCCCAGCATCGCAGGAGCACAGGACAAACAGGTATACAAGGGGCAGAATAAGTGATACAGGTCTCATTGCTTATTTTTTGATT
>JAAEOI010000174.1 GCA_024244665.1 Bacteroidota bacterium | reverse complement strand
GTCCAAATCTCCTGAAATTGTAGCCAGCATTATTGGAACAATATCGCTTTTCATCCGAGAAAGTATTACCTGGGCCTCCGGATCTCCTAATCTAACATTGTATTCCAATACCATAGGCCCGGCAGCAGTAATCATCAGTCCGATATAAATAACACCCTTATAAGGCCTTCCCTCTCTATTCATAGCGTGAACTGTCGGCACAAGTATCTCTTTCTCTACCCGGAGATACAATTCATCCGTCATGAGAGGAACGGGTGAGTACGCACCCATACCCCCTGTATTTGGCCCGGTATCTCCATCGAAAACAGTCTTATGATCCTGAGAGCTCTCCATGGCAACAATGTTCTTCCCGTCAGTAAATGCCAGTAGAGAAATCTCCTCACCTATCAGGCACTCTTCTATCACGATCTGATCTCCCGCTTCTCCAAACACTTTATCCTTCATTATTGAGTCTATTGCCTGCAATGCTTCATCATTAGTTTTACAGACAAATACGCCTTTGCCCTTACTCAAACCATCTGCCTTAACTACTATTGGTGCCTCTTTAGATTC
>JAAEOI010000173.1 GCA_024244665.1 Bacteroidota bacterium | reverse complement strand
CTTAGATCGGGATGACCAGATTTACCTGGTTTACCAGCCTTTAGTGGATATAGATCAAGGTCAGGTGGTGGGAGCTGAAGCACTACTTCGATGGCAGCATCCAATACATGGCATCATCTCACCACATATCACAGTGGCTCTGGCCGAAGACACAGACCTCATTTCCAAACTCGGAATGCAGGTCCTTAGCAAGGCGTGTTATTACCAAAAAGCCCTCATGGAAAATGGGCAGAAACCATCGATAATATCGGTAAATATGTCAACGCCCCAGTTAGAAGAGGACGACCTGGTGGAAAAGGTAGTTGCCATCTTGAAGGATACGGGAATTCCTCCTCAAATGCTCAAGATTGAGATTACGGAATCAATCGCCCTGACCCCAGAGGCCAAACCTGTCTCTGCTTTGATACGGCTGAGAGAATTGGGTATTCGCGTGGCTATTGACGACTTTGGAATGGGGCATACCTCACTCCGGTATTTGAAAGAATTTCCTGTTGATACTGTGAAAATCGATCGATCACTGACTCTGGAGTCGGCTGATGATGTGAGCGATCATATTATCAACAGCATCGTCAACCTTTGTGAAGCCTTAAATGTGCAGATCATAGTCGAGGGTGTAGAGACCATAGACCATATAGAACGCTTCAAGAAGTACCACTGCCACCTGTTCCAGGGATATTTTTTCAGCGACCCCCTTTCCGGAAAAGCCTATTTTAACTACTTCTGGGAAACGGGAGCAGACGATATTCGGAGTAAACTAAAGAGATAGGAATTAGCCCACATTTCTCACAGGATGCCGAGGTTATCAGGCAGGGCTTTAGATTT
>JAAEOI010000172.1 GCA_024244665.1 Bacteroidota bacterium | reverse complement strand
TCAGGTCGCAGATCTCAGGAATACTTGAACCGGATATGGTGATCGATACAGAATCATTTCTGCTGTCCGAAAGGGAGATCCGGAATCTTACCCAGTCCGATGTGACAAACGATAGGGTTTTTGGATACATGACCCGTCTGAATATGGCTGACCTGTTTGACGGTACCAAGCTGCAGGAGGCCAAATCCGGGATTGAAAAGGCCGGGGATACCCTGATCATGATATTTGGATATGGCGCCTCGCTGCTCCATGATGAACCTGACATGTTGATCTATGCTGACATGGCCCGCTGGGAAATCCAGCAACGAATGAGAAGGAACGAGGTTGATAATTTGGGGATCCTGAACAGGGAAGAGCCTCCGGAAATGCAGTACAAAAGGGCATATTTTGTGGACTGGCGGATCTGCGACCGGGTGAAGAAGGAGACCATGCACAGCTGGGATTATGTGCTGGACACCAATCAGGGGGAGAATCCTAAACTTGCTCATGGGGAAGCAGTCCGGGAAGGGCTTAGGCAAAGCGCCGCGAGGCCTTTCAGTGTGGTCCCGTTTTTTGATCCCGGACCATGGGGGGGGCAGTGGATGAAGGAGAAATTTGGTCTGGAGAAGGATAGGGAAAACTATGCCTGGTGTTTCAATTGTGTACCCGAAGAGAACAGCCTCTTGCTGGGATTTGGGGAGAACACCTTTGAGATCCCTTCCATAAACCTTGTCTTCTACCAGGCCAGAGAGCTACTTGGGGACCCGGTGCATGGCTTGTTCGGTGATGAATTCCCCATCCGCTTCGACTTTCTGGATACCATGGAGGGAGGGAACCTGAGTCTCCAGGTACATCCCCTCACCGCTTATATCCAGGAACGATTCGGGATGCATTACACCCAGGATGAGAGCTATTATATGCTTGAAGCAGCAGATGACGCATCCGTTTTCCTGGGCCTGAAGGAGGGAGTTATCCCGGATGTTTTGGCAGAGGAGCTGCAAATCTCCGAGAAAGAGGGGAGGGCATTTGAGGTGGGCCGGCATGTGGAAAACTGGCCCGCAAAGAAGCATGATCACTTTCTGATCCCGGCCGGAACGGTCCATTGCTCAGGCAGCAACGGGATGGTACTGGAGATCAGTGCAACACCTTATATCTTTACCTTTAAGCTGTATGACTGGGGGAGGCTGAACTCTGATGCTATGCCAAGGCCCATCAATGTGGCACACGGACTCCGCAACATCCAATGGGACAGGACCACAGAATGGACCAGGGAGAACCTGGTGAACCGCATCACTAAAATAGGGGAGGGTGAGGGCTGGACCGAGGAGAGAACCGGGCTGCACGAGCTTGAATTCATAGAGACCAGGAGGCACTGGTTTACCAAACAGGTATATCATGATACGGGTGGAGGGGTGAATGTCCTGACCCTTGTGGAAGGCGGGGAGGCTATCGTGGAGAGCCCCGGACAGGCATTTGATCCTTTTGTTGTTCATTATGCTGAAACCTTCATTGTACCTGCTGCGGTGGGGGCATATACCATCCGACCCCATGGTTCGTCTGCCGGCAGTCAGTGTGCCACCCTAAAAGCTTTTGTTCGAGTCAACCCCTGAAACATCCCTATCAAATCACACTTATGAAAACCTGGTATCTATTGGTGTTCGCCCTGCAGCTTGCACTCTATTCATGTACGATGAATAACAAAGATGACATACAGGAAATCATCCCTTCCCTGGATGAAGTGTCGGGCGTATGGGTTTCGGCCGATACGGCCGATATGGAACCATCCCTCCGGAATTTCAGGGGCCAGGCCCTGCTGAACCGGGATATGACCTCACTCAGCTGGTTTGCTTCGGCACCCTATTCGGGAGGGTACCACACCGGGGTGCTAAGGATTGATGGTCATGTGCCTAAAGCATCCATGTTCCGGTGGTTTCCCCATCAGGCCATCCGCAAGGGCGAGTTGAACGACTGGAAACTGTATTCCACGGTAAAGATGATCCCCGACCAGGATGCGGTTATGTGGCAGGTCCGGATAGAGAATGATTCAACGGTGGCCAGGGAACTGAACCTGACCCTCGATTTGATCGGATTTATCAGTAAGTACGGGGGTGACTGGCAGTGGTGGTACCCCTATCCCAAACTTGAAGGTGCTACCACCATCCGGGACGATGAGGTGGAAAATATAAGAAAGCATATTGGATGCCTGCAAAATACTTCCCAGGAGAAGGTAGTTGAGCTCATCGACGGGAAGCCCACCTCAACCGATAAGCTGGCCAGTTGGCCCTCCGATGAAGATATCCTGGAGGCGGAGAAGTACCGAGCTGAACGGAAAAGTGAGTGGGTGGTCATTTCGGACCAGGAGACCGATGCTGTCACTGTTTTTGGTGCTGTGCAGCAAGCGGATCGCGTTGATGTGAGGAACAGTGGCGGGACTGCCCACTGGAAAAGGAGAGTGGAACCGGGTGAAAGCTTTACCATTTCATACCTGATGGGATATGGTGACCGGGAGGACAAGCTGCTTGCAGATATGGAACACCGGAAAGAAGGATTTGACTCCATCTTCCAGGGTGTGGAAGGGATATGGGAAGAGCGGTGGCAGGCCCTCTTCGATCCCGGGAGCGATCTGCTCTCAGGTTGTTTTCCCGTTCTTGAGACTGATGATGAACTGGCAAAGAAGGTCTACTACACAGGACCGCTGACCATGCTCTACCTGATGCATACCAACCTGCCGGAGCACAAGAAGGTGTTCCTTACGGGCGGGCCCAGGTGGGGAGCCAGCATCACCTTCTTCTGGGACATTACAGAGTGGTCATCCCTCTGGGCTGTGGTGGATCCGAAGATGATGAAAGAGCACCTTTCGGCCTGGATTTATATTGATCCCAGCAAGCATTATGGTAAGGATAATTATGGCGGCGAGGGTGTGGGTAACGGCTATTCGGCCAATTACTGGGCACTCTTCCAGATGATTCGCTCCTATGTGACCACCACACGCGATTTTGATTTCCTGGACCAGGTGATCGATGAAAAATCTGTCATGGAGCACCTGGAGTCCTATGCCATGAACTGGAAGAAGCTGGCTCCTTTCGGGAAACCCGGGTATGACGATGAGAGGTATCAACTGGCCGATTTTGGGGATGATGAGTGGAACCTGCTGGAGTGTGTACCCACCTACAAGCATATCGTACCTTCATTCAATGCCGGGTATATCTGGATGATGCGGGAGACCGCCTCTCTGCTTGAGCTTGATGGTAACAGTTCCAGGGCTGACTCTCTGAGGAGTCAGGCAAATGAAATGATCGACCGTCTGCTTCAGCTCTATGCGGGGGAGGGTGTGTGGAATAGCCTCTATCCTGGTGGTGAGATGATCGAAGTGAGGCATTGTCTCGACTTCATGTTCCTGGGAAGGTACATTCCCGATGACATCCCGGTGGAGATCAAGGAAAAAATGATAGAATTTCTATATGAGGAGCTGATCACCGACCGGTGGATGAGGGCACAATCACTGAAGGATGTAGCAGCGGAGCGATCAGACCGTGCCGACCATGGCCCTATGGGTGCATTTGACGGCTGGCCTGCCGGAACCATGGATGCACTGGCACAGATGGGCTATCCGGAGAGAGCCCTGGATTTTTACCACGCCATCGAACCTGTGACCTATGAGGGATGCTGGTCCCAGGCTCATGAATTATGGGGGGAAAATAAGCTAAAGAAAAACAGCCGTGTAAGGATTGCACAGAGGGGATGGCATAACCGGGAATCGTCCGGGGGAATCTCCATCTCCCAGGTGATGTTGAAGGACTTCTTCGGTTTTTATCCGGGAGCTGCTGGCTCCCCGGTGAAGAATTCGGGTGCATTTGGCTTTTCCGGCAAACTTCATCACGTGCTATACGGGGGAGAGTACTATACCCTGATCACAGAGAATGGAAAGGTTATCATGAAAAAAGAGAAATAAACCTGACAATCCCATGAAAAAAAGAGGTCTTATTATTACCTGGGCTGTGTTGCTTGCAACTGGTTGTGCCCGGCAACCAAAAACAGAGAACCGGTCAACTTCAGACAAACCTTTAACTCCTCTGACCTTCTCCGGTGAGCCGGCTCCTGAATGGACTGCGCTCATGGAGAGGACCTCCGGCTGGTTTGCTGCAGATGGAATTTTCACCATTCCGCTGGATGGAAGGGAGGACCAGGGGGTGAAGCGAAAGAAAACCCTGTTCATTTTCAGCGATACCTATATCGGTGAGGTGATAAACAATGTACCCAAACCCGGAAATGTGATGGTGAACAACACCACTGCCTGGATGGATGGCATTGAACCGGATGAGTCTGCCATATCTTTCGAATACAACAGGGATGAAAAAGGCAATCCAACGACCTATTTTGTCCCCGACAATGACCAATCCCAGGCAGGCGAATACTTCTGGCTGGGTGATGGCTTCATCAACCACGAAAAGGGCAATGCGCTCTATCTTTTCGCCTACCATGTCTATAAGACAGGCCCCAATGTATTTGATTTTGAACAAACCGATATTGCCCTTCTGAAGATTAAGAATCCCACCTCAAAGGGAATCTCCAGTTACGAACAGTTACCCACCTACCTTGGTTTTATTCATCCCGAGCGTGGAAGGGTATATTTTGGCAGCGGAGTTTTTGTGAATACAAAAAAAGCCAAAGCTCCAGATCCGGATGGCTATGTCTATATCTATGGTGTTACGGAGGAAAAAAAATCATTGATCGCTGCAAGGGTGCGGCCCGGGAAGATTGAGAAATTTGATAAGTGGACCTTCTGGAACGGGGAATCCTGGGTGACAAACAAAGAGGAGGTAGCTCCCATTGTGGAGCATGTTTCCAACGAACTCAGTGTAACTCCCACGGGCGATGGCAGGTATTTGCTGACCTTTACAGTGATGGGTTTATCGGAAAAGATCGGGATCAGGGTTGGGAGCAGCCCGGTGGGCCCTTTCGGGGAAATCCACGAGGTCTATACCTGTCCCGAGTATGCGGAGAAAGGTCTCTTCCCGTACAACGCCAAGGCACATTACCATCTGTCAAAACCAGGTAAACTGCTCGTCTCTTACAACACTATTACCTTCAACTTCTGGGAAGATATTCAGAAGGATGCCAGCATTTATCATCCAAGGTTTATCTGGGTGAATTACAGGTAGCCCTGAAACTTGCCGCACTTACCCTCCGTTGAATTCATTGACGGCATTGTAGGCTGCAATAATATTCTCCGGGGGAACCTCAGGCAGTATGTTGTGAATGGGGGCAAAGATAAACCCTCCTCCCTTCGAAAGGATACTGCATCGTTCCAGTACATCCCTGCGCACCTCATCGGTGGTTCCCGCAGGCAATACAGAGCTCGTATCAATACCGCCACCCCAGAAGGTGATTTCACTGCCAAAATCTCTTTTCAGGCCTCCGGCATCCATGCCATAACAGTTGGTCTGAACTGGATTGAGAATGTCAAATCCGACGTCTATCAGATCGGGAATATACTGCCTGATGCTGCCGCATGCATGAAGAAAAATCTTCATATCGCTGTTCTGCTTCACATAATCACACAACTCCCTGTATCGGGGTTTAAAGAATTTCCTGAACACATCCAGATCCATGAACGGACCGGTGGTCATTCCCAGATCATCCCCGAACCGGATCACATCCACAAGGTCGCCCACAGCCCCGATCTTCTTTTCAAGACCTGCCAGGTGCATCTCCATCAGTTTGTCAAGCAGCCTGGAGAGATTTTCATGATCGGCCAGCAGATCCATCAGCATGTTATCCATCCTTCTGAGAAAGAAACCCAGCTCCAGCAGCTTGGCTCCACCCGACATCACAATGGCTTTATCGGTCGATTCACGTAGCCTCAGTGTTCTCTCCCTCAACTCCAGGTCATCAATATTGATGTATTTGGTATGGGAGTGGGCCGTCCAGTTAATGGACCTGAAAGCCTCGCCGATTTCACTGAAATCGGCAGGGTAGCCATTCTCCCAGGGAAACAGGGCCTGGTCAAAACAAGCTCCGCCACTGGCCATCCTTGACATCACATCTCCCTTGTGATCCCGGAGATAAAAGGAGCCGTCTTCGGCTTTCTCCGGTCTGAACCAGTCAGGGAAAAAGCCCCCGGAACCATCCCCAAGGATCACCGGGTACCAACCCAGATCATCCATGAATATGGTGTTCAGATCAATGGTATCAACCCCGAATGATTCAATAATCGAATCATCCACATTTGCCAGCTGCTGCACCACATCAAATACCCGGGTGGGTTTGTCAATCCCGAGATGATCTTTCAGCTTGTTGTAAGCCATGGCTGAAAGCCCTGTTACTGTTGAGGCGCCAAGGTCTATCGGAATCCTGTCAGTCTGCTTATGTGAGATGCTCTGTATAACCCTTTCCCTTGAAGTCATAACTACGATCGTATTTTCATGCAAGATATAATTTTCACATGTGCCTTCAAATCGTTCAGGTACATAGAGGGTGAGTTCCCGGACTGGAATGCGAAATAAAAATATTGGAAATGAATTGAAACTTCTTTGAAAAAAAGGAATGATTTACTGAAGTTTCCTAGTTCTTAATCTATTGTTATTCAATTTGTTGTATTTTTGATTCCGGTCTTGATAAGCATGTTATATATCAAGTATACAGCGCATTACAGCCGTACTGGTATGTCATGCAGCTCGTTTTTTCTCTAGGGCTGGTGAAATAATTCTCATGATCCCCTCGGCTATTTGGTTGTCCCGGATAATATCTTCCATCAGTTCAGTGTTGAGGTGTGGTTTTCCTAAAAGTAACGTTCCTCCATTTTGCACGTAGTTAAGAAAGTGTTTCCGGGATAAAATAGTTGTAGCAGGTCGAAATTTTATGGCTTGCAGGCCCGGCTCTGAAATGTCTATTTTGTCCAGCAGCGGATGAACACCACCACTTCCTGAGCATTGCAGTTCCACATCCGGTTTATTCGTTTTGACAAGCAGGGAAAAATCTCTCCTTTCAAATACATAATCCGGGTTCGAAACTATTTCGAAATCCCTGGCACTGCTCTCCAAAAGTTCCAGTCTGTGAATTGCATATGGATAGGAAGCAGGAAAACTATTCAGCAACTCGATTGTAAGGTTCTGGTTTCCAACAACCGAATCGGGGAGCGGGATTACAAACTCAGCAATCTCAGAGGCCCGGTCAAAAATCCTGTCCGAATAAAAATAATTCCCGTTGAGACTGAACTTAAATGCCGGCCACTCCTTTGTCGAGAGGTTCTCACCGATCCAGTTCTCTGATTCTGTGTTGTACGATTTGAATGGTGTGACAGGAATTCCAATCCCCTCCTGATCTAACTGAGGAGTGCCAAACCGGCATGAACCCGCAAAACCCGATCCACCCAACCGGAGGAGTAAACATGCAACATCCATGGGTACTACAAAGCTTTTATTTATTGTTTTCCAGGGGTGACTCCCCGGAGGAACCGATAGGGTGATGGATTTATCCGCATCATCATAAATATCATCCGTATGACGTCCCGGTTTTTTTAAATAGATCTGGATCTCAAGAGCGAGTCCGGGTTGATCCTTATAAGACAACCCTGTTGCTATAAAAGGCAGAGTCAGGTTGGCTATTTTTCCCGGATACAACTGACTGCCTGATATGCGGTAAAAAGCATTCCTTGCCCAATTATCATTCCGGCCTTCAAAATCAAAATAGAGTAAATATGCTTCCTGCTATGTATCAACTGAATCCCCTGGAAAAAGTAGATGTTTATGGCTGTCACCTTTAAGAGGGGGAAGTTGAAGCACGCTCCGTTGGATGACCATTAGGTCATCATTTCCTTTTTGTGGGCTATTTTTGCATGAAGAAAGCAAAGAAATAAGCAGTACGAAGTATAAAAAGGTACAGATTATCTGAGATGGAATAAGCTTTTTCGAGAGGATAAAATCATTTTAGTCTTTCGAATAATCCATTTCGATCAGATGTTCTGTTTCGCCATCTGCTTAAACTTTCCTTTGGTTTTGCGGATACGTACGGCAACTACCTTATATTCGGGACACTTTGCCTCTGAGTCATGAACATCAGATGTGAGATTGTTCACCATGATTTCGGGGTAATGAAACGTTGTACTTAATACACCTTTGTTTACCTTTTTGGTAACATGGACTCTGATATCTATCTTCCCTCTGGGTGATTCGACGCACAGATATTCACCGTCTTCTATCCTGATTTCTACGGCATCTTTCGGATTGATCATTATCACATCATCCGGAAGCAGAAGTTGATTGCTGGTTCTTCTGGTCATTCCACCGCAATTATAGTGTTCAAGCTCTCTATTTGTGGTTAATATAAAGGGATATTCTTTTCCATGGGAGAGAATTTCCTCACTTTCCTGCCATTTATGAAATTCGAAATATCCCAAACCTCTTTTGAATTCGGTCTGATGAAGGATTTGTGTATCGGTCCCATCTTTCGCTACAGGCCACTGTTTGCCATTTTTGCCCAAATTCTCCCAGGTGATGCCTGCAAAAAATGGTACGATCTGAGAGATTTCACTTAATACACCTTCGGCTGTGTAGTCGGGCTGGTCATACCCCATAATATTCATAATATCCACAATGATCTGGCCATCGGCCCTAGAGCCCTTGATGGGCTTAACAACTTGACGAACAGCCTGAACGCGGCGTTCTCCATTAGTAAATGTCCCACTTTTTTCGAGAAACGAAGCTCCTGGCAATATCACATCGGCATATTTTGTTGTTTCAGAAAAAAACAACTCCTGCACTATAACCAGATCGATGGCTTTCATTGCTTTGATCACCTTCTGGGAATTTGGATCTGTTTGCACCATATCTTCTCCAACAATCCAGATGGCTTTTAATTCTCCTTCCAGCGCTGCATCAAACATTTCGGGAATCTTGAATCCAATGCTTTTTGGAACTTCAACGCCGTAAAACCCGGAATATTTCATGTTTATTTTATCATCAGTAATATCCAGATACCCTGCACCCTGATGGGGTTGAACTCCCATGTCGGCTCCTCCCTGAACATTATTCTGTCCACGCAGAGGATTCACACCTACTCCTCTTCTCCCGATGTTTCCTGTGAGAAGAGCAAGGTCGGCTATTTGTATCACTGTAAATGTGCCCTGGGAATGTTCAGTGACTCCCAGTCCGTGGAAGGACATAGCATTGGGCGCAGACGCATAAGCCAGGGCTGCATCCCTCACAAGATGGCGATCCACACCTGTTACCTCCTCCATCCTGTCCAGATCTATATTTAGTATCTCTTTCCGGAACGCATCATATCCTTCTGTTCTTTTTTTAATGAATTCTTGATCTTCCAAACCTTCTGAAATGATATAAAAGAACATCATATTTAGCACGGCCACATTGGTTCCGGGCCTGAGTGCAAGATGATAAGTTGCATACCTGGCCAATTCAGTACGCCTGGGATCTATCACTATGGATACATGACCCGATTTCATGGCAAATTGCTTTAATTTTGCGCCTGTAACCGGATGGGCCGTGGTAGGGTTTGCGCCAATAACTAAAATACAATTGGTGTCCTTAATATCGTCGATTGAATTGGTTGCCGCGCCGGTGCCAAATGCAGCCTGCATCCCCAGGGCTGTAGGAGAATGGCAAACCCTGGCACATCCATCAATGTTATTGGTACCGATAACTGCACGGATAAACTTCTGCATGAGATAGTTCTCCTCATTGGTACATCTGGACGATGATATTCCGGCAATTGAATCGGGCCCGTACTCTTCTTTGTATGTAGTGAGTTTTGCCGCGATGTACGCATATGCTTCATCCCAACTCACCTTTTCAAATCCACCATTTCGTCTGATCATTGGTGAATCTAACCTGTCGGGATGATTGTAGAATTTAAATGCATATCTGCCCTTAATGCACGCGTGACCCTGATTGACCTCGGCATCATAGGGCGCCTGAATACTCAAAACTTCACCATTATGGGTGGCGACTTCAAGGTTACAACCCACTCCGCAATAGGTACAGATCGTTCTTGTTTTTTCGGTAGCCACCATCGCTTTGGACTGAAACACATCGGAGATCGCTGAGGTGGGGCAGGTCTGGGCACAGGCACCACAACTTACACAATCCGACTCAAGAAAAGTCTGATCATGTCCCTTTACTATGTGTGCGTCAAATCCTCTACCTGCCATACTTAATATAAATTCCCCCTGTACTTCATCACACACCCTGATGCAACGAAAACAATTAATACATTGCGATATATCGGAGATCATGTAGGGATGACTGGTATCTGATTTTTTCTCAAGGTGGTTCTCACCTTCCGGATACCTGACCTCCCTGATGCCCACATGTGCAGCTACCTTCTGAAGTTCACAATTTCCATTTACCTCACAGGTTAAACAGGTCAGCGGATGATCGGTCAGAACAAGTTCAATAATGTTCCTGCGCAGTGCTATTATGGAGGAGGTATTTGGGTAAATGTATTGCCCACCGGAAACCGGAATATGACATGAAGCTACTGTTTTTAAGGATCCGTTTTCTTCCTTAGCCACTTCCACACTACATACCCTGCATGAACCAAATGGATCAAGATCCGGTGAATCACATAAGGTGGGCACTACATTTGCTCCCCTGTTCCTCCTGATAAATGAGAGTATGGTTTCACCTTCATTTATTTCAAAGGGTTGATTATCTATGTACGCAATATTCATGATCTGACATTTTCTATGTGAAGTAGGGATCCATTTCTGATTTAAAATATTCCATGGCATTTTTTACCGGTAAGGGCAAACCTCCGCCATGAGCACAGAGGGATCCTTTTTCAAGTGTGTTCAGTAGATCGCTAAATAGCGTCCTGTTTATCTTATAATCAGAGCTTAATGACGTTTTAAGTAATTCATGTCCCCTTTTGGTTCCCAGTCTGCACGGGAAACATTTTCCACAACTCTCATCAGCAGCAAAATGGAACAGGTGTTCGATGAAGTTCATCATTGGAAATTCTTCGGGTACACAAACGATTGAGGCATGCCCGAGAATAAACCCGTTTTTTGAAAATGATTCAAAGTCCAGGGTGAGATCATTAAACTTTGAAACGGGCACCAATCCACCCAGAGGCCCCCCGATCTGCAACGCTTTTACCCGGGTATTAAATCCACCTCCCAGATCGTTAATGATGACTGACAGGGGTGTCCCCATTTCCACTTCACAGACCCCCGGATGGTTAAATAGGCTATCCAGACAAACTAGCTTTGTCCCCGATGACCGGTCCGTTCCAATGGCTTTCCACGCTTCCCCTCCATGCTCCACAATATGGTGCAGCACTGAAAGTGATTCAACATTTATCACAATGGTGGGTTTATTAAATAATCCCTCTTGAACAGGGTAGGGGGGGCGGACTCGAACTTCGGGACGTTGTCCTTCAATGGAGTTGATCAAAGCGGTCTCTTCCCCACACAAATAGGAACCCTGAGCTTGGATAATCTTTATATAAAAACTGAATCCTGATCCATCGATGTTCTCACCAAGCAGGCCTTTTTTGCGGAGTTCGTCAATAGCCTTCTGGATAACCATGGCCGATTCGGGGTATTCCGCCATGATGTATAAAATACCGTGGTTTGCATGTGTGACAAATCCTGAGATTAGCATCCCAAATAACACTGAATGCGGTCTTTGTTCCAACAAATAGCGATCAGAATACGCTCCCGGATCACCTTCGTCAGCGTTACAGATAATGAATTTTGTATCACTTTCCGCATTGCGACAAAGCTCTAGCTTTAAACCAGTTGGGAAGCCGGCACCTCCGCGTCCTCTCATATTTGAATTCTTTATTTCGTCAAGAACGAGGGAGGAATCCTTTTTCAGGGCTCTTCGGAATGGTGCATAAAACCGGTCAGTATCTGAAAATGGTTTGGTTAGAATCTCCTTTCCATGGGATTGAACAGAATATATGTCAGAATTCAGTTTCTTCTTATTATTGATTATTTCACCAAGTTCTTCGACTGCGTGGCCTGAATAGTTGTTCCTATTGTATTGAAAAGCACTGTTTTCGTGGCACCTTCCAAGGCAGGTCATCCGGCCAATTTCATGGTCCTTAAAATGATCTCCTAGTTCTTGAATTACATTGTCCTGCGTTCCAGCGCAAACACAGGCCGTTCCATTACATACATATACTTTTTTACCCCTATTTTCAGGTTTTAAAAAATCATAAAAAGTAGCCGTACCATAGGTGTTTGCTTTTCCAACAAGGAATTCATCTGCCAGACGATCTAATTCATCGATACCGGGTGTTCCTGAAGGCTGGGATAGATTTCCCAGTTTGTCAAAAAGATTTTCCTCCAAACCCTTTCGCGCTGACAATTCACTTAAATTCCTGGACATAATATGGTTATTTTACTTTAGCATACTGACTGGAGAATATTGCACGTCTGGGATGCGAAAAGCACGTAACTCTTTCTTCACGACAAAATGCAAATAGTGTTATTCCAAGCTCTTTGGCATAATCAACTGCCAATGAAGATGGTGCAGATATGGCCGCCAAAAATGGAATACCGGCTTTAAAACATTTGATAACAATTTCGTAGGAAACACGTCCGCTAACTATCATACAAAACGCCGCATGAAGCTTTTCAGACCGTATTAAACTGCCTATCACTTTGTCCACAGCATTATGTCTGCCCGTATCTTCCATTGAGCAAAGCATCTTTCCCTGATTTGCAAAAGCAGCTGCAGCATGGGTTCCTCCGGATCGGCGAAATGCGGTCTGTTTATCATTCATCTTTCGAAACATTTCATGAAGCATAGGAACCTCCATTTTTCCATCATCGTCAATCATCATTCCAATGGGTGAAAGATCTTCCAATTCAGTTCGACCACAAATACCACACGACGACACTGATAACAGACTCCTGCAGTTGGAATACCCGGTACCCAGCTTTTCTTCCGGAATGGACAGATCAACATCCGTCATGATATCGTTCCCTCTTCTTTTTTTTGGTCTTATTTGCAGTCGAAAATTCACATCAGTTACGATCCCTTCCGAATGAAGCAGTCCACGCACAAGATCAACATCATCCTGTGGAGTTCGCATTGTTACTGTAAATGGTTTTCCGTTGATATTGATTTGTAAAGGCTCTTCAATGGTAAGTGAATCAACAGTACCAACTATCGCTTCCATTTCGAATTTTCTACCCTGATAATCTCTTGTTGCCATAAAGTAAATATAGGTTATTTTCAGAATGCCAAAAACCAAATCCCTGAAAGACCTCGCTATTTAAATTGGAGATTAAGTGATTGATTCACCTGCACCCGTTTTAAGCCTGATGATATCATGAATGTCAGGAGTAACCACGTGAGGGTCACCATCATCTTTTGTGATCTGGACCTTTAAGGCTTTCCATGGGCTCAGCAATTGAAGATCACCACCGCGGTACTCTCTATTTTTACCGAGGGAACGGATCCATCCGTGAGCTCAGATGAGACAAGGAATCCGCCTTTGGCCCTCAGGTCCACAAACCGGGCATCTTTTGATGCCGGCCAGGCAGGGAATACCCTGATAGTATTCTCCACCGATTGCAGAAGCAATTCTGAGACCACCTCTGAAGCTGCAAACTGTTCAGCGTAATGCCCATAGGGATTAAACCTGCTGCCAGGACATTCAGTGTGAGTATCCCGCTTGGACGTTGCCTTTGCCTGAAGGAATTCACCACATATTCATAGGTGTCGGCCATACTCAGGCGAGCACGGGCGGTGCATAGGATCATGGCATCATTGTTCCCGTTGGATTCCAGCCTGTTGATGGTTCTTTGGAACAGTGCTTTTTCCTCTTCATCACTGAAATAAGTAACAAGTTCCCCCGGGAATACAGGGAATACGGGAACAGGAACGTTGCACACGGAGGGTTCAACTCCTTTCGCCTCCACAGACAAGGGGATTTAGGCGGATATTGGATATATTTGTATGAGGTGAATTATGACAGAACCAGATCGACCTGGACTAAAATACAAAACGATATGAGCAGATTCAGACAATTGCTTTTTGGAGTATTCACTCTAAGCGCGATCTTTGCCTTTAACGCTACATGCCAACCTGTTATTTCGGCCGATGATTATCTGGTCAATGGTTTTGGCAGGAAGATATCTGGAGATGATTATGAATATCATTCCTCGGTACCTGATGTCACACAGAGCCTGATTGTAAGGGCTACTGACGGATTTCATACCATGGAGTGGGAATCATCAGAGATCCCCGGGAAAATCAAAGAAAAATATGTTTCATTCGTGTGGCTTTCCGGTCTTGGATCGAGCCCGGGAAAAGCAATGATGAATCTACTGGTTGATGATCAGCAGATGTTTTCATTTAGCCTGGATGGAAAGGAAAACTGGGAGATGAGCCATGCCAATGGAAGTGAACTGCATTTCCACAGTGACCTTACCGACATGCATGGTGACCATTTCGGATTCATGTTCCTGAGGATACCCACTCATACGCTGAAGAAAAGGAAGCATATCAGAATTAAAGTGATTGGAGCGAACCATCAACTCAGTTCCTGGTATATGACCTTCAGGATGGAGGTGCTGCCCGGATTGAAAATTGCTGCATATCCGGCCCTTAAGGTGGAACATGGAAGCAGGATGCAACAGGTGGGTTGTGGTTTGGTGTATCTGGGAGAGCCTGCTGTCGCAACCATATATTTAGATGATAAAGCATTGGGCAGCAGGAGTGTAGGATTTGGCTATAATCACCTGGTGTTTGGGATTCCGGAGGTGGAAAAGCCTGAAGAGCACCAATTAAGGATAGAGGCGGACAGCTTCAGGAAGGAGCTTGATTTTGTGCAGGAACCGGTGAAAAAATGGCGTGTTAATTTCGTGCAGCATTCACACACCGATATTGGTTATACAAGATCACAAACAGATATTCTTGCAGAACATATGCGGTTTATTGACTACGCCCTTGATTATTGTGATCAAACAGATGATTATCCTGAAGCGTCCAGGTTCCGGTGGACCTGTGAAACAACATGGGCCGTTAATGAATACCTGAAGAGCAGGCCGAAATCTCAGGTTGAAAGATTTGCACAGAGGATCAGGGAGGGCAGGATCGAATTAACGGGGATGTATCTGAATTTTGATGAATTACCGGATGAACAGAGCCTTGCTGCTTCATTGGCTCCGATGGAGAGATTAAAGGAGCTGGATTTTCCGGTAAGGGTGGCCATGCAGAATGATATCAACGGGATCGCCTGGTGCCTCAACGACTTTTACCAGGATCTGGGAGTCAGATATCTGAATATGGGTACCCATGGTCACCGCGCCCTGATCTGTTTTGACAAACCAACCCTCTTCTGGTGGGAATCGCCCTCAGGCAAACGCATGCTCACCTTCAGGGCCGAACATTATATGACAGGCAATCGACTTGAATTGGAAACGGGCGATCTGGCCCGGTTCGAAATGAACATGCTCAATTACCTCACTGACCTGGAAGCCAAAGGGTACCCTTATGATCACATATCTATTCAGTTCTCAGGGTACAGGACCGACAACTCTCCTCCTTCCACTGCTGCGTGTGACATGATCAGGAGGTGGAATGCCTTGTATGACTGGCCAAAAATCAGGACGGCCAATACGGCAGATTTCTTTGAAGAGATGGAAACCCGGTATGCTGCTGAATTTCCGGTCTACCGGGGGGCATGGCCCGACTGGTGGACCGATGGATTCGGGGCATCGGCAAGGGAGGTGGCCACGGTTCGGAAAGCACAGTCCGATCTCATTGCCAATACTGGTGGACTTGCCATGGCGGCAGCCATGGGCAACCCATTGCCGGAAAACATTGATGAAAGAATTGGATTGGTGAACCAGGCTTTGCTGTTTTATACTGAACATACCGTTGGTTATCACGGGAGCGTGAGGGAGCCGTATCACAAGGAGAGCATGGAGCAACGATCCATGAAAGAATCATATGCATGGGAGGCACTCAGGCGCTCGGGAATGATCCGCGAAGAGGCCCTGGGATTGCTGCAGAACCGGATATCGAATGAGGCTGATCCCAGCCTGGTTGTATACAATACATTGAACTGGGAGCGGAGTGGATTGCTCAGGCTGTTTATTGACCACCAGATTGTGCAGAAAAACCACTCATTTGTCCTTGAGGATGAGAGTGGTGAGCTATTCCCGGCACAGGCAGATTCTCACATTGGTGGCGGATCCTGGTGGTTTGTCTGGGTTGAGGATATTCCGGCTTTTGGTTATAAGAAGTTTCGCATAAGATCCATCGGGGAACCGGCAACAGAAGAGTTGCCGGCTTCGCCGGATATTGAAAACAGGTGGTACCGCCTGGAGATCAATGATCAGGAGGGTGCAATAGCCTCGCTGTGGGACAAAGAGATGGGGATGGAGCTGATCGACCAGGAATCGGAGTGGGATATGGGCCAGTTTATTTATGAAAGGCTGGGCAACCGGCATCAAATGGAACAATTCCGCCTGGATGACTATGAACGCACCTCCCTTGATTCCGCATGGCTTGAGCCTGGGACTAACGGACCTTTGTGGACTTCTGTGTGTTTAAAAGGTCTCACAGAGGCCTCCATTCGGGGCCATGAGCTGGACCTTGAAATCAGGCTCTTCAAACCTGCCAAAAGAGTTGACATGGTCTATTCAATTGTGAAGAAGCCTGTAATTGAACCCGAAGGGATCTATATTGCTTTTCCTTTTACCCTGGACAAGGGAAGTCTCTATTTCGATGTACAGGGTGGAACCATAGAGGCGGGGAGGGACCAGATCCCCGGATCGGCCAATGATTGGAATACAGTACAAAACTATGCTGCCCTTCGCAATGACCTGTCCCAACTGGTGCTGGTAAGCCCCGAAATGCCATTGATGCAATTTGGAGGGATTAATACGGGTCGCTACGAGGCAGGAGCTTTACCCGGGGATACTCATATTTTTTCCTGGCCCATGAATAACTACTGGACCACGAATTTTAATGCTTATCAAACCGGGACACATTCATGGTCGTACAGCATGACCTCCGGCAATGATCATCCTGACAATTTTTCAGACCGTTTCGGGTGGAGTATCAGGGTGCCTTTCATGACCCGCATTCTTCCGGGGGGTGGCAAAGGAGATAAGAACTGGAGTGGCTCGGTTATACAGAGCTGGCCGGAGAATATTCTCCTCATCAGTGCCAAACCAGGCACTGAGAAAGGAACTGTTCTGCTGCATATCAGAGAGATTGAAGGTGAAGAGGTATCATTCAACCTGAAGAATTCGGAAGGCACAAATCTGCGGATCACTGAGACTGATGTACTGGGACATGCAAAACAGTCTGGTTCACCCACCATCATGCCTTTTGAGTCAAAGTTCTTTATGGTTTCAGGTTTGGTGCAAAAGTAAGAGGCTGCCTCTTTTGAGACAGCCTCTTCACTATTACCTAAAACTTATAAGTGGGTGCTTGCTATTTAGCCCACCAGAGTTTTGTATCCTGACGGTCAGGTCCCTGCCGTCCGATCACAATGTTATAGTTGGTCGGGTCCTGAGTTTGAACACCACTTCCAAATCTCAGTCTCTCAGGATAGACCCCGTTAATGGTGCCCAGTCCATGGATTTCAGGATCGGTCAGGGTGACCGTTAATCCTGACGGGTACCCCGATTTCCTTGCAATGGCCCATCCTTCAAATCCATCTGTATAACATGCCAGCCAGCGCTGTATGGACACTTTTTCCCTGTTTTGCTCAGGTGTACCGTTCAACATCGCCATATCTTCTGTGGCAATGAAGGTCTCAATATCTGCATCGGACACATCCCAGAGCGTCATGGCATTTGCAATACCAGCCTCGTACAGCTCCTGGGCAGTACCACCGAAACCATTCAGTGAGGCTTCTGCTCTCAGGAAGTATACCTCTGCTGCAGTCATGATTATTTCATCCCACATGTTGGTTCCTGAATTTTTTGCTGCAACGACTTCCGGTACCGGATCACTGAAAAATTCATTGCGGATATAGGAGTAGATATCTCCGCCCATTCTGACCGGTTGGCCCACAAAATGCATATTCTCGGGCATATCGATGGTCAAGGTATCAGCTTCCGTGGTTTCGGTGAAAAGGACCCCCGCATCTGTCAGCGTCTGTTTTACAAAGGCCACCTGCTTGTCAAACTGGCTTCTTCCCGGATCTTCTGCGGGCTTCACCAGTTCAACTATTCCGCCTTTAGCAGGAAGGGCATACATCTCAAGCCTTGGATCATTGTTATTGCGCAGGTTATCCACCAGGGGCTGACCTAAGTTCCATTTCGATCCGTTGCCACCGAAGTTATGCCAGATATCTCCATATGCGCTGGCGCTCCACTGGGAGATGACATCATCCTTTATCATCACGCAATCCTCACCATCCTCCAGGAAGAGTCCTGCAGCCAATGCTTCAGTAACTGCTACTTCGGCAAAACCTGCTCCTTCGGCACCAAGAGCTCTCAACCCAATTCTAAGTTTCAGGGAGTTGGCAAGTTTCTTCCATTTGGTCAGATCACCTCCAAAATAGAGGTCATTTTCACCCAGGTCATCGATGCCTTCACCTGTCACAGTATTGTCACCTATGGTGGCCATGGCTGCATCCAGCTCGGCAATAATACCCTGGTAGATGGTTTTCTGTTCATCATAGGCCGGGGTGACGATGCCCTCAATACCGGCTTCTGAATAGGGGATTTCACCGAATATATCTGTATACATCTGGTAGTACATTCCCTTGATGATCCTTCCGGTGGCATGCATGAGTTCATTTTCGAAATCCCCTCCCGCTTCTGTGAGTTTAAGGAAGTTGTCAATTCTTCCGAAATAACCGCTCATCCATCCCCATGCGGCATCGGTATAACCCGAGTGATAGGAGTAGCCAAGTTCACCGTCCCACCAACTTCCGTTGAATCCAAAGGTGAAATATCCCGCATACCTGTCGGTATGGATCAAATGGGCCCTCCAATAAGGATACCGATCGGGAGCATAGAGCTGGTACTGAGGATCGGTAATGAAGTATCGTGCACTCGCCTCCTCCTTGATGATGGCATTGGGATCTTTGTTGATCTCCAGGAAATCATCCGTACAGGAAGCCATTCCGAGTGCAATTAGTATTAAAAATAATAATCTATAGCGTTTCATAATGATTCTGATTTAAAGATTTAAAAAGTAACATTCAAATTAAATCCTAGGCTTCTCGTAGTCGGCAGATTGTACCACAACATGCCCTGGGCAAAATTGCTGGTACTGTAGCTGGATTCCGGATCGAAATTCTCGATATCCTTATAGATGAAGAAGAGATTTCGACCTACCAGACCAATAGAGACTCTTTTAAAGAATGAGTCCCCCAGTACACTGCGTGGCAGTGAGTAGACCAGGGTCAGTTCCCTGAGCCGGATATTTGTCTGGGAGTAGATATAATTTGAAGAGATGTCAGCCATGGCACCCCAGTAATCCTGTCCGGTAATCTGAAGCGTGTTGGACTCATAGACCGGCTCTTCCGGGGTTCCTGTATTTACCATTCCATCGACGGTGATACCATCCCTGTATTCCAGTGACCGGGTAGATACCCCACTATTATCCAATTGAGCATCGGTTCCGGAATAGACCTCTCCGCCTATGCGAAAATCGATCAGAGCTCCTATGGTGAGTCCCTTGTAGGACCATTTATTGAATAAGCCCCCTGACCAGTCGGGTTGATAATTACCCAGCAGGACCATCTCGTCGGAGGCCTGTGGCCGACCGGTGGCATCAACAACAATGTCTCCATTCGGAGTTGTTTTCTCCTCATAACCCCAGATTTCACCGTATCCACCTCCGACAGTGGCCTGCACATAGACATCCCCGGCGTTGGTAGAACTGAATGTAAATGTCTCCAGATCGTCGATCAGCTCAACCAGTTCGTTGGTATTCTTGGCCATATTCAGAGAAACGTCCCAGGTGAAAGACCCGGATTTCACCGGATAACCTCCGATCAGCATCTCAAATCCCGAGTTGGTTAACTCTCCAACGTTGGTATGGAATTGCGAATACCCGGTGGCAGCCGGAACGGGGATCTTCATAATCAGGTCGGTTGAATTGATTTTATAGATAGAGAGATCAGCATATAACCGGTTATTAAACATGCTCAACTCAATTCCTCCTTCAAGGGAGGAGGATTGTTCCGGCCTGATAGGTTCGTAAAATATGCTTGGCCTGGTGAGGATTGTCAGCCCCAGGTAACTTCCGCTGGATCCTCGTAAATCGAACGAATTGTCAAGCAAGTAAGGATTGGTATCATTACCTACCTGTGCCCAGCTAAACCTCACCTTTGAGAAATTCAGGACTGTACTGTTCAGCCCTATAATCTCATTCACAAGGAGCGATAAGCTGGCTGAAGGATAGAAATAGGACCATTCATCTTCAGGAAGGGTGGATGACCAGTCGTTTCTTCCGGTCAGATCCAGGTAGATCATATGTTTGAATGCCAGTGATGCAGAACCATACAACGATTGGACCTGTTTTTGTTTTGGGCTCAGGAATGTTGGAGTATTGATGATGTTGGCACCGCTCACAATTGGCTTGGTCGGGATCTTAAAATCTTCTCCTGATATATTGGTGTGCTCATGTTCGCGATACATAAGGTTCCCGCCGGCATTGATGGTCAGCCTCAGGTCTCCGAAATCTTTGTCAAACATCAAAATAAAATCGGCATTGGTCTCCGCGGTTGTTTCTGTTTTGAAGTTGAACCTTCCTGTGGGATAGAACCAGTGACCGTACTGAGAAATGGATTCAATGTTCTGCGTAAGGCGGTCCGTTCCCACGCGGACAAATGCTTTCAGATAGTCTGTAAACTCATAATTTACTTTGGCAAATCCAAGGAACCGGTTGCGCCTGTCCGAATTTACATCATGTTGCAGGATCCAGTAGGGATTTCCGGTACTTCCTCTCTGGTAGGTCTTTACAGAATAGTCATCATTCTGATAATCTTCAAGGTCCACTAAATCAATGTTCCTTGGCATGTCATACACATAGGCCATGATTCCCTCGGTACCCTGAGACGGTCTCTGGTTGGCATCCTGTTTGAAATAGGTGGCCCTTGCGTCAATCGATAGCTTGTCGGATAGTTTTGCCACCGTCCTTATGTTGAAATTGTGCCTTTGAAGATCTGAGTAGGGGAGTATGGAGTTTGTATTGGTATTTGTATAGGAGAGCCTGGCGGATACATCCTCTCCTCCATAATCCAGAGCCAGGGTATTCACAAAGTTGGAACCGGTCCTGAAGAAATCCTTCACATTGTCCGGTTGAGCGCTGTACGGACGCAGATCATTTTCTGCAGTAAAATAATACTGAGAAGATCCGTCCATCATTGGGCCCCAGGATCCTCCGGTATTGGTTGAAAACTCATTATAGTCAGCCGGAATATTTCCGTCTTTACCCTGTCCGTAGTCATTCTGGTATTCTGGCAGGAGCATCGGAGTTTCAAAGGTGAGGTTGGAGCTTAGTGATACTCCCAATCCCTGAGTGCCGGATCCCTGTTTGGTGGTGATCAGGATGACCCCGTTTGCAGCCCGTGATCCATAAAGTGCAGCGGCATTAGGACCTTTCAGGACAGAGATCGACTCCACATCATCCGGATTTATGTCCGAGATACCCGTTCCAAAGTCATTCCTTTTGTAATTGGCGGTCCCGTCTCCGGCAGCAGAGCCATATCCGTTGTTGTTAACAGGAATACCATCCACAACATAAAGCGGCTGGTTATTTCCGGTAAGGGAGTTGTTCCCACGAATTACTACACGGGAACCACTTCCAGGACCGGCAGTCGATTGAGTGATTACCACACCGGCAACCCGACCCGAGAGTTGATTGATCAGGTTGGATTCTTTTACCTGGTTGAGATCAGCGCCTGAAACCTCGGTAACTGCGTAGCCAAGTGCTTTCTTCTCCTTGGTTAAACCCAGGGCAGTAACCACAACCTCATCCAATGCCTCGGCACTGGCTGTCAGGACTATATTAAGGGTTGTTCTTCCATTAATATTAGTTTCTTCGGATTGAAATCCGATAAAAGAGAAAACAAGTACTGCATCCGGACCAGGTGCATCAATAGTGTACTGTCCGTCTACGTCAGTAACAGTACCCGTGGATGTACCCCGGACCACAATACTGGCTCCGGGCAGGCCTGTTTCATCTTCAGCAGATGTAATTTTCCCGGTCACTGTATGCTGGGCATACAAGCCCCCGGCAAACAAGAACAGAAAAAACAAGAATAGTGTTTGTTTCATAGTGTAAAGGTTAAGGTTAGTAATAGTAAATACATGAATATTAGGTTGGTATTCAGTTGTTTATATTATATTTTCAATCGGTTCAATCATTACTTGTCAATAATCCATTTATTGCTGCGATGCCACAACCAAGTACAGCTGCCTCTTCCTTGAGATTTGTTATTTCAATCTTTAAATCCTTAGTCAATAGCGGATTACAATATGAATTCAATGCATGTTTGATGGGTGTAATAATATATTGATCTGCTGCGGCCATCCTGCCCCCCAACACAATAATTTCAGGATTAAGTATTTGAATGATTATAGAAATACCCTTTCCCAGTTCAAAGCCAACTTCAGATAAAATCTTAACAGCAAACTGGTCTCCCTGATTTGCAGCTTCAATAATCAGATGAGGTTCGATATACTCCTTATTGCTGTCTATTGATTTAAACAAGGAGGATGTGTTACCGGTTTTAGTACCCTCTTTTGCGAGGGAAGACAGAGCAGTTGCAGAGGCCACCGTTTCCAGACAACCCTGTTTATTACACCAGCACAGGGTTCCATTTTCCTTGACCGGGATATGGCTAAACTCGCCGGCAAAACCAGATGATCCGTTGTGTAAGTTCCCGTTCATGATCAGGCCCAGGCCAATCCCCCAGCTGAGCAGAAAAACAACCGCATTCTTTTTACCCCGGGCGTGTCCATACCAAAATTCAGCCAGCGCCAGAACATTAGCATCATTCTCCAGGAAAACAGGAAGGTTCAATCTCTTTTCAAATTTTTGGGTTATAGTCTCCCCGGGAGAGAAAAAATAACTGTAGTTGATGCCTTTTTTCGAATCTATCACACCGGGCATGTCCAGTCCAATGCCAACCAGACTGTTTTTCTCAATACTTGTTTTCTCAATCAGGTTTACGGCATAGTCACAAACCCTGTCCAGGTAACTGATATCATCCTGGAATTTTATCTCGTGTGTTGTAATCCCCGAAACCAGTTTCATATTGCTGTCCAGAATGGAGAGCCTGACATGAAACCTGCCAATATCAATACAGAGTAGAAAAAACGACTCCTTTTGCAGACCATATATATTAGGACGTCTTCCTCCCGTAGAATTTCCCTGTCCTTTGTCTTCAATGACCCCTTCATTGACCAGCGCATTGACGCTGGCCTGAACAGAAGGAAGGCTGAGTCTGATGTGCTGGGCAATATCATTGCACGTACTTTCACCGTTCAGAAACAGGTGCCTGATAATTCCTTTTTTGGCGCGGAGTTTTTTCTTTTCTACACCGGTGACCCTTTCTGATGGTTCTTTGTGAAAATAGCTTAACATAATCCAGGCATGAAGCAATTAGTTAGCAGGGAATCGCGATAACAATCCGAAACTTAAGAAAATTATTTTAAAGTAACAATTACATTCCGCGAATTATTGATGTTATCAAGGACCATTTTTTTAATGATTATATTGCATCCACCAAAAATTACTGATCAGATATTTGCGACTATGACCTCAAAAGAGAACCTCAAAAAAACATTGAATCATGAACAGCCCGACCGGATGGTGGTCGATTTCGGTGCAACACCGGTGAGCGGTATTCACGTGCTTATGGTTCAGCAATTAAGAGCATACTATGGCCTGGAGAAAAGACCTGTAAGGGTGACAGAACCATACCAGATGCTGGGGGAGGTTGACAAGGAGTTGCAGGAAGCCCTTGAGGTGGATGTGATCGGGATCTCTCCTCCATCGGATATGTTTGGTAACAGGTTGGATAGCTGGAAAGAGTATCGCACTTCATGGGGGCAGGAGGTCCTGGTGCCGGGAACATTTACTGTAAAAAAGGATGAAAACGGTGATACAGTTCTGTTTCCACAGGGAGACGACTCTATAGCTCCCAGTGCTAAAATGCCAAAGGCAGCATATTTCTTTGATGCAATCAACCGGCAGGGCTTGATTGATGATGCGAATCTTAATCCAGGGGATAACCTGGAGGAGTTTTCTCTGATGAAGGAAGCAGATATCGAATACTGGAGAGGATCCATAAAAAATGTAGCCGGCAATGGTATAGGAGTGGTCGCTAACTTCGGGGGGACAGCCGTTGGAGACATTGCACTGGTCCCGGGAATGAATTTAAAGGCTCCAAAGGGGATCAGGGATGTGGCTGACTGGTACATGTCAACGCTTTTGAGAACAGATTACCTGCATGAGGTTTTTGAGAAGCAGACCGATATTGCCCTGAAAAACCTGGCCATGGCCTGGGAGGCAACAGGAAACGTGATTGATGTTGCCTTTATCTGCGGTACCGATTTCGGGACCCAGGACTCCTCCTTCTGCTCACTGGAAACCTACGATGAGCTGTATGCTCCCTACTATAAGAAGATTAACAACTGGATCCATGAAAATACCCAATGGAAAACATTCAAACACAGTTGCGGAGCGGTGGAGCCATTTATGGAACACTTCATTGATTCGGGATTCGATATCATCAATCCCGTGCAGATCAATGCGGCCGGAATGGATCCCGTTCTACTCAAGGAGAAATATGGATCAAGGCTCACCTTCTGGGGTGCGGGAATTGATACCCAGAAAGTGCTTCCTTTTGGTTCCCCTGAGGAGGTGAAAACACACGTATTAAAAGAGTGCGAAATCTTCTCTCCGGGAGGTGGATTTGTTTTCAATACCGTACACAACATCCAGGCCAATGTTCCCCTGCAAAATGTGTTGGCCATGTTGGAGGCTATCAGGCAGTTCGGCCATTGATTGGCAAGCCCGAAATATCATAATTTAGAACAGTTTTATTCTTTTTTTAGGTACCTTTGTGTCTCTAAAAAATTAGGGTATTTCATATATAACTCATTATTAATAACTAAAATCAAATTTCCAATGTCAGATGTAAAACGCGTTTATACTTTTGGTGACAGAAAAGCCGAAGGTAAAGCCGACATGAAAAACTTATTAGGCGGAAAAGGTGCCAATCTTGCAGAGATGAACCTGATTGGCGTACCAGTTCCTCCTGGATTTACCATTACCACCGACGTTTGTACTGAATATAACTCACTGGGTCAGGACAAAGTTGTTGAGCTGATCAAAGCAGAAGTAGAGGCCGCTGTAAAGAATATTGAAGATATCATGGGAACCAAGTTTGGGAGCAATGAGAATCCCTGCCTGATGTCCGTTCGTTCAGGTGCAAGGGTGTCCATGCCAGGTATGATGGATACTGTACTGAACCTTGGTATGAATGAGAATGCTGTTGAAGGACTGATTGCCAAGACCGGTAATGAGAAATTTGCCTGGGACAGCTATCGTCGTTTCGTACAGATGTACGGCGATGTGGTTCTGGGAATGAAACCAGAATCCAAAGAAGATATTGATCCTTTCGAAGCTATTATGGAGAAGCTGAAAGAGGCACGTGGCGTGGAGAACGACAACGAGCTTACCGTTGAAGACCTGCAAGAGATGGTTGAGAAATTCAAAGTTGCCGTAAAAAGCCAGACAGGACATGATTTCCCCACCGATCCATGGGAGCAGCTCTGGGGTGCAGTGATGGCTGTATTTGATAGCTGGGAAACTCCAAGGGCGCAGTATTACCGTAACATGAACCAGATTCCTGGTGACTGGGGAACTGCTGTGAATGTACAGGCCATGGTTTATGGTAATATGGGTGAAACTTCCGGTACCGGAGTTGCCTTTACCCGCGATGCAGGAACAGGTGAAGATATTTTCAACGGAGAATACCTCATCGATGCACAGGGAGAAGATGTGGTTGCAGGCGTACGTACACCCCGTCAGATCACCAAAGAGGGTTCACTGAGGTGGGCCGAGCTTGCCACGGTTTCTGAAGAGGAGCGCGCTTCTGATTTTCCATCACTGGAAGAGGTTATGCCAGAGGTTTATTCCGAGTTGGATGATACCCAGCAAAAGCTGGAGGATTATTTCTCAGATATGCAGGACCTGGAATTTACCATCCAGGAAGGCAAACTCTGGTTGCTCCAGACCCGTAACGGAAAACGTACCGGTGCTGCCATGGTAAAAATTGCAATTGACATGCTGGCTGAAGGAAAACTGGATGAAAAAGCAGCACTACTGCGTCAGGAGCCCGCAAAACTGGATGAATTACTTCACCCCGTATTTGAAAAAAGTGCTTTGGACAGTGCAACTGTACTGGCTCAGGGACTTCCTGCTTCACCAGGAGCTGCCACCGGTCAGATTGTGTTCTTTGCTGATGAAGCAACTAAATATCCGGAAGCCATTCTGGTAAGAATTGAGACTTCACCCGAAGACCTTGAAGGAATGAATATTGCCAAGGGTATTCTGACCGCTCGCGGTGGAATGACCTCCCATGCTGCTGTTGTCGCACGCGGGATGGGTAAATGTTGTGTTTCCGGAGCAGGTGGAGTGAAGATTAGCTATAAGGCACGCACCATGGTTGCTGCCGGTAAAACTTTCAAAGAGGGAGACTGGATCTCACTGAATGGTTCAACAGGAAATGTCCTTGAAGGACAGGTAGCTACCATCGATCCAGAAGTGAGTGGAGATTTTGGTACCATCTTAGAGCTGGCTGAGAAGCATACCAGGATGGATGTTCGTACCAATGCAGATACGCCACATGATGCTAAGGTAGCACGTGACTTTGGGGCCAAAGGTATAGGACTGACCCGGACAGAGCATATGTTCTTCGAAGGAGAGCGTATCAAGGTGATGAGGGAGATGATCCTTGCTACCACAGAAGAAGAGCGTCGCAAGGCACTTGACAAATTGCTGCCTTATCAGCGTGAGGATTTCGAGGGTATCCTCGAAGCCATGGCCGGATATGGTGTAACCATCCGCCTGCTGGATCCGCCACTGCACGAGTTTGTTCCCCACGATGAGGCCAATCAGAAGGTAATGGCCGATGAGATGGGAATCACCGTTGCTGATATTCAGGCACTGGTTGAAGACCTCCACGAGTTTAATCCCATGCTGGGACACCGTGGTTGCCGCTTAGGTAATACCTATCCTGAGATAACCGAAATGCAGGCAAGGGCTATTATTGAGGCTGCTGTAAACCTGAAGCAAAAAGGTGTTGATGCACGTCCCGAGATCATGGTTCCGCTCATCGGAACATGGCAGGAGTTCAAGATGCAGGAAGAGATCATTCGTTCTACTGCTGATAAGGTATTTGCAGAAAAAGGAGCCAGGTGTGACTTCCAGGTAGGTACCATGATTGAGATTCCAAGGGCAGCAATGACTGCTAACCTGGTAGCTGAACATGCAGAATTCTTCTCATTCGGAACCAACGACCTGACCCAGATGGCCTTTGGTTATTCTAGGGATGATGCCGGGAAATTCCTGCCGATCTACATTGAAAAGGGTCTGTTGAAGAGCGATCCTTTCCAGACGCTGGACCAGGAGGGTGTTGGTCAGCTGGTGGAAATGGGTACTTCCAAAGGTCGCTCTGTAAAGGCAGATCTTAAAGTAGGTATCTGTGGAGAGCACGGTGGAGATCCCGAATCAGTGGAATTCTGTCACCGCGTTGGAATGAACTACGTAAGTTGTTCACCTTTCCGCGTGCCTATCGCAAGGCTGGCTGCAGCTCAGGCGAACCTGAGATAGTATCAGGCTTCAAAACATAATGATGAAAAGCGGCAAAACTTGGTTTTGCCGCTTTTTTTTTGGATATTTGCTACGCTTTTTTGAT
>JAAEOI010000171.1 GCA_024244665.1 Bacteroidota bacterium | reverse complement strand
TCGCCAGTAAAACGGTTACCATGTTCTGGGTAGTGCTGATAGGCCCGCCTAAAGAAATCCGGGGTATCTGTAACATAACTGTATGAACCTTCAAGAACAGCCAGGGATTCTTCAGCCGGACCAATAATAAATGCAGCCCCGCCAGCTGCAGCTGTGTATTCCAGGGCATCACCGGGTCTTCCTTGCGCAGTATCCATCCCGATGGCAAGTGCATAATCTCCCATTGAACTACCTACAAAGGCACTGGCAGCCTGCATTGCCTCTGTGCCAGCTTTACAGGCGAACTCCATATCAGCTGAGACAATTTCAGGAACTATCCCCAGTACCTCGGCAACTACTGTTCCGGATGGTTTTACCGCGTATGGAGGCGATTCTGAACCAACCCACACTGCTCTTATTTTAGTGGGATCAATCTGTGCCCTTCTTATGGCATTTTGGGCCGCTTCGATGGACATCGTAATTGTGTCTTCATCTTTTCCAGGAACACTTTTTTGTTTGACAGGGAGGAATAAACTATCCTGTCC
>JAAEOI010000170.1 GCA_024244665.1 Bacteroidota bacterium | reverse complement strand
TGATGTTGGTTATTATGATGGTTCATGTGGCCGTATCCATTGTATTTGGTTATACCTGGATTTTCTAATTAGCAAAATCACTGTTATTCAGATATTTGGACCTTATTTAGACAGATTAAATATAATGCCGGGTTGTCATTGAACCATGCCACACGCACAATATGCAGTATATGTTTGGCGTTTAAGCTTCATCTTATAACACATAGTGCAGCCTGTTCTCACAGGAAGTAATACACCCCCACCCCCACAACAAGAGATATTAATTTAAGATTGATTGTAATCATGGAAACATTCAATGAGAAAATCATAGTGTACGGTTTTGTCTTCTTGCTTTGCTTGATAGTAGTCCTGATTTATCTGAAAAAACTGAGGCAGGGATCTAGAAAGGTTAAAGCTAAAATTGCCACAGCAAAGAAAGAAGGCCTATATGAACCGGTCTCCTTACACCCTGTTGTGGATCCCAATAGCTGCATAATGACCGGTGCATGCATCATCGCATGTCCTGAAAAAGACATTCTCGGAATCATGGAGGGCAAGGCCACTACCATCAATACCTCACAATGTATTGGTCATGGTGCCTGCTTTCATGCGTGTCCTACTCAGGCCATTTCACTCAATATTGGCACTGAAAAAAGGGGTGTGGAGTTGCCTCATGTGAATCAGAATTTTGAAACAAATGTCCCAGGGATCTCCATTGCCGGTGAGCTGGGTGGTATGGGATTGATCAAAAATGCGGTAGAACAGGGAAAACAAGCGGTGGAACATATTGTTAAATCAATTGATAAAACTCACAAGGCTCCCTATGACCTCATTGTGGTGGGGGCCGGACCTGCTGGAATATCCGCATCGTTGGCCGCCAAAAAACATGGATTGAAGTCTTTAACACTTGAGCAAGATACCCTGGGAGGAACAGTCTTTACATTTCCCAGAAAAAAAATTGTGATGACATCACCAATGGACCTTCCTCTTTATGGGAAAGTAAAACTATTTGAAACCAATAAAACTGAGTTACTTGATCTGTGGAACACTGTGCTGAAGAAACATGAGATCGAAATAAAGGAAAACTCCAAAGTGGAGTCAATATCAATGGTAAACAACGCCTATAAAATCATTACCTACGGAGGAGAGGAGTACTTAACTAAACATGTGTTATTGGCCATTGGTCGCAGGGGAACACCCCGAAAGCTGAACATTCCGGGCGAAGGGATGGAAAAGGTGGCCTACAGGCTACTCGAACCCGAAAACATTAAAAATGAAAATATTGTAGTTGTAGGAGGTGGTGATTCAGCCGTTGAGGCAGCAATGCTACTTGCGGATAATAACAAGGTGACACTCTCGTACCGCAAGGAAGGATTTCAACGGATTAAACCAAAAAATGGTGAGCATATTAACCAGGCCATGAGTCAGGGCAAAATTGATGTAAGATTTAATACAAACGTGGAAATGATCAATGGGGATGAAGTCTTGATTTCCAACGGGCATGATAAGGGTAAGTTAAATCTGAAAAACGATCGAATATACATATTTGCGGGCGGAGAGTTGCCCACCCAATTTCTGGATAAGATAGGGATTCAGATCACAAAGAAATTTGGAGAGGCCATCCTGAAACACAATTGACCCGAAATATTGAATAGCCACAGCAAGACATATAATCTCACCACTGGAATTAGCTTGATACTCTTTGTATTCATGGTTCAACTTAGTGGACAAATCTCCCCGGGAGATCTTGCAGAAGCACATGCCCACCTGAAAGGACTTGCGAGCTGTACCAAATGCCATACCCTTGGAGAGAAAGTGGCCAATGATAAATGTCTGGATTGTCACCTGGATATTGGAATTAGAATATCAGAAAACAGGGGATATCATTCATCCACTAAGGTGAAAGGGAAGGCATGCACTGAATGCCATAGTGACCACCATGGTCGGAATTTTCAAATGATCCGATTTGATACAGATCAATTTAACCATGCCCTTACAGGTTATGACCTGATTGAAACACATGCCAGGGTGAACTGTAAAAAGTGTCATAAAAGTGAGAATATTACAGATCCTAAAGTCAAATCAAAAGCTTCCACTTACCTGGGGCTTGACCAGAAATGCCTCTCCTGTCATACAGATTATCACCAGGGAACTCTCTCTTCTGATTGCGCTTCCTGCCACGATATTATAGCATTTCAACCAGCTCAAAAATTTAATCACCAAGCAGCCCGTTTCCCTTTGAAGGGAAAGCATGCCAATGTGGATTGTATTCTTTGCCATAAAAAATCTATGTATAACGGGAAAGAAATGCAGATATTCAAAAATCTCTCATTTGATAAATGTACCAGTTGTCACAAGGATGTTCATATCAATAAGTTTGGGCAGAATTGTACCCAGTGCCATTCAGTGTTCTCCTTTCACCAGGTAAAAGGAATGAAGAACTTCAATCATGCTCGTACAGATTATCCACTGGAGGGGAAGCACCGGAATGTATCTTGTGCAAAGTGTCACAAATCAGGATATTCCAAAACACTCAGACACAATCGCTGTATCGATTGTCACAAAGATTACCATCAAAATCAGTTCTTGGTACAGGGTAAATCACCCAACTGCTCCGACTGCCATTCAACCCTTGGATTTAACCGGTCCAGTTTTACTATAGAAAGGCACAATGCTAGTCCGTTTCAGCTCACAGGAGCGCACCTTGCCAATCCTTGTTTCACCTGTCATAAAAAGAATGATAAATGGAGCTTCAGAGAGATCGGAAAAAAATGTGTCGATTGTCATAAGGACGCCCATGAGCCAAATCTGGATAAAAAATACTATCCGGAGGCTGCCTGCAATTCTTGTCATAGCAACAACAGTTGGAGTGAGATTTCATTTGACCACGCAAGAACAGGATATACCCTTGAGGGTGCCCATAAGAGTCAGTCATGCCGATCCTGTCATTTCAAATCAGGGAAGATCGGAGAGGTGGTCCAGCAATTCTCAGGGTTAAGCTCCAGCTGCACAAATTGTCATAAGGATGAACATCAAAACCAATTCGGAGATCCGGAAGGCACAAGTTGCCTGAAATGCCATGATTGCTTTGATTGGTCGGCTGGTTTGTTTGATCATGATCAAACTGCATTCCCTCTAGATGGAAAACACATAGATGTGGCCTGCAATAAGTGTCATATTCCCGTGGTTACTTCTGAGCTGACTTACACCCGTTACAAATTAAACAGCTTTACATGCGAGTCCTGTCATTAGCTATTCCGCTGCTGTTTCTGGCCATGTTTGGCCATACCCAGGATTCTCCCCACGGGAGCAATTTTGAAATAAACTGCAAGGTTTGTCACAGTCCCAAAGGTTGGGCCCTGGACCGGGAGATCTATTCATTTAACCACAATACCACCAAACTTCCACTGGTCGGTCAACATAACTCCATCAATTGCAATTCGTGTCATCCTACACTGGTTTTTACTGATGCAGAAACCGACTGCTTTAGTTGTCATGCTGATATGCATGGTCAGACGGTAGGGATGGATTGCGCCAGGTGTCACACACCAAAATCGTGGATTGTTGAGAATATAACTGATCTCCACCGTCAATCCCGTTTCCCGCTTCAGGGGCCTCACCTGACGGCCTATTGCATGGATTGCCATCAGTCGGCATCCCTGCTCCATTTTGAGCCCCTGGGTGTTGAATGCATAGATTGTCACATGCAAGACTACCAGTCGGCCAATACGCCCAATCACGTTCTGGGGAACATTTCTACCGAATGTATAGACTGCCACTCCATAAGCACCTTTACATGGGGGGGGGCAGGGTTTAATCATACTTTCTTTCCTCTTACGGAAGGTCATGCAATATTTGATTGCAATGAATGCCACGATGTGGGGAACTACTCTAATGTGTCGACCGATTGTTTTTCGTGCCATGAGACGGAATTCAATGCAACCACCAACCCAGGTCACCTGTTGTCAGACCTAAGCACCAATTGTTCTGAGTGCCATACCACCCAACCTGGATGGAGGCCTGCACAGTTTGATCATTCCTTTTTCGCTCTTACACAGGGACATGCCATAAATGATTGCAATGAATGTCACGATGTGGGGAACTATTCAAATGTTTCAACAGAGTGTTTTTCATGCCATGTGACGGACTACAATGCCACCACCAATCCTAATCACCTCTCGGCCGGAATTGACAATGTTTGCATGGACTGCCACACCACCATGCCCGGATGGAAACCGGCAATATATGAACATTTCGATTTTCCCCTAACCCTGGGTCATACCATCAATGATTGCAATGAATGTCACGATGAGGGGAACTATTCCAATGTGTCGCCCGATTGCTTCGCATGCCATGAGAGGGACTACAATGCCACCACCAATCCCAATCACCTCTCGGCCGGAATTGACAATGTTTGCATGGAGTGCCACACCACCATGCCCGGATGGAAACCGGCAATATATGAACATTTCGATTTTCCCCTAACCCAGGGTCATAACATCAATGATTGCAATGAATGTCACGATGAGGGGAACTATTCCAATGTGTCGCCCGATTGCTTCGCTTGCCATGAGACGGACTACAATGCCACCACCAATCCCAATCACCTCTCGGCCGGAATTGACAATGTTTGCTTGGAGTGCCACACCACCATGCCCGGATGGAAACCAGCAATATATGAACATTTCGATTTTCCCCTAACCCAGGGTCATAACATCAATGATTGCAATGAATGTCACGTTTCGGGAGACTATTCCAATGTGTCGAACGATTGCTTTTCGTGCCATGAGACGGACTACAATGCAACCACCAATCCCAATCACCTCTCGGCCGGAATTGACAATGTTTGCTTGGAGTGCCACACCACCATGCCAGGATGGAAACCAGCTATCATTAATCACGAAAGCTTTCCCCTAACCCTGGGTCATAACATCAATGATTGCAATGAATGTCACGTTTCGGGAGACTATTCCAATGTGTCGCCCGATTGCTTCGCTTGCCATGAGACGGACTACAATGCAACCACCAATCCCAATCACCTCTCGGCCGGAATTAACAATGTTTGCTTGGAGTGCCACACCACCATGCCTGGATGGAAACCAGCTATCATTAATCACGAAAGCTTTCCCCTAACCCTGGGTCAT
>JAAEOI010000169.1 GCA_024244665.1 Bacteroidota bacterium | reverse complement strand
TGGATACATTTGCCGTTGGTACTCGAACTGCAAGACCATCAAATTTTCCAGCCAGTTCAGGAATGACCAGAGAAACTGCTGCAGCTGCACCCGTTTTTGTAGGGATCATGGAAAGAGCAGCAGCTCTGGCTCGTCTCAAGTCTGAATGGGGGAAATCCAGCAGACGCTGATCATTAGTGTAGGCATGGATCGTGGTCATCAATCCACGTGAAATTCCAAACTTATCCATGATGACCTTCGCTATCGGAGCCAGGCAGTTAGTTGTACATGAAGCGTTAGAAACAATCTGGTGTTTATTAGGATCGTATTCATCCTCATTCACACCCATGACGATAGTTTTAACATCACCCTTGGCAGGTGCGGAAATAATTACCCGACGTACACTACCCTTCAGGTGTGCTGCTGCCAGTTCATATTGAGTAAACAATCCTGTGGATTCAAGGACATAGTCTACGCCATGATCGCTCCATGGAATATCTGCAGGATCTTTAAAACGGGTGAAGGTGACCTCTTTGTCATCGACAAGGAGTCCATTATCGGTAACAGAGACTTCACCATCAAAACGTCCCATTACAGAGTCATATTTAAGCAGATGAGCCAGAGTATCGAGTTGAGTTAAATCGTTAACTGCAACAATCTGCATATCTGCAAATGCTACATCCTGACGAATGGCGCGAAAAATGTTTCTGCCAAT
>JAAEOI010000168.1 GCA_024244665.1 Bacteroidota bacterium | reverse complement strand
CGGGGACAAGGAGCACTTTATTGATACCACCTATATTGATAATATGGTTGATGCGCTTGTCCTGGCTGCTGAAGCTCTGAAATCAAATCCGAAGGCTGCTGGAAAAGCCCTGTTTATTACCAATGGTGAGCCAGCCAGGGTGTGGGATTTTATAAACTCCATCATTCAGATTGCCGGTCACCCACCAGTCCGGAGAAAGATTCCGGACAGGCTAGCCTTGTTAGCTGCAGGGATTTCAGAGTGGATCCATCGCTTGTTAAAGATTAAATCGGAACCTTTTATGACGCGCTATGCCATCAAGGAGATGATTACCAACCACTGGTACGATATTTCAGCGGCCCGTGAGATTCTTGGATATGAACCTGATGTAAGCTATGCCGAAGGATTTAAGCGGCTGAAAGATTACCTTAAAATTGGAAAAAGATAGGCTCCATGAGTACAAAGAGGCATACCGGGCATCCTCACCTGACGGGCGAGCACAGGTGGGGAGATACAATTCAGTTGCTCCTCCTTCTTGTTTTTCTGGGCATATGGATCACAGATTCTTTTGTTTTTCGTTACTCCACTTTCCTGAATGAAGTGATTCCCGATTTCATCAGGATCCCTTTTGCTGCGATGGTTCTGTTTCCAGGATGGATCCTGGCCCGTCGTGGTATGAAGGCAGTATTCGGCACTAAAAGGGAAAATCCGGAAGTGATAAATACCGGTGTATTCAAGGTGATCAGGCATCCCATCTATACGGGTGCTCTCCTTTTTTACCTTGGAGCCATTCTGATTACCCTCTCTCTTGTATCTGCTGCCTTCTGGATTTTGGTAGTAGCCTTTTATATTATTATTGCCCGCTATGAGGAGCGAATCCTGACAGAAGAATTCGGAGAGAAGTATACCGCCTACAAGAAACAAACAGGGATGCTGTTTCCCCGCCTGTTTCACAGATCAGCTTAAGCTTTAAATGCATACTTCAAGAGGGTTGCAATGGTCGGCTTCTGTCCCTGGATAAGGATGGCAGTCCGGAATACCCTTGCACCAACCCAGACTGTAAACCAGGTAAAGAGGATCACGCCAATTAGACCAACAATGGGCTGCCACAGTGGAATGGTTACCGTTGTGGCCATTCGGACCACCATCAGAGTTGGTGTGAAGATGGGGATCAGTGACATAGTTGTGGCAAAGGCCCCGCCCGGATCCTGTATCACGGGCATCATCAGGAACATCGGTATGATTGCGGGAAGTATTCCCGGAAATGCGAGAGATGAGGCATCCTTACTGTCATTGCAGGTGGCTCCAAGAGCCGCCATGCCCGAACCCACCATCAGGATAAAGAGTGCAGCAAAAACAAAGAACCATGGTAGTACGTCATAGGGGATCAAGGATGGCATACCTACATATGAGAGGGTGAATACTCCAGCAGCTACGTAAATGGTTGCGGTGGTTAATGATACACCTATTCCCCCCAGGACCTTTCCTATCATGAATTGGAAAGGCGTTATACTGCCCAACAGAACCTCTGCAATTTTCTCATTCTTTTCTTCCATCACCGCGGTGAGCTGAGGAATGGCCCCCATCATAACAAGCATGAACATGAGGATCATCATGACATAGGGTACGAGAAAAGATTCGGCTTCATTGCTTTGTACAGCCTCCTGTTGCTCTCCGGTTTTTTTATCGACCGTAACCAGCCCCATACCCGATACGCCTATCCACTTGGTCAGATGCCGGGTCTGTTCATCATCCAGGTTTAATTCGGTGGCTCTTAACAGCTGGGCATGTTTGTTCAGTTTATCACTGAACCAGCGACGATACGGGTCATTGAACGAGTGCTCGGAATAGTATTTCAGGTAGGCCCCGGAGCCATCCCCGTTTCCATGGATGAAACCAGGTCCTATTTCAATAAATGCATAGAGTTCGGCCGACTTCACCCGGTTGGAAAGGGTAAGTTGCTGACCGATTGTATCCTCCCTTGCCGGTTCCTGGAACTCTATAATGAAAGCAGGATCGGTCTGTTCGCCGGACCTTTCATGGATGATACCGGTGTTGTTTCGCTTCTCAACGGCATTTTGCAGGTATCCCTCCAATTCACCGGTATGGTCAATCACGGTAAAATGTTTATCATCGGTATCCACCTTATTCTCCATAATGATCATTGCGGCAATACCGCCTCCCATCATGATGGGAATCAGCAGAAGGCTGATGATGAAACTCTTGGTTCGAACCGCTGCACGGTATTCACGTTTGAAAAGGATTAGTATTTTACGCATGACTAACCTCCTTTCTTTCGGGGGATGCAATCCGGATGAAAATATCGTTTAATGAAGGCTTTGTGATCTCGAAGCGGCTGATCCGGGTAATCTTTAAGAGATCGGCAAGGATTTTTTGCGGATCGGTTCCGGGAGTAACCCGGATTTCCTGCAGCTTCCCGAAATTGTTTACATTTTCTATCCCCTTCATCCCCTCCAGTGCTCCGGCACCCATTTCCGATTGTATCCGGATGGTGTCATTTCCATACTGATCCTGGATCTCGGTGAGGGTTCCGTCCAGAACTTTTTTCCCTTTATAGATCATGAATATGTAGTCGCACATAAGCTCTGCCACGCTCATGTCATGGGTACTGAAGATGATGGTGGAACCTTTTTTCTGTAGCTCGAGGATCACATCCTTCATGGTGTCGGCATTCACCGGATCGAGTCCGCCGAAAGGCTCATCCAGGATGACGATTTCGGGCTGGTGAAGGATGGTGGCAATAAACTGAAGTTTTTGCCTCATCCCCTTGCTCAGGGTCTCGACTTTCTTCTCTTTATAAGATTTCAGGTCGAGCCTGTTTAGCCAGTAATTGATCCTGTTTTTGAGATCGGTGCCATCATTCAGTTCCCCATGGAACTGGAGCAGCTCTCCCAGTTTCATTTTCTTATATAGTCCGCGGTCCTCAGGCAGGTAGCCAATATTTGAAAGGCGTTTGGAACTATGTTCATGCCCGTTGATCAGGATCGATCCCTTATCGGGATACATGATCTTCATGATCATTCGGATGGTGGTGGTTTTCCCGGAACCATTAGGGCCAATGAAACCGTAAATGCTTTTCCCCGGCACAGCCAGGTCGAGATCATTTACCGCTTTTACTGCTCCGAATGTTTTGGTGACACCGGCTAATTCGATAATATTCATAATATGAATTATCTGTTGAGGAAATCTAAGATAGAAATTTCATATCAATTTCATCAGGTGAGCCTGTATATCAGAGACCTTTTTCATAACATACCTGTCAATCAAATTCCAAAAGCATGCCCTGTACACTGAAATGCCGCGAATTTCTGAAGAAGAGTTCATTGATCCTAAAATGCCTTGCTATTTCAGTTATTCCTGCCCGAAAGATTGCCACTTCTATGAGGCTTCCATAAAGAATGATACTGATTTGAAAAAAGCTGCTTTTGAGGAGCTGTGCCATGGAGAAGGCATACCAGGCCTGCATCCAGTGTGATGAGCTAAAGGGGTGCGATAAGGATCTATGGACACGGTTCCCCCAGTTTCATGAAGGAGTAATGAAGATTCAGGTCAAATACAGACAATAAAATTACTCCTCCAGGGTAGTCAGGTCGCCCTCTTCCTGACCCAGGGCCCTTGCTTTCAGGACCCTTCTCATGATTTTCCCACTTCGTGTTTTGGGCAAGGCATCTGCAAATACCACAAATGCAGGTTTGGCGATGGGACCAATCTCACTGCCCACATGGTTTTTTAGCTCATTTGAAAGGGCATCCGAAGCGGTAAATCCCTGGGCCAGGATCACAGTGGCATGGATGACATTGCCTTTCAGGCTATCGGGCAATCCAATGGCTGCTGCTTCTGTGACGGCAGGGTGACTGACCAGGGCACTCTCAATTTCGGCCGAACCCAGCCGATACCCACTTACCTTAAGAACATCGTCATTTCGGCCAATGATCCATACATACCCGTCTTCATCCATTTTTGCAGAATCGCCGGTAAGGTACCAGCCCTGCTTCTCATAAAGCTTCCAGTATTTTTCAATGAAGCGGTCGGGGTCTCCGAGGATGGTTCGTGCCATACCCGGCCATGGGGTGGTTATGACCAGATTTCCCTCCATTCCATTCTCAACGGCATTTCCTTTTTCATCCACCACCGAGATCTCATTCCCAAAGAAAGGCCGGGTGGCCGATCCGGGTTTTAGAGGGGTAATGGGGAGGGGGGTGATCATAAAACCCCCTGTCTCGGTCTGCCACCAGGTATCCATGATGGGGCAGCGTTTTTTTCCGATCACCTCATGGTACCATTTCCAGGCTTCCGGATTTATGGGTTCGCCTACCGATCCTAGCAGCCGTAGGGTGCTGAGATCATGTTTATCTGCCCAGGATGCTCCATATCGCATTAATCCACGGATGGCGGTTGGTGAGGTGTATAAGATTGTTACACCGTATTTCTCAATCATTTGCCACCAGCGGTTGGGGTATGGGTGGTTTGGTGCTCCCTCGTATAAAAGAATGGTGGCACCGTTGATCAGTGGTCCGTATACGATGTAGGAGTGCCCGGTAATCCAGCCCGGATCGGCAGCACACCACCATCTGTCAATCGGCTGAATATCAAACACATATTTAAAGGTACTTGAAACATAAACTGAATACCCTCCATGGGTATGAATCAGGCCCTTGGGTTTGCCGGTGGTTCCACTGGTATAGAGCACAAACAATGGATCTTCAGCATCTGTCTTTTCGGTTTCACACTTTGGCGAGGCGATAGGCATCCCCATCAAATCGTGCCACCAGAAATCCCGGTCATTTTCCATGTAGCACTCCTCACCTGTTCGCTTCACTGCAATGCACACATCAATGGTAGGTGAACGGCGCATGGCTTCATCGGCAATGGCTTTTAGTTCGCTTGGTTTTCCGCGGCGAAACCCACCGTCTGCTGTAATCAGAATACGGCTGTGGGCATCTGCAATTCTTTCAGCCAGCGCTTCCACGCTGAATCCGCCATAGACCACACTGTGAGGCGCACCAATTTTTGCGCAGGCAAGCATGGCAATGATGATCTCTGGAATTTGGGGCATATAGATGGTGATAATGTCGCCCTTTTGGGCCCCCATGGCTTTGAGTACATTGGCGAATTTTGAGACCTCCCTGTTCAAAGCGAAATATGAATAGGTCTTTACATCGCCGGGCTCTCCTTCCCAGATCAGTGCCAGTTTGTTTTTGGTCTCAGAGTCAAGGTGGCGATCAATGGCATTCGCCACGATGTTGGTCTGCCCCCCAACGAACCACTTATAAAAAGGCTTGTTGGAATCATCAAGCACTTTGTTCCAGGATTTATACCAGGAAAGTGATTTCGCTTCTTTGGACCAGAAGCCCTCCCGGTCGCTGATGGAATCTGTGTAGAGCTTGTCATAATCCTTGATGCGGGCCTGTTTCACTACCTCTTTTCCGGGGTAGTAGACAGAATCATTCGACTTTGGTGCAGATATCTTGCTCATGGCGATTTATTTGGAATAAATAAACATAAGAAATCGATTGTTAAAAAGCAAAAAATGCTGCCGATTTGTAGTGGGTATTTTTTCAGGCGCGATTGCGGATCAGGATTTCCCAGTTTTTTTTCTGTGCAACCCTGAGAAGTCTTTTATCCGGGTCAACGGCCACCGGATGGCCCACTGCACTCATAACATGTTCATCGGTGAAAGAATCACCGTAGTAGTATGCTTCAGCCACACTGTATCGGTGCTCCTTGCAGTAGGCAATCAGCCTGTTTTCCTTTTCTTTTTCATAGACCAGCTTACCCTTGGTATTACCGGTTAGGATTCCGTCCACCGATTCGAGCTGTGAGCAGATCAGGTCGTCCATCTTCAGGTATTTTGCCACAGGCGTGCAGATGGGCGAGGAGGCTGAAGAGAGCAGTACCACGCACCCCTTGCGGGATCTGTGCTCCCGTATTGTCTCCAGGATTTCGGGCCTGATCTTATCAACGATCTGTTCGGTGAAAACTTCTACACAAAGCTGGATGACAACATCTGATTTGAGTCCCTTCAGCCATGAGAGCATCCTGATAATCATTTTTGTGGAATTGCCGATCCCAAGTTTATAGAGAATGGAGAGCCACACTGCCTGACGAAATAGCTTTTCACTCATGACGCCTCTTTTCCTGGCCTCATTGATCAGGTGTGTGGCGCTGTTATCCACCAGGATGGTGTGGTCAAGGTCGTAAAATGCCACGTAATCGAATGTACTCCCGGTATCCATTTAATGCTAAGTTCTAAAAAAGTGATCTCCTTCGGGATTATAAATGATCTTTAGGGCCGAGGGAATAATTTCCACCTCAAAAATAGTATCAAAAGACAGTTCCCCGTCCACATGATAGGGTACTTTTTTTCCAAAATCCACCCTTATTTTTTCAGTTTGATAGTAATCCACTTTAGGATCAGTCACATGGGTGCCCTTGGGAACCATGGTAAGGATTTTCAGACGTTGGAGGAGATTCAGCTTTTTGATCATACACACATCCAGCAAACCATCATTGGCAATGGCTTCTGGTGTAAGAAAGAAACTTCCGGCGAATCGCCTGCCAATGGAAATGGTGTTGATGAAACAGTCTGTTTCAGTGATTTCTCCCCTTGAATTGATGCTTACCCTGCATTCTTTATAGAACAGGAGGGTTTTAAGGATGTGCCAGATGTATTTGCCCTTTCCCGATCCTTTGGCTACCTCACCCGGTTCCACATAGTTCTCGGCAGCTACGTGGGCATCAAATCCAAGTCCCATACCGTTTAGGAAATGCCTGCCATTGACCATTCCCACATCCATCCGGATTGCGGGTTCCTGAAAGAGGAGATTCCAGTGCTCTTCCGAAAAACGATCCGGGAACCCCAGAATCTGGATGAAATCGTTTCCTGTACCCGTCGGTACCAGTCCAAGGATTACCTCAGAGTTGCCGATCAGTGGCTCAGCCACCTCATTCATGGTTCCGTCTCCCCCCACTGCAATAAAGTGAGTGAATCCTTTCTCCAGGTATGTTTTGGCAATTTCACTTGCGTGTCCGTGCCGTTCCGTAATTACAATCTCTGCTGAAATTGATTGTGCAGCCACATGCTTTTCCAGGTCCGGGAGAATCGTTTTCCCATAACCGCCTCCCGAGGTGGGGTTCACAATGAAAACCCATCTGTTTTTTTCACTCATTTGTTATCCTCTCTGTGTTTGCAGATTCAATTACCTGGCTGACCCGGTCCATGATCTCCTGGTCGGTGCCGGGAATAAGAGTGCTGCCCTCTATGGGAGGGTGAATTACAACCCCGAGCTTCGCCCCGAAATTAATGTGAAATCTGTTCTTTGGTTTTAATTTATAGAAGCCGTTCAGGGTTACAGGCAGAATATCATTGCCTGTTGCCCGGAGCAGGTGTATAAATCCGCGGTAGAATGAATTCAGTTTTCCATCCAGGGTCCGGGTACCCTCCGGGAAGATGGCAATGGTTTTGTTCTTTGACTTCTCCTCGAGGGAGGTCAGCATTTTTCTTGTATTAGTTACATTGCTCAAGGTCATGGGAATATAATCTGTCATGATAAGCATCTGTTTAAAGAGGGGAATGCGCAGTAAGCGTTCATGGCCAAACCATGATACATCGGGGTAGAATGCCATGATGGCAATGATATCAAACATGCTGGCATGGTTGGCCAGCAGGATGTACTTTTTACCTTTCTTAAAATGATTCCTTCCCTCGATGTGCAGCTTTTTTCCCATGATCGGGAAGACAGTCTTCGCCCAGAAACTCATCAGGAGCCTGATCCCTCTCCTTAACCTCAGGTATACCATGACAAGGATCAGGAATACCACAATGGCTGTGTATGCATAGAGGTACAGGAATACAGGTACAGAGAGTACGGTATAAAATCGACGCTGAATCATCTTATGATAAGATACAATATTATTTCCAGTCAGAGAAGTCAGACTCTTTTTCGAGCCAGTCAATGACATCGTTATCAGGTGCTGCAGCGAAAAAGTCGTACCCGGTAAACAACTCCAGTGAATCCACCGAGATGGCATAGTGGATTAGCTCTTCCCGGGAGCCTTCGTTGGGGAGAAGGAAAGCAATCATACTGTGTTCGGGGGGGGAGAGGTCCACCACAATTTTAAAGTAGTACCCGGGTATTCCCACATGGTTCTCTCCGATGGAGCTTTCAATGGTGTGAAGCACCGGTCCGGTTATCACATAAATGCTATCCTTTTCAACAGCCCAGTCCCGTACCTGCTTTTCAAGTTTTTTCCAGATACCGCGGTTAAATGAGGGGTTCTGAGGGCTCATATTGGAGAGGAGAAAGGACTGGCTCATTGCCTCCTTGTCCCATTTCATATCTCCCGCCGGAGCCAGGTGTCCCCGGTCATAACCCGATCCTTGGTAATCGGTCAATGCTGCCGATCCTGTTGAGATGGAGGTGTCGGTGCGGAAGTTATCGGTACGGGGAACGGTGCCCTGTCCCACTTCATTACGTGTAAGTACATAGACCACCCAGGAGGCCTGCTCGCTGGCCTCATTGTATCCCAGGTCGAAACCCTTGTAGGATCGGATTGTGTCAGTCACTGAAGTTTCCGGATAGCCTGCGGAAAGGTTCTCCCAAAGGATGGAGATCCTTTCGGGCGGGGCATCAACAATTGCGCTTTCCATAGATCCGGACGGATTGTTCCAGGGTTCAATGGTCACTATGATGGCTGTAATGGCCAGGATGAAAAAGGTAATCAGTCCGAATTTGTGTTTCTTGGAAATTGCCATGGTTCAAAAATAATATTTAATTTTCCATTGTTTTAAACCGGATATGAAGAATTACTGGATCATAGGGGACATACATGGTGAAATAGCCTTGCTGGACGAGCTGCTTAGGAATATTGGTCGTTTTGAACCTGACCTGATCGTTTTTGTGGGTGATTATATCGATCGCGGAGCTCATGTGAAGGAGGTGATCGACAAAATCATGAACATGCGGACCAATGTGGTCTGCCTGATGGGGAATCATGAGATGATGATGCTCAATGCCATGGAGGACATGGGCTATGGAGGGAGCCCCATCGAGCTCTGGTACTATAACGGGGGTGAGGCGACCATGCACTCCTTTGGATTTACCAGTTTTTTCAATTTTCAGTCCCAGATGGAATCGAGGTATCTGGATTTTTTTCAAAACCTGGAGATGTGTCATTGCTTTGAGCCCGTTGAGGGCTTGAAAATCCTGGTAACCCATGCAGGGATCTCCCCGGCAATCCCCTTATCGGATCAGATCGGGATGAACAACTACAGGGACCTGAACCGTTATCTGCTTGAAAGACACATTGATCCGACCGATTCGTTTCTGTGGACGAGGGACGCCTTTTTCGGGGGTGATCCCTCCTGGTGGGACGGGTACCTTGTGGTGCACGGGCATACTCCGGTGATGAAATTGAAACGCTTTGTTGCCTCGGGTGGCAGGAACCATTTTTTCTTTGCGGACAATGACCTTGGGCTCAGGAAAGGGAATAGTGGAAAACGTATTGTCTCCATTGATATTGACTCGGGTTCGACGATCAGCGGCAGGTTGAGCAGTTTGGGTTTTTTTGTTGAAGATGAAGGCAGGAAGGTACCAGGGGTGAGGATGCGCAGTTTGACTGTATCCCGTGAAGATATTTTTCCGAGGGATATGGGGCTGATTAAAATTTAGATATGAGAAATAATGGCCAGATAGAAGTGATCGGATTTGATGCGGATGATACCCTGTGGGTGAACGAACCTTACTACCGGGATGCCGAGAAGCAATTTGTAAAACTGATTGAAGCTTACGGGTTGACCGGTGATATATCCGGTGCCCTGTTTCGGACCGAGATTGCCAACCTTGAGCTGTACGGCTACGGGATTAAAGCATTTATGCTCTCCCTGGTGGAGTGTGCCATTCAAGTGACTGACGGTTCGGTCACAGCCCGTACAATTTCACACATTTTAGGGATCGGAAAGGAGATGTTGCGTCGCCCAATCGAGTTGCTGGATGATGTGAAGTTGGTGCTGGAAAGCCTGGCTCCCCACTATAAGCTGATTGTAGCCACAAAGGGTGATCTGCTCGACCAGGAGGGTAAAATGAAACGATCAGGCATCTCTTCCTGTTTTCATCACATCGAGGTGATGAGCGACAAGCAGGAGGAGCATTATGTTCAGCTTTTGAATCACCTGGAAATTGAACCATCCAGGTTCCTGATGATCGGGAACTCAATGAAATCAGATATTATTCCTCCCCTGAACCTTGGAGCAAGGGCCATTCATGTACCGTTTCACACCACATGGGCTCACGAAGAGGTGGATGAGGATCCTGTTTCGGATCGCTTTCTCCGGGTTGAGGGAATCCGTGAAGTACCCGGCCTTATTTAACCCTGGAAGTTCTGGATTCGTTTACCTCTCATGGTAACTGTTTTGCAATAACTTTTTTTGCTCCAAAGATTTCCGTTAATTTGTGGAATTTTACGACAACAGAATGAATATCCTTGACATTATATTTCTCCTTCCTTTACTTTTTGCCCTTTACAGGGGATTTAAGAATGGGATGGTCCATTTAATCGCATCGCTTGTAGCCCTCATCCTGGGAATTTTAGGGGCCATGAAATTAAGACCTCTTTTTGCATCTTTACTGGATTCGATTTTCAATATTGATCCGGGCCATATTAATGTGATTGCCTTTGCAGTTGCATTTGTGACCATAGTGATTGTGGTTCATGTGGCAGCATTTTTTATAGACAAGCTGATCAAAGCTGTGGCATTGAATTTTGTGAACCGCCTGCTGGGTATGGCGTTCGGAGTGCTGGTAACGGCATTTGTGATCAGCATGATCCTCTTGCCCGTGAATCAGGTGAATGCGGAGCGACAGATTATTAAACCGAAGCATATCGAGGGATCGTTGTTGTACAAACCGCTCTCTTCATTTGCACCGGCCATTTTTCCTTACCTGAAGAAGCAGGAGTGGAAGGAGATTATTCCTGGTAAGAAAAAGAAGCAATTGCCGGTAACAGCCTCAATTTAAATAGAAACAGAAGGTGGAACTGAATACAAAACTGGTAGAAGAACTGAAATGGAGGGGCATGATCCATGATATTATGCCTGGTACCGAGGAGTTGTTGTGTAAAGAACAGCTTACTGTTTATGTGGGGATCGATCCAACAGCCGATTCACTGCACATCGGGCACCTCGTGGGTGTGATGATGCTGAAGCGTCTGCAGCATGCAGGTCACCGGCCCATTGCGCTTGTGGGGGGGGCAACAGGAATGATCGGGGACCCCAGCGGGAAGTCGGCCGAGCGAAACTTGCTGGATGAGCCGACCCTCAGAACGAATCAGGATGCTCTGAAAAAGCAGATTGCACGTTTCCTGGATTTTGAGACTGAAGCCTCCAACCGGGCCACGATGGTGAACAACTACGATTGGATGAAGGAGTATTCATTCCTGGAGTTTATCCGTGATATCGGGAAACACATTACGGTCAACTACATGATGGCCAAAGACTCTGTGAAGAAGAGACTGGGTAGCGACAGTAAGTCAGGGATGTCATTTACCGAATTCACTTACCAGCTTGTACAGGGATATGATTTCCAGGTGCTCTACCGCGATCACCAGTGCAAGCTACAGATGGGAGGGTCCGACCAGTGGGGCAACATTGTGACCGGGACCGAACTGATCAGGCGGATTGAGCGGGGAGAGGCATTCGCGCTTACATGGCCGCTGATTACTAAAGCCGACGGGGGAAAATTCGGAAAGACCGAAGAGGGAAATGTTTGGCTTGATCCCAAAAGGACAACTCCCTATAAATTCTACCAGTTCTGGCTTAATGTTTCGGATGAGGATGCTGAGAAGTACCTTAAGATTTTTACTATGCTCGATAGGGAGCAGATAGAGGCGCTGATAGTGGAGCATAATGAGGCTCCGCATGTGAGGGTGATGCAGAAAAAACTGGCCGAAGAGGTCACGACAATGGTCCACTCCGGTGAGGAGTACCAGATGGCGGTGGAGGCTTCCGGAATCCTGTTTGGAAAGGGTACCACGGAGTCACTCAAAGCCATCCGGGAAGATGTTTTCCTTTCTGTTTTTGAGGGAGTGCCCCAGTTTGAACTCTCCTCCTCGGATCTGGGTAAGGATGTGCTTGAAATTCTGGCTGTGGACACTGCGGTGTTTGCATCCAAAGGGGAGGCGAGAAGGCTGATAAGCGGTGGTGGAGTCAGCATCAATAAGCAAAAAGTCTCAAACATCGATCACCGGATCACCGGGGATGATTTTATTAATAACAAATACCTGCTGGTTCAGAAGGGTAAAAAGAACTACTACCTGATCAAAATAAAGTCATAATATTATAGTCATGGAAAACAGAGAACAAAAAAGTTACAACTTCAACTCGGTAGATCTGTTGATCTACATCTGGAACAAAAGGATTACCCTGATGATCGTTGGTTTCGTGGCAGCGCTTACTTCCATGGTAATCGCTCTGCTGATCACCCCGATGTTCAGTTCATCGGTAATCATGTTCCCTGCTTCCAACGCTTCGGTGGCCCGAGGGCTCCTGGCTCAGAATTACAGCGGTAACCAGAGTGTGTATGGTTTCGGGGAGGAGGAACAGGCCGAACAACTGCTCCAGGTGCTGCATTCAGAACCGATCCGTACCCGTATCATTGAGAAGTATGAGCTGATGGAGCACTATGAGATCGATCCGGAAGGAAAGTATCCCCTCACCGAGCTTTACGAACAGTTCAGTTCCAACATCAACTTCAGGCTCACCGAATTCATGTCTGTTGAGATCTCTGTGATGGACAGTGATCCTGAAATCTCTGCTTCCATTGCAAATGATATATCCGATCTGGTTGATACGGTCTTCAACAGCATGAAAAAGGAGCGGGCCATCAACGCCCTGGAGCTGGTTGAGCATGAGTATCTCAAGAGTGAAACCGACCTGGTGACCATGCAGGATTCCCTGAACATGATTAGCAACCATATATCCCAGAGAATTAAGAACACCGGCGATCCGGCCGACAACCTGGTTCTGGCATTTGCTGAACACGGAGTTACATATATGTCCATGATGCACCAGATGAGAAACGAGGTGGGAATGATGATTAACATGCGCTACAGGCTCAACGAGGCCCGCATGGAGGAACAACAAAACCTTCCCTATAAATTCGTGGTTGAGAGGGCCATTCCTCCCGAGAAGAAAGCTTACCCCAATAAATCCCTGATAGTTATTGTATCCACTTTTGCGTCGCTGCTTTTCGCACTGATTGTGTTGATCGTAATCGATAATGTAAAATCACGGTTAGCTGTAATAAAGGAGAAATGATACAGGAATCCGGGGCGAAGTATCCAAAGGTTCTCCTGTGGGGAATCCTGATTGGGTTCGTAGCATTGAATGCACTGATGCTTGCGTTCGAAATCTACTATGTGCCCCTGATCCCCGCTGTTCTTTTGTTTGTTGCGCTGGCAATAGTATCGGTCGATAAATACCTGCTTGCCATCGTATTTTTTGTTCCCCTGTCAATTCCCCTGAGCTTTCTTTCCGAGGGACTTGCCATCGATATGTACCTGCCGACGGAACCGCTGCTGGCAGGCTTGCTGCTTCTTTACATGATCAAATACTTGTTGGGCGACCGGATCGATATACGGATCCTCAGGCACCCGGTGACCATGGCCATCTATTTTTATCTGGCATGGATGTTTATCGCCAGCCTGACCAGTTCCGATTTGCTGGTCTCTTTAAAGGCCTTTGCCGCGAGACTCTGGTTTATTGTGAGTTTTTACCTGATCGCAAGCCAGCTGTTCCGGAAGGAGAAGAATATGCATACATACATGTGGGTCTTTATTGTGGCTCTGACAGGTGTTATTATCTATACCCTGATCCATCATGCCCAGTACGGTTTTGACAACCAGGTAATGGCTCATAATGTGTGCCGGCCCTTCTATAAGGACCATACCTCTTACGGGGCGACTCTGGGGCTGATCCTGCCGATGCTTGTTGCCCTTTTCATATTTATCAGGCGGGGTGATATCAATTCACGGTTCCTGATGGGGCTGCTGATCCTTCTGGTCCTATTTGCCACCATAGTCTCCTATACCCGGGCCACCTGGCTCAGTATCCTTGCCTCCATCGGTGTCTGGGCCCTGATCAAGCTAAAAATTCGGTTCGAAATTGTAATGGTGGGTGCTGCTATACTTGTCGGACTATTCTTTTCGGTCCGCACACAGCTTATGGTCCAGATGGAGCAGAACAGGGTTGAATCTTCCGGTGAGCTGACCGAGCATGTTCAATCCATGTCAAACATCTCCACCGACCAGTCGAACCTGGAGCGGATCAACCGGTGGAGTTGTGCAATACGAATGTTTAAGGACAAGCCATTGTTTGGATTTGGGCCGGGAACCTACCAGTTTGAGTACGGACGTTATCAACGATCCTATGAGAAGACAAGGATCAGTACCGATTTTGGAACAAGAGGCACTGCTCACAGCGAATACCTTGGACCGCTGGCCGAAGCAGGAGTATTCGGACTGCTGAGCCTGCTTTTGGTGATGGGAACAACGATCTATACGGGAATCAGGGTATATTATTTGTCCAAACGGAAAAATATCAGGATCCTGTCCCTGGCGGCACTGATTGGTCTGGCCTCATACTATTTTCATGGCCTCCTGAATAACTTCCTGGATACAGATAAGGTATCAGTACTCTTCTGGGGATATACAGCCATGCTTGTTGCAATGGATGTTTATCACAGGCAGTCGCCCGAGGATGATTTTGCTCAATAGGAGGATTAACTGATTCAGGTTTTCCCCGGAAATTCCGCTCCGATAATGGAAATGTCATCAAAAATGGCCGCTGATCCTTCCATGATCTTCTGGTTTTCGATGATGGTGTTGATGTTATCCTCCAGTGAATCCGGATTGCATAGCTCTTTTTCCAGATCCTCTGTGCCGAATTCAACCCCTGAATCCTGGATCACCTCCACCAGTCCGTCGGTATAACAAAACAACTTGGCCGGTTCATCCAGGGTGATTGTAGCTTCATTAATAAAGGGCAGGTCATCAAGCATTCCCATTCCTACGCACCCGCTGGCCAGCTCGGTGAGCTTTTTTAATCCGGGTTCATACAGAAAGGGGGGATTGTGGCCCGCATTCACATAGGTCAGCTTACGGGTGTTGAAGTTGTACCTGGCAATGAACAGGGTAATAAATTTCTCACCTTTAGCGCTGTTCATTACGCTTTGATTGAGTCTGGTAAGCGTATCGGCCATACCCTGGTCGGCTGTATAGAGTGCCCTAAGGTTGGCCTGGAAGTTGGACATCAGGATAGCGGCAGAGATACCCTTGCCCGACACATCAGCAATGCAGAATCCAACCTCGTTTTCGCTTAACTGGATCACATCATAATAGTCTCCACCCACCTCAAAATGAGGATGGTAGAAGGCTTTCATTGTGATAAATTCATTGGAAGGGAGCTTTTCGCTGGTGGGGATCAGCATGGATTGCATCTTACTGGCAAGCTCCATCTCTTTCTTGAGGGCCTCCTGCCTGAGAGACTCCTGGAAGAGCCTTTTATTCTCAATGGCTACCACGATGATATTGGAGAGGGTCTGGATGAACCGCAGGTGTTTGATGATGGGACTGACCCCTTCACCCTCCTCCTCGATATCTCCTATCAGCACATAGGCAATGGCCTGGTCCTTATGGGTAACCGGTATTACAATATCAACCAGTTCAGGGAAGTGTTGAGGCTCGGAGGTAATAAATGAAATCTCATCGTAAATGTGAAGGTCCCTGTCCAGATCCACCTGGCCGAAGAAGCTGTTCCCGAAACCTGAGTTGAGCAGGCAATCCCATTTGTCGGAGAATTTCAGAACGATCACCTTACCAATATCCAGGTCATCGGTTAGCATCTTCTCATACCTCCGGATCAGTTCGGTGGTGGAAACATTGTCATTAATGGCCAGGGTGATATCCAGCAATGCATTCAACTTGAATGTGGAGAGTTTCAACCGGTTTTCGGAAAACTTGCCCATGGCCGATGCTATTTTTTGGGATTATTTTTTAACCCGTTCCGAGTAAGAGCGGTCCCGGGTATCTACCTTGATCATTTCACCTGTATCAATGAAAAGGGGCACCATGATTTTAGCGCCGGTCTCTAGTTCAGCGGGTTTCTGGGCCGAGGTGGAGGCCGTATTGCCTTTCTCTCCGGGCTCTGTATAGGTAATTTCCAGTTCAACGAAGGGAGGAAGATCGACTGTTAAAGGTGTCTCTGTATCGGCATGAACCACAATCTCCACAGACTGCCCTTCTTTCATCAGGTCAGCGCTCTCCAGCTGTTCGGGTTGAATGGTAATCTGTTCGAAGGTCTCCAGGTGCATGAAGTTAAATCCCATATCATCTGAGTAGAGGAACTGGTAGGGCCTCCTCTCCACCCTGGCTGTGGTGACTTTTACTCCCGCTGTAAAGGTATTCTCAATCACCTTTCCGGTAGTGAGGCTCTTCATTTTAGTCCTTACAAATGCAGGACCTTTTCCCGGCTTCACATGTTGAAACTGTACAATGGTAAAGAGGTCATTGTTATATTCAAGGCATAAGCCGTTCCTGAAATCTCCTGTTGTTGCCATATTCTGATTTTAATGCAAAGATATCATTTTGTTCAAAAGCCCCTGCTTACAGGATCTTTTTCCTTGGTTTTGTGGCTACGAAGTCTTTCAGGTAGAAAGGTTCGAAGTAGGCCACATCTTCAAATTCCGATTTCCGGAATTGATGAAGGACGGGGAAAATCATAGCTCCAGCTGAGGGGTTCAGCCTGTCGATAAAATGTGCCCCTGGGTCGTTTATAAACTCCCTGCATTTTGCAGCCCCGTTTCCAAAGAAACAGATCTGGTGGTTCTCCAGAAGGTTTTTGTAGCTGTTCTCGTCAATGATGTCGGCCGAAACCTCCCTGAAATATTCACAGGCGGGGGAGAAAAATGCTGAGTAGACCTCCATCCGGCGTGCATCCAGCATGGGGCAAATCAGGAGCTGATCGCCATATTTCGAAATCAGGCCCTTAACTTCCGGGTCCTGAACTGCTGCACATGCCATGCTCAGGATGGTTCCACACGAAAGGAGGGGTTTCTCAAGGCCATAAGCCAGCCCCTTTGCTGTGGAGACACCGATCCGGAGCCCTGTGTAGGATCCCGGCCCCTTGCTGACAGCGATTGCATCAAGTTGTTTCAGGCTCTTTCCTGCCTCATCAACGGCTTCCCGGATAAAGCGGTTCAACAGTGTTGCATGGGACCGTTCCGGTCCGCTTTCAACCAGGGCCAGAAGCTTTTCTCCTTCAGAAACTGCCACGGAACAGATATCCGTAGCTGTCTCAATATGCAGGATCAGTGGCTCTGTCATAAAGGATTATTTCTTCTTTTTATCACCGCTGAACAACTCTTCTTCAGTAACAACCTCCACATTCATCTCATTTTTCAGCTGCCTGGATATGGCCGAGTAGGGTGCCACCACAATTTCGGCATCCTGATCAAGCCCTTCCGTGATTTCGATATAGGTATTGTCCTGAATCCCGGTTTTCACCGTCTTAAGAATAGCTTTTCCTTCTGATACCACGAATACCACCACGATGGGTTCGTCATTGGAAGGTTGGGAGGCAGTGCTCATTGTTTCGGTTGAAGCGGATCCGTCAGAACTGATCTGTCCGGTGGCCTCCCTCTCAGCAGAGGGAAGCGTTTTCGTACCTGCTGTATCGAGCCTGGTGGTGACAGCCTGGATGGGAATGGTAAAGATATCATTCTTCCGGTCGGTCTGAATATCTGCTGTGGCCGACATTCCTGGCCTGAGGGGATAGGGATTGCTTTCAGAAATTTTATCGGCATATGACTCATGTAAAAGCAAAACCTTCACCATGAAATTTGTGACCTGGTCGGTGCTTACCCCTGAAGTATTGGCAGAAACCGGTATTTCGGAAACTATCCCGGTGAAACGGGTGTCGGGATAGGCATCCACTTCGATCATAGCAGTATCCCAGATGGCTACCCTCACAATGTCGTTTTCGTTCACTTCCACTTCCACTTCCATCCTGCTCAGATCGGCAATCCTGAGCATTTCGGTTCCCGACATCATGGATGTTCCCACAACCCTTTCACCCAGCTCAACGCTGAGGCTGGAGATGGTTCCGGACATGGGTGCATATATGGAAGTTTTCATCAGGCTCTCGTCGGCTTCATCCAGGGATGCTTTGGAGCTCTGAACGGAGTATTCAGCTGCCTCCTTTTCAGCAAGGGCAGAGTTGTACGTGGTCAGTGCCCGTTGAAATTCAGATTCAGAAATAGCCTTATCTTCATACAGGCGGCTGTTTCTCTCGTACTCGAGACTTGCCATTTCAAGTTGAGCTTCAGACTGTTTCTGCCTGGCTTTGGAATTATTCAGGAAGGCCTCTGCCCGGTTTCGAGCCATCTGGTAGGCTTCAGGTTTGATCTTCAACAGGTACTGACCTTTTTTAATCTCATCTCCCTCTTTCACAACCAGTTCCACAATTTCGCCAGAGACATCGGGCGAGATGGCAACCTCTGTTTCCGGTTGTATTTTTCCGTTTGCAGTTATAATTTCAAGAACCTCTCTGGAGATGCCTTTCTCAACAGATACCTTGAGATAGCCATCATTGCCAAACCAGCCCTGCTTTTTTCCGACAGCAAGTACAAGAATCAGCACAACGGCCGAGATTCCTATGATGATGAGTAATCGTTTCGATTTCATAATAGATAATTAAAGTGTAATGGGTTCCCCCTGGTAAAAGTTAAGAATATTAATCCTGAAGATAAAGTCATATTTTGCCTGGAGCAGATCCGACTGGGTGGCGGTCAGTTGATTCTTTGAGGTATTGTAGTCCACTGTATTTACAAGCCCTACTTCAAACTTCTTCTCGGTATATTTGAAGGATTCTGCCATGGAGACGAGTGCATGTTCGGTGGCCCTGAACTTCTTAAGTGCTGCAAGAGCATCAGTATAAGCCTTTTGGATGGATGCATAGAGGGCAAGTTTTCTGCTCTGGAGTTCCAGCTGGGAATTCTCAAGCATGATCCTTGCATTGGCAATACCGGTATTCACCTGCCATCCGTTAAAGATTGGGATGGACAGCCCGAGCCCCACACCAACCGATGTATTGTCAAGCATCTGGTCAAAAAACGGATATTTACCGTAGGTGGGAAAGTTGAATTCGGCGCCGTATACATTGGTTCCGGTGAAATCGGGAGAGGTGTTTCCGATAATCGGGGAGACCAATGTTAATTCGGTCACCTGTTCCCTGATATCTGAATATCCCGTATTATAGTTCCCGGAAAGGTAGAGCTGAGGTGACCTGCCCCCTTTGGCAATGCTAAGTTGTTTTTCAGAACTCTGGAGTGAAAGCTCAGCCCCCTTGATTTGGGGCATCTCCTGCTCGGCGATCCGGTAAACCTCCAGTGCACTCATGACGATGGGGTCTGCAGCCGGGTCCTCAAGTTGAGGAATAATCACATCAAATGACGTATCCACAGGAAGGTCGAGTGTCTGTTGCAGGTTCAGCATGGAAATGGCCAGCTGATTCTCTGCATTGACAAGGTTCAGTTCTTCGGAAGCATACTGGGCCTGGATCTCCAGGTAACTTCCTTCGGCCAGTTTTCCGGCATCCACCATTTTACGTGTCCGTTCCACCTGCTGGCCTGTGATCTCCAGCTGATTCTCGGTAACCGTTATTAGTTCCTTGTTGAAGAGGATGGTAAGGTAGGCCGCTGCAATATTGAGAGAAATATCATTCTTTATCTTCTCAACATCCTCATAACTGGCCAGCAGGTTCAGTTCATTCTGCTCAATGGTGTTCCTTACTTTCAGACCGTTGAACAGGTTAACCGATGAGCTGATTCCCAGGCTGATGGAGTTGATCTGCTGGTTGTCAGTGAACTGGTAGGTAGTCTGGTCCAGCGCCCGCCCCAATGAATACGTGTAGTTGGAGCTTCCATTCAGATTTGGGATCTGTCCAAGCCTGGATTGCTTCAGCAGATTCTCATTATACCGTGTGTTCAGTACTGTCTGTTTAATCTGGATATTATTCTCCATTGCATATTCGATGCAATCTTCAATCGACCATGAATCATGGGCTGGCTCCTGGGCTGAAACCCGGAAGAGAATAATAAGCAACAGAAAAGGCAGAAAGGCGGATTTTCGCATATTTTTCACTTTTTTTGTAAGCGCTAAAGTTATGGATAAGCATTTAATTCTGAATGAATCTAGCTGAAAATATTGTACAATACAATGACATGGGAGGAATTAGGTATGTCAGGAATCGCCGGGCAAAGAATCTGGCCATCAGAATTGGTCGTGACGGCGATGTCCGGGTGACTGTTCCCGGGTATGTAAGCCTGAAAAGGGCGGAGGCTTTTGTTTTCTCCAAAAGGAGATGGATCCTGCAGAAGATCTCTGAGAGGGCAAGTAAATCTGAAACTGCTCTGTCGGTTAAGGAGGGAGATATTCTTGCGGTACGGGGCAGACAGATCACGGTTAATTTGAAGGGTAATCAGGACAGTATTGAGGAGGCGATCTGGAGGATCCTGCATAAAGAGGCCGCTGCCTTTTTACCCAACAGGGTTGAAGAGTTGGCCCGGGAACACGGACTGAGCTATTCGGGAGTAAAGGTACGCAGGATGAAATCGCGCTGGGGGAGTTGCAATGCCCGGAACGGGATAAATCTGAACAGCTGGCTGGTAATGCTTCCCGATCATCTGTCCGACTACGTGATCCTTCATGAACTTGCGCATACCAGGCATCGCGATCACAGTCCCCGGTTCTGGGAGTACCTCGACGGGCTTACCGTTGGCAGGTCAAAATTGTTAAGGAAAGAGTTGAGGGCTCAGCAGATTATGTTAATAGATTCCAAATAGGACCTCAGCAGTAAGGGTAATAGAATTGAAGGGGCGCTGTGCCCTGAGATCCACATTGAAAGAGGGGTAGATATTCAGAAAAGTATGCTTGTCCAGCTGCCTCTGGTACCCGATACCAATGCCCACGGTTGTTCTTATCCGAGATTTGACATCGCTTCCTTTATATACAATCTCACCATACTCCTCGCTATCGGCTCTCAGGTTAGCCGTAATCTGTGTTTCAATTGTACCTGCTATCAACATGGCATTCTCGCCCGATTCAACGGGCCTGAAGTAGATGGTCAGTGGAACACCCACTGTCTGCTCATAAATATCAACATTAATCTGGTCGTCAGGACCAATATCGATAACTCCGAAATCATCCGGGTATTCAAAAGATGTCGAGGCCTTATATTGGTAGTTCAGCCCCGCTTTAATAAACCAGTATTCATACTCCCAGTACACAAAACTGAAACCTCCGCCAAAACCTGGCTTAAATGAGGCTTCTTCATTGGTCCTGATCCAGGAGTAGTTACCCTGCAGGTTTCCTCCGAAATAGATGTTAATCTGAGCCCCGGCAGTTGAAGCTGCAAACAGAAACCCCAATATATAAACCGCTCTTTTTAATCTCATAACAAAGCCCTTTACACAAAGCTAATACAATAATCTGTTGCTTGTAAAGGAATTTATCAAAAGTGTGCGGCTAATCATTGGGGGGGGGCAGAAGCAAAATTTTATGCCAGGAGAAGAAAACGATTTTTTTTTAACCAGTTCGAACGAAAAAACGCCCCGTCACATTGTGACAGGGCGTTCATTTTCAGTTTGTTGACCCGCCAGGGCTCGAACCTGGACTCTTCTGAACCAAAATCAGATGTGTTGCCAATTACACCACGGGTCAATTGTGGTTGCGAAAACCGGGTGCAAATATACTAAATAATCAATTTATTCTGCAACTAATTCCAGGCCTTCTTCGGTCATTTCCCAGGTTTTTCCAGCCATATTCCAATCTGAAAGGTTATTCACATTGCGAATTCCTTCCAGGTAGTTCCTGGTTTCACGATCGAGCACAACCACTTTTCCCTCCGGGATCCGGAGAGTGGTTTCCACTCTTGGAAACCTCCATTTATTCTCCAGTCCCACAGAATAGTAAGGATCCAGAATTAACTTATTATCCCGCAGACGAAATCCATAATCGATGTTTGAGGCATTCTCCTTGGCACGATCCCAGTTTTTGCCTTTTGACTCTTTCTCAATCTCCAGGACGAAATTTTCACTGCTGGTTCTTTCCAGGTCAATATTGATGCTGCCGTAAAATGCCTCCGCATCTTCCAGGAGGAACCACCGGTTGCCGATATCGACAAGGTATTCGTCATCCACGGATTCTTCCTGGTCGGCATTGATTTTTATATAAAGTGTGTCAGATTCAACCTCCAGGTCATGGGAGATGATGCTGCGGCCAAAATCGGAATAGTTACTGCTTTCGAAGGCGACGATACCAATGATTGAAAAGAGGCAGACCATCCAGAGTACCAGTGCTCCAACACCAATTCCCCGGTTGCGGGTTTTTATGTTGAATATTAGCCTGATCAGGGCATAGATCATCGCGCCTATGGGGATCATGATCAGCAGGGTAACCGCGATGGTAAGAAGGGTGACCGATACAGGATCGGTGAAAGGCATAAAAACATCACCAAGGGAAAAATTGTAAGATTCGAACGGAAAAAGGTGCACTCCTGCAAATGGGAGGGTGATGAGTCCGATCAGAATACCGATGCCGCCAATCACAAGGCTGGTGCCAATGATGATTAAGATGACTTTAACGAACACCAGAAGAATTTTTCCCAGGACCTCGAAAAAATCTGAGGCTCCATTCTGTGCTTTTTTATATGTATCAGAGCTTTTTGCCCTTGAAACATTGTCCTTCACATTCTCTTTCACGTGATCATACTCCTCGCGAATTTTTTTTTCCAGGTTTGAGACGTTGACCTTCTCTCCACGCATCTCCAGTTTCTGCGCGGCAGTTTCTGCTTTGGGCAGTACGATCCACAGGATTACATATACAAGGACTGAAGCCCCGCCTGCAAAGAAGAAAATCACGAAGAGAAGCCGGAAGATTACCGCATCCATCCTGAAATAGGCCGCAAGCCCTCCGCAAACACCACCGATCACCGATTGTTCCGGATCACGGTAGAGCTTCTTACTGTTCGAGTAGGTGTCATGGAAGGATCTTTGACCGTCACCGCCCTCACCGGTATCGGCGATATCTTCAGGATTTCCCATGATATCGATTACCTCATTTACGATGGTCAGTGTGATCACCTGGTTTTCAGCCGATACCCGCTCCTGAAACAGCTCTGCAATCCTTGATTCGATATCATCAATTATCTCTTTACTTTCATTTTTATTGGAGAAGTAGCGGCTGATGGTGTCCAGGTAGGATTTTAGTTTTTCATAAGCATCATCATCTATGTTGAAGATGATCCCGTTCAGATTGATTTTGATCGTTTTCTTCATGGTATATGGCGTTATTTGTAGTTTTTGATAGATTCAACCGATTTAATCAGGGTGCCCCAGGATGAGTCCAGCTCTTTCAGATATGCCTTGCCAATCTCGGTAAGTGCATAATACTTCCGGGGCGGACCCTGGGTGCTCTCCTCCCAGCGGTACTGGAGCAGGCCTGCATTTTTTTGTCTGGTCAGAAGGGGATAGAGTGTTCCTTCCACCACGATCAGGTCGTTTTCTTTTAAAGCCTTGATAATATCAGAGGTATACAGGTCCCGTTTATTTAGAATCGAAAGAGTACAGTACTCCAGTATACCTTTCCGCATCTGTGCTTTAGCGTTTTCTATATTCATTTGTCAGAATTTTAATGCGGTGAGATAAATTTTAAAAATCATATGATTTATTTTCTTGAAAAACAGAGGATAGAGGCCCGTTCTTATCACAACTCCCGGTATAAAGGTCCTCTTCCTGAAGGCCGGTAAATCATCCCCGGCGAATTCCAACATTGCAAGATCTTTCCGGAGAGTGTCCCTTACAGGTGAAAGTGAGTCAAAAAGAACCAGGGAATCATGGATGATGCAGGTGTCGATCATCGCTTCGGGATGAATCCTCTCACTGGTCTTGGGCAGCAAGCCGATGGTCGGTTTCTGCGCCGCTGAATTCAGAGAGGTGAGCCCCAGTATTAAGATTATATATACTACTATGTATTTCACGCTATATGTTTATGCAAGCAATATTTCAATACAAAGATATGTAAAAAAAATAATACCATGCAATACATAGTAGTAAAAAAATGAAAAAAAGTTTGAATTTAGTATCTTCGGGATCATGGAAATTACCGGAATCATAAGGAAAATGGAGGTTTCACACAATGAGGTGGTGGAGTATAAGCTTCCTTTGGGGCTCCAGAAGATTTCAATGAATGAACTCATTGGGAGTAGCATTACAATGACTTACCTGGGTACCATTACTTGTATACGCTGTGGCAGGGAAACCCGGAAATCATTTGCCCAGGGTTTTTGTTATCCCTGCCTTACCACAGCCCCGGAGACGGAAGAGTGCGTGCTCAGGCCTGAATTGTGCAGGGCTCATGAAGGAGTTGCCAGGGATATGGATTATGCCAGGAAACACTGTTTGACCGAACAGGTGGTCTATCTTTCTCTAACGAGTGGACTGAAAGTGGGGGTTACCCGGAGTGCCCAGGTTCCTGTTCGCTGGATGGACCAGGGAGCAATAAAGGCTGTTGAACTGGCCAGAACGCCCAACCGGTTTACCGCAGGGGCGATCGAACTTGCCCTGAAGACTCATATGAGCGATAAAACAAACTGGAGAAAAATGCTCACCGGACCCGGACCGGTGGAGACAGACCTGCCTGAAGAAAAACAGAGGATTGTTCAGCTGGTGCCCGAAAGCCTGAGACCGCATGTGACGACCAACAACCGGGTGTTTGAATTCGTTTATCCGGTGACCCAATACCCGCAAAAGATATCAAGCCTCAATTTTGAAAAGGAGTCTGAGATCACCGGTGTTCTGTCAGGGATCAAGGGGCAGTACCTTCTTTTTGAAGGAAACCGGGTGATTAATATGAGAAAATTCGGGGGTTACCTGGTACGGTTCAGGGCAGGTTAGCCCTCAAGGGATTTAATCTCCCTGCGAAGGATCTCCCAGTTGGACTCATCCATCTTTGCTCCAATCAGTTCAATGATGCGGCCCGACAAGATGGCTCCAATCTTACCACAGGTTTCCAGGGGTAATCCCTTCATGTGGCCGTAGATAAACCCAGCTGCATAAAGATCACCCGCTCCGGTTGTGTCGATTGGTTTAGAGGGCCGTACACCGATCCTGATCATCTCTCCGCTCGAAACACAGAAAGAGCCTTCAGCTCCCAATTTAATTACTGCCAGGTCGACCAACCCTTCAAGGTCGCGAGCTCCCTCTTCCGGCGATTTCCCGCTCAGCGCCTTGATCTCTTCCTCATTTGCAAACAGAATATCCACATATTTTGTGATCAGCTCCATGAAAAATTCCTTATTATCTTCAACCACGTTATAACTCGCCAGGTCAAGACAAATCTTCTGGTTGGCATTGGCTGCCAGCCTCACTGCTTTCTCGATCATCTCGTGGTTCTGAACAAGATAACCTTCAATATAGAAGTAATCGTACCCCTCGAATACGTCATGGGTGATATCATCGACCGATAAATCAACGGCTGCCCCCAGGTAGGTTGCAAAGGTCCGTTCCGAGTCGGTGGAGATAAGGGCCATGGCACGGCCAGTTTCATGCATGGTTCTGAACAGGATGGGATTAATATTATTCACCTGCATATCTTTTTTAAAGAACTTCCCAATATCATCATCTCCTACCGCACCCACGAAACCGGTTTCAACACCAAGATGGGCAAGGCCGTGAATGGTATTGGCTGCAGATCCGCCGGAAGCTTTGGATTTTGACATTCCGGCAGTTTCTGAATGAATGAAATTGGAAGTGTCGAGGTCCACGAGGGTCATGCTGCCTTTGGGTAAACCAAGTTCTTTCAGGATCTCATCATTCTCAAGGGGTGTGATGATGTCCACCAGCGCATTCCCCATACCAAGTACTTTTGCCATGATTAATAGGATTTGTTACAATTAGCTGCAAATATAAAGTTAATCACATAGATCAATAACTAAAGTTTCGCAGTTCTCTTAAATGGTGAAAACTAACAAGATATAGTAGAACAAAGCAGCACAATAGTTTTGTTAATATACAGACTTTGAACATATTAACTATGCCTTCCAAACACAATCATGCTGCAGAGTAAAGATATCAATAAGATTGCAGAATTAAAAAACGGTTTTACTCCCAGGTGGCTTGAAGCGGATTTTATTTTGAGTTCTTTGAAGTGTTTTTCATTTTCGGCCGTTTGTAAATGGCTGAACCCGTTGAAGGAAAGAGGATATAGTTTTAACCCAATTTCGGAAGAACCTTGCAATTGAAACTACTGTAAATCAACCGTTTATTAGCATTTATACCCTGACTGTCATTACATTGATATGTTTGTCAGGTTGGACTAGTTAATAGTCATATATGGGTCAGGGAAAAGGTTTTTTGCGAAATGTATTGTTTTATTGGTGAAAAGATTTTATTTTTGCACCGCTTAACAGGCACCGGTTTTATAACCGGGAAAATTCCTCAGTAGCTCAGTTGGTTAGAGCGGCGGACTGTTAATCCGTAGGTCGTAGGTTCAAGTCCTACCTGAGGAGCGAAAAAAGCCCGATGTTTGTCGGGTTTTTTTTTTTGCCTGTTTGTACGATCTGGCTTCCCCGAATTGCGGCTCTTATTGCCAGAAGAAGTGAGTCCGTTTGCCGATACAAGGTTCCTTTTGTGGCTATATTTTCTTATCATTGGGAGCACTAAATCACCCTCTATGAAAACCTGTATTGATTGTTTCCCCTGTTTCGTTGAACAGGCCGTAAGGGCTGCCCGTCTGGTCACCAATGATGAAAAGATCATCAAGCATATCCTGGATGAGGTGGGCACTTACTTCCCTGAGATTTCAATGTCCCGTACTCCCCCTGAAACCGCCGATTTTGTTTACAGGAGAATCAGGGAGATTACCAGGGTAAATGATCCATATAAGGAATTGAAAAAGGACAGCATAGAGGAGGTGCTCTCCATCTACACCTACATGCAGGAGATGGTCAGGGAGTCGGATGATCCGCTGCTGACTGCCATCAAATTGGCTACGATCGGGAATGTCCTGGATTTCGGGATCAGCCAGAAGTACAATCTCATGGAAGAGATTGGAAAGATTTCAGAAATGGAGTATGCCATTTTCCATTACAATGAATTCAGGGATCAACTGGAAAGGTCATCAGCAGTTCTCTTTATCGGTGACAATGCAGGGGAGACTGTTTTTGACAGGCTGCTGATAGAAACACTGGGTATGCCGGTTACCTATGTGGTCCGCGAAACACCGGTTATCAATGATGCCATCAAAAAAGATGCAGTTGATTCCGGACTGCACGAAGTGGCAGAGATCATTTCTTCCGGTTCTACTGCTCCCGGCACTATTCTGAATCTGTGCAATGAAGATTTCCTGGACCGTTTTGAGAAGGCCGAAATGGTGATCAGCAAAGGCCAGGGGAATTATGAAGGTCTTTCGGGAGTTGACCGCAAGGTATTTTTCCTTCTAAGGGCCAAATGCCTGGTTATCGCCAGTGATATCGGGGTTGAACTCAACGATTTCATCTTCGAAGGGATCAATCTTTGAAGCCCTGTCAGGCAATTACCCTCAGTACGCCTCTTACGTAGCCAACTGATTCGGCCAGACCGGCAAGGGGGTCTTTCCCGTCTTTTTCGTATTCAAAACTGACTGCTTTAGAGTACTTTTCCTTAAGGAGCATCTCCAGGAAACCGGGGATATCAATAACCCCATGGCCAATTTCGCAGGTCTGTCCCGATGGTTCAGCCTTGTCCTCATCCTTGATGTGAATGTCATGCACCCTGTCCATAAACCGGGCAGTATCCCTAATGGGATCTTCACCAATACGGACGGTGTGGCCTATGTCCACACAGAGCCCCATTCCCGGGTCCATGTTTTTGATGAGCTTGTAGGCACTTTCCGGGGTGGGGTACTTTTCATCGCCCGGTCCGTGATTGTGAATGGCCAATTTAATGCCTGTTTTTTTCACCTTTTTGTTGCAGTATTCGAGCAGGTCATGTTCAGGAACACCGACAATGATTTTCATTCCGGCAAGTCCGGCATAAACAAATGCACGGTCCACATCTTCAATGGATTTCATATAGATCACCCCACCTCCATAAAGGTCGATCCCCGCTGCCTTTACTTTAGCAGCTTCAGTTTTGATCTCATCGGGCGTCAGTTCCAGGGGCAGGTGCATGCTTTTCAGGCACAACCTGGAGATTCCGAGCCTGCCTGTCATTGATAGGGTCTCTTCCAGGCTGAACTCCCGGAAAGTATAGGAGGCAATGCCCAGTTCAAATGGAATACCAGTACTCCGTAAATTTTTATATCCGGCAATATTTCCCGCCAGAACCGAAGGTGCTTGTGTGGCCAGCAGTCCGGCTCCGGAAAGTTTCAGGAAGTCTCTTCTTGAGGGTTTCATGATACGGGATCTTAAAGTTTGGGTGTGGTAGAGTGTTAAAGTAATATAAAATCTGTTGAAGGACATGACTTCCGGCCCAATTTTGCAATCGATTGTACCTGTCTTTGCTCCAAATTGTGTAATTTCATAATCCTTATAAGCAATAGAACAGATAGAATAATTACAAAATTTTATTATATGAAAAGAATAAGCGTATTTTTCACCATCGTTTTGCTGGCAGTTGTCAGTCAGCTTGCTCTTGCCCAGATGGATCCCAAGGCACCGCTTCCAAACGACGAATCGGTGCGCCACGGAGTGCTTGACAATGGGATGACTTACTACATTAAGGCTAACCAGGAGCCAAAGGAACGCGCCTCCTTCTACATCATCCAGAATGTTGGTGCCCTGCTCGAAGATGACCACCAGGATGGTCTGGCTCATTTCCTGGAGCACATGGCCTTTAACGGTACAGAACATTTTGAAGGGAAAGGGATTATCAATACACTGGAGCGGCACGGTGTGGCTTTCGGAGCTGATATCAATGCCGGAACCGGTCAGGATCATACCGTTTATATGTTGATGAATGTACCGGCAACTAAACCAGGGCTCATTGATACATGCCTTCTGATTCTGAATGACTGGTCCAACTACCTTTTATTAACCGAGGAGGAGATTGATGCTGAACGGGGTGTGATTAAGGAGGAGTGGAGAACGCGTCGCACAGCACAGTGGAGGCTGCAGCAAGGTTCCATGCCCTATTTCTTCCCCAATTCCAAATATGCGGAAAGAGATGTAATCGGGAGTCTGGATGTAATCGAAAATTTTGAATATGATGCGCTCCGGGACTTTTATCACAAATGGTACAGGACCGATCTTCAGGCCATTGCCATTGCGGGAGACTTCGATGCCGATGAGATGGAGACAAAGGTGAAGGAGCTGTTTTCAAAGATCCCTGCAGTGAAAAATCCATCGGAAAGGCCCATGTTTGAGATACCCGACCAGGAGGCCCCCCTCTTTGGTGTGGTCACCGATAAGGAGGCTTCGCAGACCTTTATCCAGTACCTGGTTCGTCATAAGAAGGAGACCATGGACCCCGAATCGCTTTTGGATCACAGGGAGAGTTATATCCAGAACCTTTTCAGTGATATGATGGGTCAAAGGGTAAATGAACTTCTTCAGAAGGGAGATCCGCCATTTGTCTTCGGGGCAGTCAGTTATGGCGATTTTGTGACGGGATACGAAATATTCAGCATGTATCTTTCTCCAAAGCCCAATGAAGAGGCACTGGGGCTTGGCGCCCTGTTGACCGAAGTGGAAAGGGCAAAGCGCTATGGGTTTACCCAGAGTGAACTTGAGAGAGCCAAAGCTGAGATCCTTACCCGTTGGGAGAAGAAGTACAATGAGCGCGATAAGATCAGCAATGATGAATATATACAGGATTATATCGGAAATTACCTCTTTAAAAATGCATATCTCTCGGCGGAGCAGGGGTATAAGCTGGTTCAGGCCTTGTTGCCCACCATTACCGTTGAGGATTTTAATGTCCGGATGAAAGAATGGATGTCCAGCGAGAACCAGTCGCTGGTTATCCAGGGGCCTGAGGGTGAGGAGCACAAGCACCTGACAGAGGCAGAGGCAATGGCTGTTTTCCACCAGATAGCTGCTGCTGAGATTGAACCATATGAAGAGGAGGAGCTTGCCGAATCGCTTGTTTCGGAGGAACTGGCTCCGGCTGTAATTACCTCCATAAAAAATCTGGAACAGTTTGACGCAGTGGAATGGACCCTTGAAAACGGTGCCCGGGTTGTCTTCAGGCATGCCGATTATGAAAAGGACCAGGTGCAGATTCGCGGATATAGTGTTGGCGGCGGATCACTCTTTGATAATGAGTATGTACCCTCGGTGGATATGCTTATCAATCTGACCAGTTTTTATGGTGTAGGTGAATTTGATGCCACCTCCCTGCAGAAAATGCTCACAGGAAAGAGTGTAGAGTTCAATATGCAGCTTGGAAACCTGAATGAAGGGGTAGTTGGTAAAGCCACGCCCAAGGACATGGAGACCATGATGCAGCTCTTGTATCTCTCCTTTAGCCAGCCGAGGTTCGATGAGCCGGCTCATGAGGCTATTATGGCCAGGTACGATGCGCTTGTGGCCAATATGGGAAACAATCCCCAGAAGATCATGGGTGATTCAATGAACCTGATCCTGACCAATTACCATCCCCGTACCCGTGTGCTTGACATGGATTTCCTGGGTGATATTGAGTTTAAGATGATTGAAGAGGTCTACCGTGACCGTTTTGCTGATGCAAGTGATTTCTTCTTTGTGATTGTGGGGAACGTAGAAGAGGAGCAGCTGAAACCCCTTGTTCAGAAATACATTGGAGCTATTCCTGACCTGGACCGCACCGAGACCTGGGTTAACCGGAAGATCCTTGAGCCGCAGGGAGTAGTTGCCAGGGATATTGAACTGTCGCTTGAAACACCGAAGGCCAATGTCAATATTGTGATCAACCAGCCCATGAGTTACAAGCCCTATAACCGGCAGGTGATGAATGTTATTGAGGGGATCCTTGAACTGCGCTTCACGGAATCGATCCGGGAAGAGGAGGGTGGCACCTATGGTGTGCGCATCGGGACCAACCTGCAGCGCCTGCCTGCAGGGAAAGCCAATATGAAGATCAGCTTTGACTGCGATCCCGACAGGGCGGATGATCTGAAGGCTAAAGTCTTCCTGGAATTGGATAAACTTGCCCAGGAGGGTCCGTCAACAGAGGATCTTTCAAAGACTGTGGGTAATATGCTGAAGAACCGGGAGCAGAGCAAGGAGCACAACTCCTACTATCTGAATACAATCTATGGCTATTATATTCATGGCATAAACTATGATGATCCGGCCAATTACGAGGATATCCTGAATGGTTTAAGCACCAAGGATGTGAAAAAGGTGATGAAGGCATTCTACAAGAAGCCCAACATTGTCGACGTGGTTTTCAAACCCCTGCCCACAGAGGAGTAAAAATTCACAGCAGATAGGTTGACATAAAAAAACTGCGGTTTTCCGGCCGCAGTTTTTTAATAATGTATATACTGAAGCTTGCTAGAAGAGACCGTGAATCTGCGCGTTGATGTCGTCGATGACTGAGGCCAGGTCCTCAGGCTTGTCCCGGAAATTGTTATTGTCCACATCCACGATCAGCATTTTCCCCAGGTTGTAGGTCTCCACCCATGCTTCATAGCGTTCATTGAGGTGCTTCAGATAGTCTAGCCTGATGTTGTTCTCATATTTCCGGCCCCGCTGCTGGATCTGGTCCACCAGTACCGGGATGGAGGCACGAAGGTAGATGAGAAGATCGGGGGGCTCGATGAGTGAACTCATCAGGTTGAACAGGGCAAAATAGTTTTCAAAATCACGTGTGCTCATCAGCCCCATGCTGTGGAGGTTGGGAGCAAAGATGTAAGCATCTTCGTAGATGGTCCGGTCCTGGATGATCTTGTTTCCCGACTGGCGGATCTTTACAATCTGACTGAAACGGCTGTTCAGGAAGTAGATCTGGAGGTTGAAGGACCAACGTTGCATGTCCTGGTAAAAATCGTTGAGATAGGGATTATCGTCCACATCTTCGTATTGGGCCTCCCAGCCATAATGTTTGGCGAGCAGACTGGTAAGGGTGGTTTTACCAGACCCGATATTCCCGGCAATGGCTACATGCATGTTCAATGATTATTAGTGGTCAATGGGACTCTAAGATAATAACTTTTATTCGGTTAAAATGTCCCTGAGCTCATCTAAATATTTTCGGTTGTTGGCCAGTCGTGGTATTTTGTTTTGACCGCCCAGTTTACCACGTTTCTGCATCCATTTATAGAAAGTTCCCGGCTCAACAGGAACAATATGTGGCTCCTCGAGGGTGAGGTTTTTATAACGCTTGGCTTCGTAGTCGGAATTCACTTCCTGAAGGGAAAGATCGAGGATCCCGGTAAATCGTTCCATGCTGTCGGGCGGTGTATCAAATTCGATTATCCATTCATGGGCCCCCTTTGAATCTGAGCTCATAAAGTGAGGGCCTGCCGTATACTCTTTAATAGTCGCTCCGGTCTCACCGCAGGCCTTCATCAGTGCTTGTTCTGCATTGTCCTCAATCACCTCTTCCCCGAATGCATTGATGTAATATTTGGTCCGGCCCGATATCTTGATCCGGTGGGGGCAGAGGGAGGTAAATATCACGGTATCCCCGATCAAATAGCGCCATAGTCCCCCGTTGGTAGTGATCACGATGGCGTAGTTGACACCTGTTTCAACCTCTCCGATGGTAATGGCAGCAGGGTTTTTTTCGTGGAAGCGGTCCATGGGGATGAACTCGTAAAATACCCCAAGGTCCAGCATCAGGAGCATGTCATCCCGGCTCAGCTCATCCTGGATCCCAAAGAATCCTTCTGAAGCGTTGTAGGTCTCCAGGTAGTTCATTTTGTCCGAGGGGATCAGCTCCCTGAACTGTTCCCGATAAGGGGTAAAGCTGATCCCTCCATGGGTAAAAAGCTCCAGGTTGGGCCACACCTCCAGGATGTTGCTTTTCCCGGTATAATCCAGAACAGCTCTTAGCAGCACCAGATTCCAGGAGGGAACCCCTGCTATACTGGTTACATTGTCCGTCACTGTATGTTTCGTGATCTTCTCAAGCTTCTCCTCAAAATCGGGGATCAACGCAATCTCTGCTGCCGGTGTCCTGATAAACTGTGCCCAGAAGGGGAGATTTTCGATAAGTACTGCTGAAAGGTCCCCGTAGAAGGATTGGTTACTGAATTTATTTGCCTCTGCACTTCCGCCAAGGGTGAGTGCCTTCCCCTTCAGGACCCCGCTGTCGGGGCGTTCTTTTGTATAGAATGCAATCACATCTTTCCCTCCCCTGAAGTGGCAGTCTTCCAGCGCTTCGTTACTTACCGGGATGAATTTGCTTTTGTCGGACGTGGTCCCCGACGATTTGGCAAACCACTTGATTTCGGTGGGCCAGAGCAAGTTCTGCTCACCCTCCCGGAGCCTTTTTATATAGGGCTTTACATCATCATAGCTGCTTACGGGAACCCTTTCCTGGAAGTCTTCAATGGTATAGATTGAGTCGTACCCGTACTGGATCCCCCAGGTGGTTTTTGCCGCCTGATCGATCAGGTTTGTAAATACCTCCTGCTGCACATCAAAGGGATACTTCTTGAAAAGATCAATCTGGTGAAGTCTCTTTACATTCACCCAAGATATGATGGAGTTAAGGAGAGGCATGACCAGGGTTACAAGATCAGCATGGCATCACCGTAGGTTCCGAACTTATAACCTTCCTTGATAGCCACCTGGTAAGCTTCCATCAGGAAGTTGTACCCTGCAAATGCAGAGACCATCATCAGGAGGGTTGAGTAGGGCAGATGGAAATTGGATATCATCCTGTTGGGGACGCTGAACTCGTACGGAGGGAAGATGAATTTATTGGTCCAGCCGTCAAACTCCTTCAAATAGCCGTCAGTTGATACGGAACTTTCCAGTGTCCGCATCACAGTTGTTCCCACCGCACATACATTCTGTTTCTTCTCTTTGGCGGTATTTACCATGCCCACCGATTCGTCAGTGATCCTAATCCGTTCGGAGTCCATTTTATGTTTAGTAAGGTCCTCCACATCAACGGTGCGGAAGTTGCCAAGTCCCACATGCAGGGTGATGTATGCAAAATCGATTCCCTTTATCTCCATGCGTTTCAACAACTCGCGGCTGAAGTGCATCCCGGCAGTCGGGGCAGCCACAGCACCTTCGTGCTTTGCATAGACAGTCTGGTAGCGCTCCTTGTCCTCCGGCTCAACCTTTCGTTCGATAAATTTGGGCAGTGGGGTTTCACCCAGATCAAACAATGTTTTTTTGAAGTCATCATACTCCCCGTCATAGAGGAAACGAAGGGTCCTTCCCCTGGAAGTAGTGTTGTCGATTACCTCAGCAACCAGCACATCATCTTCTCCGAAATAGAGTTTGTTTCCGATCCTGATTTTTCTGGCCGGGTCCACCAGGACGTCCCAAAGCCTCTGTTCACGGTTCAATTCCCTGAGCAGGAAAACCTCGATTTCCGCGCCGGTCTTCTCTTTGTTTCCGTAAAGTCTGGCAGGAAAAACCTTGGTGTCATTGAAGACCATCACATCCTGGTCATCAAAATAGTTTATAATATCTTTGAATGTTTTGTGTTCGATCTTTTGTGTAGCGCGATCAAGAACCATCAACCTGGATTCGTCCCGGTTCTTGGCAGGGTGTTTGGCGACCAGTTCTGCAGGTAATTCGAATTTGTACTGGGATAACTTCATATTTAGAAATATATTATAGTGTAAATGCGAGCCTCGTTATACGTAGGAAACGCAGATTTGTTACAAATGTTTAAGATTCTTTATAAACTTATCCAGGGAAATGGCCTCTGTAACTTTATAGGGGCCAATCCTTGTACGCCTGAGGCCAGCCAGATGTCCGCCCGATTTCAGCTCCTCACCCAGGTCCCGGGCCAGGGAGCGGATGTAGGTGCCCTTGCCGCACTCCACTTGAACAGTGAGGTTGGGAAGATCAATCGACTGCAGTTCCAGGTTGTTTATGTTGACGAGTTGTTTTTTTAATGCAATTTCTTTTCCCTTACGCGCCATGTCGTAGGCCCTTTTCCCATCCACGCTTTTTGCCGAGTAAATGGGAGGCATTTGCTCCTGCTCCCCGGTAAATTTTACCAGTGCCTGCTCAACCATATCGCGGGTAATATGATCCCAGGGGTAGGTCTGATCGACCTCTGTCTCCAGGTCAAATGACGGGGTAGTGGCTCCCAGCCTGATTTGTGCGTCGTATGCCTTGTCAAGATCCTGGTACTGCATGATCTGTTTGGTGGCTTTGCCTGTGCAGACTATTACCAGCCCGGTCGCCAGCGGATCGAGGGTGCCTGCATGCCCCACCTTGATCTTCTTGATGCCCAGGTGGACTTTGAGCGATCTCCGGATTTTATTGACCACATCAAATGAGGTCCAGGTCAGGGGCTTATCAATAAAGAGAGCGCGGCCCTCCAGGTATGTTTCAGGATTGCTGAAATCCATTAAATCAGGCAAAAACTATTGAGATTATTCCTACCGTTGCGCAGTAGAGTGCGAACCAGTACAGATTGCCCTTTTTTACAAGTCGGATCATCCAGGTGCATGCCAGGTATCCTGCGATGTAGGCGGCCAGGAAACCAATAATCAGGGATCCGGCAGAGATGGCTGGTTCAGCTGGTGAGGATGAGAGGGAGAGGATGTCCAGCAGGGCTGCCCCGATGATGGGGATCAGTACCATCAGGAATGAGAAGCGGGCCACTTCGTTGCGGTCGTTTTTAAGGAGGAGCCCGGTCGAAATGGTTGCGCCTGACCGTGAAATTCCCGGAATCACAGCAATGGCCTGGGCAATCCCCATGAGCAAGGCATCCGGAATCGGAATTTTTTTGGTTCCTGCTTTCACCAGCTGGGTGGAGATAAGCAGGGAGGCTGTTACCAGCAGAGCCACCCCCACCAGGGTCAGGTTGCCTGAAAAGAGTGATTCCACCTCGTCCTTGAACAGCACACCCACAATCAGAACCGGGATCATGGAGACCAGGATCCGGGTCACATATTTGGTTTCACTGTTCCATTTGAAAGCAAAAAGTCCCCTGGTCAGCCCTTTGATCTCACCAAAGAAAACGGTAATTGTGCTCAGGACCGTGGCAAAGTGAACCAGCACGGTGAAGGTAAGGTCCTCTTTAACCTTCACGTTCAGCAACACCTTCCCGATTTCCAGGTGGCCGCTGCTGCTTACCGGCAGAAATTCTGTCAAGCCCTGAATCAGACCCAGAATCAGCGCCTCAATCCAGGTCATTCTCCGTTGATTTGGGTTTTTTCATGATGGCCCATATTTCAAATATGAACCCTCCCAGGACAACAATGGGGGCGAGTGTGATGCGCCTGAAGCTGAAGATCGCCTCTTCGTTGAATACTGTGGGATCTTCTGATTTCCCCCCAATCATCAGGAGAAAACCTATGACAATAATGACAAATCCGATCACCAGGAGGAGGTAGTTTTCCTTACCCAGAGCAAAACTCTCTTTGCCTTTACTTTTATTACTCATATCGTGCTTAATTTAATATAGCTTATCGGTCTTAATATTCAGATACTTATTGACTGCAAAAAATGTGGATATCCAGTTGATCAGCATGCCAACTCCGATTACTCCCAGTGCAAGAATGGCCAGCAGATCATAATCCTTCAGCGAGATTACTCCTTCGAACTCCTCCTGCAGCAGGTAAACCAGGCCAAACAGGATGGCAAGGGAGATCAGGCTCGCACTAAAACCCCTGACGGCTCCCTGGTAGAGGAAGGGCATTCGTATAAAACCCCTGGTGGCGCCCACCAGTTGCATGGTATTGATAATAAACCGTTTTGAATAGATGGATAACCGGATGGTATTGTTTATCAGGGTTACTGAGATCAGGGTCAGCAGGAGTGAAAAACCCAGGATGACCAGTGAAATCTGCCTGATGTTTTCATTGATGGCATAGAGAAGCGATTTCTTGTAATAGACCTCTTCGATGGAGTCGTACTGAAGCAGGTCCTGTTCAATCATCATAACCGAGTCGGGATTGGCCCAGGGCTGGTGCAGCCTTACCCTGATGGAAGGCGGTAAAGGATTATAACCCAGGAAATGGATGAAATCCTCACCCAGCATCAGCTCTGTCTCCAGCGCTGCCTCTTCTTTTGTGATGTATTCGGTGGATAAAATGTACACTCTGGCATCAAGGATTTTCTGGAGTTGGTAGATATCAGCCTCCTTGATGTTCTCCTTGAGAATCACATTGAATCCGAGGCTCTCCATTACCTGCTTCCGAATGTTCCGCCCGTTTACCAGTAAAAGGCCCACGAGGCCAAGTAACAGTAATACAAGTGAAATACTGATTATAGAGGTAATCGTCGAACTTCGGATCCTCCGGGAATATGTCTTGTTTTCTTTCTTTGACATAGCCTGAAAAATGGCTGTGGCAAAGATAGGAATTTAATCAAGAATCCTGGTCCATCCAAAGGTATCTTCCATGTCGCCGTTCTGGATCCCTACCAGGGTTTCATAAAGCCTGGTGGTAACAGGGCCGGGATTGTCAGCATTCCCGAAGGTATATACAGCATCCACTACAGGGTCTGCCACCCTGTGAATGGGGGTAATAACGGCTGCGGTCCCGCAGGCTCCTGCTTCCTCGAAATCAGCCAGTTCCTCAATGAGAATGGGCCTTTCTTCCACCTTCATTCCAAAACTTCTTGCCAGTTCCTGAAGGCTCTTGTTGGTGATTGATGGAAGGATCGATTGTGATTCCGGGGTCACATAGGTATTGTCCCTGATTCCGAAAAAGTTGGCAGGCCCGCATTCATCAATATACCTCTTCTCCTTTGCGTCGAGGTACATTGTCGAGGCAAATCCCTTTTCATGGGCCTCAGAGATTGAACTCATGCTGGCAGCATAGTTGCCTCCAACTTTCAGGTGACCTGTACCCTGGGGTGCAGCGCGGTCCTGATCCCTGCAGACCAGCATATCAACAGGTTTAAAGCCGCTTTTAAAATAGGGTCCCACCGGCATTACAAATACCAGGAAGGTATACTCTTTTGCCGGCCTGACACCAACCTCGGGACCAGTGCCGATGAGCAGGGGACGGACATAAAGCGTGGCACCGGTGCCATATGGGGGTGCAAATTTTTTGTTCATCATTACCACCTTTTCCACTGCTTCCATAAACAGTTCCACAGGGACTTCAGCCATAAGGACACCCTGTGCCGATCTGAGCATTCTTTTGGCATTTTCATCGTGCCGGAACAGCCTGATTTTTCCATCAGCCCCTGTGTATGCCTTGAGGCCCTCGAACGACTCCTGGCCGTAGTGCAGACAGGTGGCCCCGATGTGGATAGGGATGGTTTCGTCACTGGAAACCTCAATGTCACCCCATTTCCCGTCACGGTAGACACACCGTACGTTGTAATCTGTCTTCATGATATTAAATCCGAGGTTTTTCCAGTCAAGATCCATGGTGTTTTGCATTTATTATGTGAAGAGGAATCAAAAGTAGTCAATCAATCTCTCAGCACCAATTCAGAAATCATGTTATAAAAGGATGTTTTATATCCACCTTTCCTGCTCAAGGTTGGTTTGTTGTTCTTCACCGGGAACTTCCCTGAGTCGCCTGGCGGCGACGGTGAAAAAGTCAAATGTATAGAGAAGTTCCAACTGTTGCTTTTTGAATTGCTGGCCATTCAGATTGGCCCCGCTCTCAACCATTTCCTGGAAAAGTAATTTAATATGGTCAGGATAATCGGGCCGTCCGATATACTCCATTTTTGTGTCGATGAGGATCTTTTCCAGCTGGTTGATGGGTTGGAAGGGAATTTTGGTAGCCAAGATAAGGTTGCAGATTTTATCGATCTGCAATTCGGAGTATTTATATTGCGGCAGGATCTCCCGGGCGATGACCGATGACCTGTTCTCGAAGTTGGAGTAGGCCTGGGTCAGACCCGTGTAAAGCATCAGGGCAGCGGTCCTTACCAGGAGGCGGTCCTCCTGCTCGATCTCCTCGGCGCGGCACAGAAGGAATGACTGGTTATATAATTTCCGGGCATATTCCTTGCAGTGAAAATGGAGGTTCCCGGGCAGCTTGACCAGGATGGTTTCGAACACCCTGTCTTCCAGGTCACCAAGCCTGAGAAGCTGGAGTTTAATGTAGAACCTCTTATTGGGGATCTCTTTCAGGTCAACCGAGAGTTCGGGGCGGAGACCGGTCACAAAATACATGTCGATGTTTCCCTTGTATTTCACAGGGAGTTTACCCCTGTATTCGCAAAGGAAATAGTCCTTTACCATCCCATAGGTGATACCTGATATATTCACCTTGCCTGGCATTCCGGATGACTCCATCCGTGATGCGGTATTGACCGTATCTCCCCATATGTCGTAGGATACTTTTTTATGGCCGACCACACCGGCAATGACTGGACCAGTGTGCACCCCGATGCGCAAATCCCAGATGTCTGCTTTTGTGGATTTCAACTTCTTCATATAGGATTGCATCTCCAGAGCAGCCAGTACCACTTCAACCGGGTTGGTGCTGTTTTTTTCCGGAATACCTCCCGCGGCCATATAGGCATCCCCGATGGTTTTAATCTTTTCGATGTTGTACTTTTCCACCACCGAATCGAAATGAAAAAAGAACTGGTCCAGTTCATCGATGAGGGCCTCGGGATTCATCTCCTCTGCAATCTTTGTGAAACCCTGGATATCAGAAAACAGGACAGTTGTTCTTTCATACTTATCCCATTTTGCCTTTCCTACCGATTTGATCTGTTCTGCGGTCCGGTCCGGTAAAATATCGGCCACCAGTTTATCCGACTTCTCTTTCTCAAGGGTCAGATCATCCAGTTTGGATTGCAGGCGCAATGACACCCTCGACTCGATGTGCTGATTATTGAGCAGCCGCAGCTTCCTGATGAGGAACAGGATGATCAGTAATGCCAGGCCGTAGAATGTCCAGGCATACCAGGCCCGGTAAAAGGGAGCTTTAACGTTGAACTGAATTTCAGCGGAGCCGGAGATGCTGCCATACAGATCTTTTGCCTGTGCAAACAGGGTGTAGGATCCGGGCTTCAGGCGGGTGAAAACCACCTTTCTAGATCTGCTCCAGTCAGACCACTCCTCCCCTCCTGAAACAAGCCGGAACCTGAATTCAGGTTCCGGGATGCTTTGGAAATCCAGCCCCGCAATCTGAAATACATGCGATCTGTTGTGTGAGCTCCCTGGTACCTGTTTGATCCGTGGGAGCATCCCAACCTTTGGCCGGTCCAGCACCCCGGTATTAAACAGCACCACCTTGTCCATGCCGGTCAGGCAAAGGACACTGTCCCGGATGTTCAGGCCGATAATCTCTCCCAGGTTCTGAAGTGCAGGGTAAGAACGGCTCTCGACATCGGTTTCATCGCCGGCGGTTTCATGTAACACACTGGACCTGTATTTTCCCTGGTGGAGGACCATCCAGTGACCGCCGTTTTCGTCCGGGATAATGATATCCGATACGGATAATATCCTGGCCTTATGATCCTTCTCGACCGGGAGAAAGGTCTCTTCACTCTCTTCATAGCGGTATACCTGGATATCGGTAATCAGGTATAGCTGCCGGTCGATTGTGACTAACTTATGCAGGATATCTTCTCTGCGAAGTGGAATGGTGATGCTCCTGCTTAAATCATCGGAAAGCCTTTGAACACTGTTATTACAAATCAGGAATACTTTGTTGTTGTGAAGTGCAAAAGAGAAGGAATTAGTGAGCGCAGGATCAATAACTTTAGAGATCCATCCCGCAGGGGTACGCTGAAAACTGCTCAGTCCCTTTTCTCCCGCGGCTACCACCAGTTCCTGGTTGATGGCCTGTAATCCTGTATAACTTCTCTCAGAGATTGCCTCTACGAGCTCATTATTGATAGTGACCAGGTGTTTTGACCCTGCTGCAAAAATCTGGTTCCCGGCCCGTGTCATCAGGAGGAATGACTCAGGCTGATCGCCAGCAATATTCCTGATGTTCCACCGCCCCCGCTCTCCCTCATCCGGTTCTGCAACAAATAAGCCGTGGCTGGTCCCCAGGAATATGCTACGGCCGCTGATTTCAGAAACATAGATCCGACCATAAGTTTCCGGTCTCAGTTCGATTATCTCCAGGGTTGAGGGGTGGTTGATTTTATGCAGCGAATAGGCCCCAAGGATCCATAATTCTTCGCCATCGCACATGCTGACCTGCCTGATATCATGACCGGACAGCCCCTCTCTTTTTCCCAGTGCGGCGACCACTTTCCCGCTTTGGTCAAGGATTACCAATCCATCCTTCCCGGATATGGCAATTGACTCATCATTTGCGAGATAATTGTAAAATTTAAATCCTTCACGGAGTTCAATTTGGCCAGGTATAAGCAGTGCCGGGTCCAGGCCAATCTCATGGTCAGTCATCCTCCTGAAACCTCTACCCGTCCACAGATACGTTTCAGCCTGGTTCATCCTGAGAACCAGGCGACCTCCTACCAGGTGGAGCCTGCCCATAACTCCCGGGAAAGGAAAACTTTGAATACGTCCCTTCCAGTAGTGATAGACGCCCCTGTTGGTATTAATGAAAACAGCCTCATGCGTGCATATCAGCCGGGAGGGTGTGAAATTACGATTTACCCTTGCGATCCGGTCTTTTTGAGAACGAATAGTGAATTTACCCGATCTATCATTCAGGAGGAAGCCCATATCGTTCTTGCATGCGTAATAAATTGTGTCCGATCCATTGCCGGAAACATATACGGGGCCTTCCATCTGGAGGTGGTACGAATTGCTTTCACTGATGACGGATAATCCGTTGGCTTTACCCAGAAAAAGGGTCCCGGTATTATCCAGGTAGAATGATTCGTTGGGTATATCGGCGAAATGTTCCGGGAGATTTATCTCCTGTATCCAGGGGTAGGGAAAGAAGCTGTAATCTTGCGCAATTCCCCAATTGAAGCCGGATTCACAAGCAAAGAGGATGAAAAAAATCAAGCAAATCCTATATGACTTGAAAAATAAATTCATAACTTGGGAACTGAGCCACTTCCGCGGATTTCCACGGATTATAGATACTATCAAAAATATAAAAATATATTTACCTGTCATTGATAACCAAACTTTAGGATATTTATGGAAAAGTTAGAAAGGCCTATTATCGTACCGTGGGACTTCTCGCAGGTAGCTGAAAATGCTTTTCAGCACGCTGTAAATATTTCAAAATCCCTGAACAGGGATATCCTCCTTCTTCATATTGTTCCGGACATTAAGGATGCGGGATCCAAAATGAGTGACCTGGAGGCAGCAGCAGAGAAGCTCGGAAAGGAATATGGAAAGAAGCCTCATTTTGAAGTGGTTGATGGAAATGTTTTGCATGCCATCGGGAATACAGCCATGGATGTTAAAGCCGAGATGATCATCATGGGTACCCATGGGATGAAAGGTGCTCAGAAGCTTTTTGGCAGTAAAGCCCTGAAGGTGGTGGTCTCTTCACGGATTCCTTTTGTAGTCGTTCAGGACAAGCCTTCAAAGGAGAAGATTGAAACCATTCTTTTGCCCATCGATTTTAAAACGGAGAATAAGGAGAAGGCTAACTGGATTTACTACCTGGCCAGGAACTTCGGATCGAAATTTATCATCCTGAAGTCCAAATCCAAGGACAAGGGATTCCGAAAAAAGACCCTCTCAAATATTAGGTACATTGAATCGTTCCTTAAGGGGCATGATGTGGCTTATGAAATTATCGCAACGGAAGGGAAACAGAGTTTCAAAAAGGAGATTGTCAGTTACGCCAAAAGTCATGAGGCTGACCTGATCCTGGTGATGGCCACCAGGGACATCAATTGGATTGACTATATTCTGGGTGCGCCTGAACAGTACCTGATTGCCAATCCGGAGGGCCTGCCTGTCATGTGTATGAACCCGAAGCCTGCAAAGGTTGCTGGTGGATTCAGGGCTACCGGAGGCGCATAAATTTCACTTTTTATTTGTCTTTCAGGGCCATTAATAATGGCCCTTTTTTTTTATGTCATGGAAATAGTATTTGCTACAAATAATCTTCACAAACTGGGAGAGATAAGCGCTATGCTGTCGCAGAGATTTAAGATAGTGGGATTGAATGAGCTGGATATTGCGGAAGAGATCCCGGAGGACCACGATACCCTTGAGGAGAACGCATCCCAGAAGGCCTGGTATATTTACGAAAAAGTCGGACGGAGCTGTTTTGCGGATGATACCGGCCTGGAGGTGGATGCCCTGGGAGGAGCCCCCGGCGTCTATTCTGCCAGGTACTCCCGTATAGGTTCACTGGTTTTCCCGGAGATGACACCTGTGGAGGGGAATTTGAAAAAACTGCTCCTGGAGATGGAAGGTGTAAAGAACAGGAAGGCGCGGTTCCGGACCGTCATTTCGTTAATCATGGGAGGGATTGAACATCGCTTTGAGGGGATTTGTGAAGGAGCTATTTCTGAATCGGTTTCAGGTTCTGAAGGATTTGGGTATGACCCTCTTTTCCGGCCGGATGGATATACACTATCCTTTGCAGAGATGGATCCTGAGGAGAAAAACAGGATCAGTCACCGGGGAAAGGCTGTTCATGCACTTGTACAATTTCTGAATGAGATGTAATATGTTCCCGGAATTTCCGTATTTATAGAAAGAACTGCGTGTATGCAAAATCGTCTCACCTACCTGCTTTTATTCCTGGTATTTTCACTGTCAGCCTCATTGGACGGGCAGACCAAACTTGGTCAATGGAGAACACACCTGCCTTATAAGTACTGTAACCTTGTTGAGGTTACGAACGACAGGGTTTTCGGATCTTCCAGCGGAGGACTGTTCACCTATGACCTGGAGGATCATTCGGTGGAGAAGCTGTCGAAGATTGATGGTCTGTCGGACAACGGGATTTCTGCCATGCGTTGGAATGGTGATCTGGAGACACTGATCCTGGCATACCATAGCTCAAATATTGATGTATTACGGAACAATGTGATTGTTAACATGCCGGATATCATGAAGAAGCAGATTCCGGGAGACAAATCCATTTATGATATTTTTTTCCATGGAACGGATGCCTATCTCTCCACCGGTTTTGGGATTGTGGTGATCAACCTGGAGAAGGATGAGATCAGGGATACCTATTACATCGGGGATAATGGTGATGCTCTGAAAGTGAACCAGGTGACTATCGACGGCACCTACATTTACGCTGCGACAGACCAGGGGATCAGGAGGGGAAGGCTTGACGACCCTTTCCTGGTTGACTTCAATGCATGGGAGATTCTGACAGATATCCCAAATGCCTCCGGGG
>JAAEOI010000167.1 GCA_024244665.1 Bacteroidota bacterium | reverse complement strand
TGTCATTTCATTTCGATTACGATTGCGATCCCGATTTCGATTTCGATGGCGCGTCGCAGAAAAGTGTAAACTACTTTCGAGGGACAATGAAGGATGCCCGATCAACCTATCGAAAATCAATCCGTCAAACGGGGTATCCACTTCGCTCTCGTAGCTATATGCTAGGGTCATGGGCGACCCAATTTATCCAGGGCATCCTGTCGGCGGCGTTGATTATCCGCGAACGATGCAGGAGTTTGACGAATGGTTTTCGAGTGAAGAAGCACAACGAGAGTAAAGTGGATACCCCATTCCATCAAAATATACAGCGCCCATAGAATATCAATTCAAAAATTGTCAGCGGATCTTGTACTCTGCGGCTGAATTGAGTATTGTTCGGTGACAACGCTATGAACCATCTATTATTGTGGATGCGAAAATGTACGGGGTCATTTTTACTTTTCTGGAAGAATACGTCAAAGAGAGACATGGCGGGCCGGGGATCTGGCGGGTATTACTCAAAACCACTACGGGTCAGGCCTATAAGATCTATTTTCCGGTCAAAGACTATGCTGATGAAGAGTTCCTTGCATTGAACCGGACAGCTGCCGAATCCATGGATCTGCCTATACCCGTAGTACTGGAGGATTTTGGATCATTCGTAGGACCCAGGTTGATGTCTTTTTATCCCATGTATCTGAAAGGACATGATACGAGTACCTTTAACATGATCATTCATGCCGGAGGCAATATTCATGATGCGATACACAGACACAATCCTGAATGCAAACCACCCCAACTATCTGCCCACAAGGAATCAAATAATGTGTTGCTCGTCCACTACCATTCCCATCGACAGCTTTGTCATATGGTCAGGGGCATCATCCGAGGTCTGGGGGAATATTTCAAGGAAGACCTTAGCATCGAGGAAACCCAGTGCATGTATAACGGCGCAAGCAAATGCATCATGAAGGTGACCAAGAGCTGACGAATTTGCAATTGATATGCACCCTATGCTAGTGCTCACCCCCAACCCTGACAAGATTTGAACCCCTGCAGGGGTTTGATTCGTATCCAGGCAGGATACATTCCATGCACCCTTGGCCACATGATGCGGGAGACTCGACCCCCGGTCGAGGAGAGTTACACTCGGTGGATCTTCCTCCAGACCTCGCCTTTCTCAGTGGAAAATGAGGCATCCTTCATTTTTCGGTTTACACTTTTCCCTGGCTCTGGTTCCTGACCGGGACCCATTGCTGCATATCGCGTTGCCACTGGATCGAAATCGGGATCGTTATCGGGTGTCATTTCATTTCGATTACGATTGCGATCCCGATTTCGATTTCGATGGC
>JAAEOI010000166.1 GCA_024244665.1 Bacteroidota bacterium | reverse complement strand
TAAACGGAGAGACATTGTTGAAGCCCTGGTTTTATCATGACGAGCTGGTGAAGGGCGGTAAACTGATCCTGGAAATGGGAGAAAAACCCAATAAAAGTTGGGGCAGCAGGCCCGAAGATGCACCACCCTCAATGTCAGATGAAAATCATCAATCCATAACAGATAATTTCAAATGAGAACATCTGTAATTATTGTCTTTGCGGGAATTCTATTTACATCTTGCCTGAAGCAAGAAAGACCCAATATCATTTATATCTATACCGATCAGCAAAGCGAAACCATGATGAGTTGTTCAGGGAATGAATACCTGGAAACTCCGGCCATGGACTACATTGCAAATAGAGGAATCCGCTTTACGCGGGCTTATGCAACAAATCCGGTATGTGCTCCTTCACGGGTAAGTATGATGACCGGCAGGTTTCCTGGGTATTTTAGTGACAGTGATGGTAATCAGGCAAGAGAGAACGGAGGAGCACAGAGTATTCCGGAAGTAAGTGAGGAGGTTAAAGCCACCACCATTGCGGCATATCTTAAGAAAGCCGGCTATGATCTTGTATTCGGAGGGAAAGAACATCTACCCCCTTCATTAACACCCGCAGCATTGGGGTTTAATGATATTACTGATGATGAAAGAGATGTTCTGTCAGAAAAAGCTGCGCAGTATATTAAAGGCGAGCATAAAAATCCTTATTTCATGATCGTCTCCCTTATCAACCCACATGATATCTGCTACATGGCCACACGTGATTTTGCAAATGCCAGGACACTTGAGCACCTGCGAAAGAAAGTGAAGATTGAGATGGAAACCCTTGACCAGGCTATACAGTTGCCTGAAGGTGTAAGTAAAGAGCAATTTTTTGCTGAATACTGTCCTCCGTTACCACCCAACTTTGAGCCCCAGGAAGATGAATCCCTTGCCATAGCTTCCTTACTGGACAGGAGGCAGTTTCGCAGGAGTGCCAGGGAGGAATATACAGAAGAACAGTGGCGCATGCACCGGTGGGCATATGCCCGTTTGACAGAAATGGTGGATGCACAGATACAAGCCATACTGGATGCGCTGAAAGAGAGCGGTCAGGAAGAACATACACTGGTCATTTTCTCAAGCGACCATGGTGATATGGATGCCTCTCACAGGATGGAGCATAAAACCACTTTGTATGAGGAAGCGGCAAACATTCCTTTTGCAGCCATGTGGAGGGGGCATATCCCGGCTGGACAGGTCAACTACAAAAATCTGGTTTCAAATGGACTTGATTTGTTGCCTACGGTGTGCGACTATGCAGGTATTAAAGGCCAATCAGATCCCAGGGGCAGAAGTTTAAGACCATTGTTTGAGGGGAAAGATACCGGTTGGCGTAAAACACTAGGTGTAGAGAGTGAAATAGGCAGAATGGTGGTAGATGAGGATGGTTACAAATACCTGAGATATGATGCTGCAGGAAAAGAGGAGCGTTTAATGGATCTGAATGAAGATCCCTATGAAACAAGTCATTTTACAAATAACAAAACCCATTCGGAGGTACTGTCCAGGCTTCGTAAATCCTTTGACGAAGAGTGGTTCCCGAACTTGTAAACAGATAATCAATCAATAATTATTCAGCGAATTCAGCATTTTTAATATCACTATATCAAAATGAAAAAACTCCTTTTTTTGACCGCTGTATTAATGTTGATAGTCGGGATAAGCTCTATTGCTCAGCACAAACAGGTTGTGGATTATGCAGATCCTTTAATGGGCACTTCCGAATCACGTTGGATGCTCACTCCCGGTGTCACTTTACCCTTTGGCATGGTACAGTTAAGCCCCGACAACCAGGCACAAAACTGGAAAGCCGGTTATGAATATACCATTGGAAGCATTTTCGGATTCAGTCATATTCATGCGTGGACCATGTCGGGACTGTCGGTGATGCCTGCAAAAGGGATACTGCAACCTGGTATTTATCCCAATGCTGATGCGCCCATTAGCACAGGCTGGAGAACCTCCGGCCACCGTTCCAGGATTGACAAGAACAGCGAGCAGGCCAGTCCCGGCTATTACACAGTTGATCTGGTCGATTTTGACATCAAGGCAGAATTGACAAGTACTACACGATGTGGTTTTTTTCGCTTTACGTTCCCTGAAACAAATGAAGGACATGTGTACTTTAACCTGTTGTTTCCACAAGAATATAAAACTGAAATACTGGATGCTAAAATAACCCGGGTAAGTGATACGGAGATTGAAGGTTATTCGCAACAAAACAGTGGTGGATTTAATGACTACACCGTTCATTTTGTTGCTCGGTTTAATAAACCTTTTAAGTTGTTTGGCTGTTGGGCCAAGGAAGAGATACCTGATGATGTCAGGAAAATCAGGGTAAAAGAAGAGGTGACCGAAATTATGGGGAGAGGAGATGTTGGTGCTTATGTCGATTTTAGCACTTATGAAGGAGAAGAAGTGTTGATGCAAACGGCAATTTCTTTAGTCAGCATCGATCAGGCAAAATTAAACCTGGAAACAGAGTTAAGCTTACCTTTTGGTTGGAATTTTAATGCTGTAAAGGAAAATGCAAGGACGGTGTGGAATGAATTATTAAGCAAAATTGAAGTAAGCGGAGGAACAGAAACAGATAAGAAGAAGTTTTATACAAATTTATACCGTTCCTATGTTGCTCGAACCATCTGGAGCGATGTAAACGGCCAGTATCGTGATCCCTGTGAAAAAGTCAGAACACTGGAGGATCCGGATTCCCCCATGCTTGGTTGCGATGCTTTCTGGAATACTTTCTGGAATCTGAACCAGTTGTGGACACTTGTAAATCCGGATATTGCAAATATGTGGGTGAAATCGTTTTTACAAATGTATACCGATGGAGGGTGGTTGCCAAAAGGTCCGGCAGGTTTAGAATATTCCAGTATTATGGTGGCTTCTCATTCCATACCGCTTATTGTAAGTGCATATCAGAAAGGCATACGTGGTTTTGATGTGGAGACTGCCTGGGAAGCGATTTTGCACCAGCAAACTGTGCCTGGACAAAAATATCGTTGTGGCGGAGCTGTGGGGAACATGCAGCTGGAATCCTATTTAAAATTGGGTTATGTACCAACAGAATCTGGCCATGTTTCCAATACGCTCGAATATGCTTACGATGATTGGTGTGTGTCGCAACTGGCGGCAAGTTTGGAGAAATCAGATGAAAATAACACATTTATCAAAAGAGCATACAATTACCAGAACATGTTCGATCCTGAGACGAAATTTATGCGCCCGAAACACGAGGATGGAACGTGGAGAACAAAATTCGATATTCGAAGTAGTCCGGGAAATGAATTTGTTGAAGGTAATTCATGGCAATATACATTTTTTGTTCCCCACGATGTAAACGGCCTGGTTGATTTAATTGGGAAAGACGAATTTAACCTCAGGTTGAACGATGGATTTGAAAAGTCTGTTGAAGCCAATTTTAATGCTTCAGGCGACAGGATGTCTGCTTATTACATTAACCATGGCAACCAGCCGAATATGCAGGCGGCATATTTGTTCAACTACTCGGGCAAACCATGGCTTACGCAAAAATGGGCCAGGGAGATTATGGACCGTTACTATGGTTCAACTCCACTTCATGGCTGGCTGGGTGACGAAGATGAAGGACAAATGGGTGCCTGGTATGTGATGAGCGCCATGGGATTGTTTCAAACAGATGGCGGG
>JAAEOI010000165.1 GCA_024244665.1 Bacteroidota bacterium | reverse complement strand
TTCAAAAACGGATCTGATCTCTTCCATGTTTTCCAGCGGCACAGATAGCACCATTCTTTCCTGAGCCTCGGAAATCCAGATCTCTGAATAAGACAGCCCATCGTATTTAAGAGGTACTTTTTCAATATCAACTACAGCCCCAAGCTTCTCTCCCATTTCTCCCACTGCAGAAGAGAGGCCCCCGGCACCGCAATCTGTAATATTATTGTACAACCCACGATCCAGCGCAATTAAGAGTGCGTCTGTAACCTTCCTCTCCATTATTGGATCGCCGATCTGAACTGCCCCCCCGGATATCATTTCCGATTCATCAGTTAGTTCTACAGATGAAAATGTAGCTCCGTGTATACCGTCCCTCCCGGTTCTGCCGCCCACAAGCAGTATCAGATCACCCTTGTACGACTCCTTCTCACACTTATCCTTTGCAATTAATCCTACATTTCCACAATAAACAAGTGGATTACCAGTGTACCTTTCATCGAAGAAAATAGAGCCATTCGCGGTAGGTATCCCCATACGATTAC
>JAAEOI010000164.1 GCA_024244665.1 Bacteroidota bacterium | reverse complement strand
GCTGAGTTTCATCCTGCTCAACATCGGCGCCGCCATCCGGGTGCTGGCACCCATCTTCATGCCGGGGCAGTATCAACTATGGATCCACCTCTCCGGTGGCGTCTGGATACTCTGCTTCATCATATTCTGCGCGGTATACCTACCTATACTCGTAAAACCCAGAGTGGATGGCAAAGAGGGATAAAACAGCAACTATGGCTCCAGCCGCCTGGAGTCTGGTTTGTTATTAAATCCAAGCAATTCAGGTTGAAGCATGAAAGTCAAAATCGGCTACAACGGCTTTGAACTGGGTCCTGTCCGTCCACCGAGTGAGGCCAGAAGTCTAATCCTGCGCGTCACCAGAAACTGCCCATGGAACCGATGCAAATTTTGCAGCCTGTATAAGGGGGAGAAGTTCAGCCTCAGACCGGTTGAAGATATAGTCAAAGATATCGATGACATAAAACATTATGTGGATCTGATTACAGATGGCATCTCCAAGGGGAAGGGAAACACCATCCAACAAATTGCCGCCGCTGATCCCACTCCTAACCAGAACGACATGCTGGCCATGCGCATGGCCTTTAACTGGGTAAGGAGTGGTATGGAGTCGATATTTCTCCAGGACGCAAACACACTGATTGTGAAGCCAGACCATCTTGTCGAGATACTGAGCCATATAAAGAAATCATTTCCTGGAGTCAAACGCATCACCTCATACGCTCGTTCCAAGACCGTTGCCAGGATAAGAGACAACGACCTGAGGCGTATCGCGGCAGCAGGACTGAATCGAATTCACATTGGAATGGAGTCCGGCTCTGACAGGGTTCTAAAACTGGTGGACAAGGGTGTAGATAAACAGGGACACATAGTTGCAGGGCGGAAGGTAAAACGCGCTGGCATAGAGCTCTCCCTGTATTGCATGCCGGGCCTGGGTGGTGAAGAGCTTTCACAGGAGAATGCCCTGGAGACAGCGGACGCCATCAACCAGATAGACCCTGAGTTCATCCGCATCAGGACCCTGGCAATTCCAGAAGAGATCGAACTACACAAAGAGGTTCAGGCCAGGAGATTCAGAGCGCTTGACGACATAAAATGTGTAGAGGAACTACTACTGTTCATTGAGAGTCTGCAGGGGATAACCAGCACCATCAAGAGTGATCACATCCTAAACCTTTTGCAAGAGGTGGAGGGGCGCCTGCCTGACGAAAAAGAGACCATAACAAAGCCCATTAAACGGTTTCTCGCCATGCCAGAAGATAAACAAATACTCTATATGGTGGGAAGGAGAAGCGGAATATTCTCAAAACTGGATGACATCACCGACCCCCATCTCCTGCCCCATGCCGAGCAAGCAATAATCGCCAACAGGATAACCTCTGACAACGTTGATGTATTTACTGCAGAGATGATGAAACGGTTTATCTAATGTCCGCAGTTTATGCGATGCTCAGCCGTCTATGACGCATACATATAGTGGTAATTCACCGATAACTCCAGCCAGTAGATACAAACAATTTGTAGAAATCTGGACTCTATCTTACAACTACAGCATGTAGCTAAAACTTCATCTAACAATTGAAATCCCTGATAGCAGTCATTCGGATTCAACTTGTTATTAGCTATTCCAAACACTTCTAAGACCAGCGATCCACTCATCAGAATGTGTGCTTACGACGACACATACCAGACCTTACTAAACACTCGTAAGAAACCCCATCAGGGCAAACCATAACGGGGTCTGAGAAAATAATGTGGTACTGTTATCAGGCAGTTTTCCTGCGGGAGTATCCGATCAAGCCAAGAAGCCCTGACCCAAACAACCATACCGCTGCTGGAACTGGAACTGGGTTGGCAGCAATAATCAGATCGTCATAATCACCATCACCGAGACCGTCCCCATACCCAATAATAAATGTTCCTTGATCGAAGCTGAGTCCGGTTCCTGCCGGGCTCCAGGTTTCAGTCAATTTATATACCTGGTAGTGATCGGCCTTCCCTGCTCCTTGATCGGATGAAAATCCCGCTGTGCTCCAATCGAAATGGGTTGACCATGTGCCATCAGGCGTCATACTGGAATTAAAAATTACGCTTCCACCTCCGGTAAAGGTATTAAAATAGCTAGCTTCATATCCCACACCTGCGACCGAGAATGTTCCAGAAAGCGCGCCAGTGTATAGAGATCCCGAACTTCCAACAAAGTTGCCCAAGTTACTGATTAGTGATGTTGGATATGTATAGGCGCAAACTTCAGCTGTTAACATGACGCTGATAATCAATGTGAAAACTAGTTTTGAGAATAATTTTTTCATAAATAATGGCTCGCACTGCTTGAGAAATCTAAGATCCGTTATTTTCCATTCCCATGTCGCAATGGGAGTCATCTTTTAAGGCATCCTGTTGTTTTTAAACCACATACTATTATAAAGCGGGCTGATAATAGGAAGAGGCGGGGATGTGATCTAGTTCACATTTTGGAATGTAATTGTGACGCAGTTCACACATCCATGCTTATTATATGTAATGACAGTCACCACCCGCATTACCCATTTGGGTAATAAAAGGCGAGATTAAATAGTTATCTAATGTATCGTGCGACAATGTAAATACTTTAGTAACTAAGGGAACAATATACGTTCGAGAAGCAGCAAGGTGGGATTTAACTATTTTGTCTACACAAAGCTTGGTCTGGTTACATAGACGACAGACATCTTAGGTTCTCAAATGTCCGCTCCAGGCACATTTCAGAAACAGAACTATAATCCTATTTTTTTGGCATTATCCATTTTGCAATGGTAACAAACATATCACCAGGTTTGATCGGTTTGGAGATTTGATCGTTCATGCCAATGGCCAGCACCTTTTCGCGATGTCCCTTCATGGCATTCCCTGTCAGCGCAATAACTGGCAGGTCCTTTAAGCGTTCCTGCGCACG
>JAAEOI010000163.1 GCA_024244665.1 Bacteroidota bacterium | reverse complement strand
TAATGGGAAGGAAATTCCTTTCACCGCCAAACTTCCCAAAGGCCTGTATTATATTGAAGTTCCCAGAGGAAAGTATCTTGTCAGGTCTCCTGCGAAGATCGGGGGCTATCCAAATTATGCCTCCCCGGTATTGCTCAGGATTCCCCTGGAAAAACTCTCGAATGAGATCACGAACGATATGGTGTTTGTTCCGGAGGGAAGGTTTTTGGTGGGAGATCCCTCGGACAAAGAACATGTGGATGAACGGATGCTGATGCTGGAGAGTTTCTATCTCGACACATATGAAGTGAGTAACGGGGAGTATCGACAATTTCTTGCGTATATGGACCAAAATCCTTCCAGCCGCTTTATGTTGTATAGCGATGAACCCAAACATAAGAGAGCGAAAGGAGGTCATATCCCAAAAGATTGGGAGCAAGAACATTATAAAAAATGGAGTCCTGGCGATCGCGATCCGGTGGTGAATGTGGACTGGTATGATGCCTATGCCTATTGTGCCTGGCAGGGAAAACGGCTGCCCACAGCGCTGGAGTGGGAAAAAGCTGCCGGCTGGCAGGCGGATACGCAAGACAAATCTACATATCCCTGGGGAGATAGGTTTTACAAAGAGAACGCCAATACAGTGGAAACCTGGGACGGGGGACAATGGAACCATCGCAGGACAAAGGAAGTCGATGAGTATGAAGAGGGGAAAAGTTTCTATGGAGTATATAACATGGCGGGAAATGCTCTTGAATGGACGAATAGCTGGTATGAGCCACCGTTAGCGTTAAAAAAACAGGACAATCTTTTGAACCTGTTTGAATTAGACAAACAGACCTTACAGGGAGGCTCTTTCGCTCAGGAACGATTTGCCGCGCGAACGTATCATTATTTTCTCACCTTCCTGAGCAGCCACGACTTCCATTATGGTTTCCGCTGCGCTATCTCAGCACTGGAAAAGTAGACGTTAAATGACATGGTTTAAAAATCAGGGAATTAATAACTATATTGGCACTACCGTAAAACTAACACACAAAGGCTTTTTGTTGAAATTGTCTGCTGCAGAAGCTCCCAACCCTGCCAGGGGTAAAAGAACCCTGGCAGGGTCAATTCGCTCACCCTGCCAGGGTTGCCTTATCCCTG
>JAAEOI010000162.1 GCA_024244665.1 Bacteroidota bacterium | reverse complement strand
TGCCGTTCAGGGCAGTTACGATTATATGTGGATCAAGGAGGATTCGGAGGAGCCCCTGATGTGTGCCAAAACCAGTCTCGCCTACCGGTCTGTTGCAAGGCTGGCCAATGAACTGGGAAAAGAGTCCTATTCGGACCGCCTGGTAAAACTGGCCGACAGGGTTAAGGAGACCATGAACAAACCCATCGAAGAGGGTGGTTTGTGGAAACAGGACAGCCATGGAGGATATTATGTGCAGATGAGGAAAATCACCCCGGGTGAGGAAGTTGTGGAAGATCATTTCATCCCCTACAACAACCTGGTGCCCATGTGGTGCGGCATGACCAGCACCAAACAGGAAAACGATATTTTCACCAAACTTGATGGCTCATTTGATGACATCTACAAGCTGGAGTATGGTCCCATGTACTGCGCTCCCGCAGGTAAAAATGAAGAAAGCGTGATGGAGTGTTCCAGTGTAACCTGGCTGGCTTTTCTGGACATTTACCTGAGGGGGAAAAAGGGACATGACATCAACCGGGACAAAATTTATAAGCTATTGATGAATCATATGGCAGATGCCGGGGGCGTCCCCTTTCCGGAGGGAGCCGGAGTATATGGTTATCTGACCGGAGGTGCAGGAAGAAGTTGGGACAATGGCAATTACTTCCACATGCTGATCAGTGGGGTGTATGGGATTCAAAAGGACAGAAAGGGAGTTTCTATTACCAATCCCAATCCGCTGAATTCGCAACCTATAACAGCGCTTCATCATGTTTGCTGGCGGGATGCCGTGTACGATTTCTCGTGGCAGGGAACAGGAAATCAGATCGTTAAAGTAAGCATGGATGGCAGGATATTGAAAAGTGAAAAAGGAAAATTCCTCGTGGATACTGAACGCGGTTTTCATAAGGTCGTTATCGAACTGGAACCAAAATTCTCACCCTCTCCCGATTCCATCTTTGCCATCCTGCTGCCCCGGGCTAATAAGGCAAATCATCAGTTAATTGATGAGAAATGGCATGCAGTTGATGGCACTGTATTTTACGATGATTTGATTTGGGAACCGGAAGAATTAAAGGAGTTTGAGGCGGATTGGGGAGTACTAAAAGATGAATATGCAATACCTGCCGGGAAATTCGAAAAAAAACGCTTTGCGGATTTGGATATCAAAGCCGACCATCTCTATGTGTCGGGATGCATCAATTCCATCGACATGCCCAACCCGGGATGGGGAGGCGGAGATGGGTACCGTAACTTCTTTTTGGGTGATACCACCGGAATGATGCGTATCACCTATCAATCCGGACAAACAGATGTGATTCCTCTGGTTTATGGATATACCGCCTGGTGGTACGATTGTTACAAGGGACACCCCGAACCATTTCGTTCCGATTCAGGTGCGAATAAGATGCTTGGTGATGCCCTCTGTGTAATCAATGGTGTTGATGGATACAGGCAGGAGAAGGAAGACTACTACCTGAAAATCGCTTTGCGGGACAGCCCTGTAAGTTGGATAGAATTGGAGGATAATCCCAAACGAATTGGTTATTACAGAATCAATGGCCTGTCGTTCGGGAATCCCGAGAATGTGCATAAACTGGACAACAGCCCATTTGTGATCAAAAAAAGGACCGATTCGGTCTCCGGCACCATACTTCTGGACATAGACAGACATCTTATCCGATCTGAAAACCCCTTTCCCACAGACAGACAGCAGGCCATATCCCGCTTACGTCACAAATTTTACACCTCCATAGAGGATATAAATGAGCTGGTTATCAGCAAAACCCAGCCGGACATAGATTCGAAAAACTTTCCCGGGCCACATGTATCCTTTTCAGGATCGGACATTGCCACCCTGCTTACCCATATATACTATGAGAACTCCATGCAGATTATCCGGAGTATAGATGAGGAGGGAATGGTGCATGAATCGACAAAGGGTGCTGACAACTATCAGAGCTTTGGCAGCTGGAATGAGGGTTTAGGAGCATTTTATGACTGTGCCTATACCCGAAACCGTTCCATGATTGTGCTCTCCAACTATGGTATGGAAGAGAAAGTCAACAAAGGCATCGCGTTCTTTGATAAATGGATGATGTACTATCCTGAATCGTATCCCGAAATCCAGCTGGGAGAAGAGCCCGTTCCGGGTCATGCTTCTGTTATTGCCAATACCCCACACGTTTACTATGATAAGTTGAGACACCTGGGATGGGGCACGAAATATACCAGTAGAGATTTCGGCAATCCGGAAAATGACGGACACGGCTTCCTTATGCTGACCCGTTACCGTGCCTGGCTGAAACAGGGAGGCACAAGAGAATGGGTGCAACAGCGATGGGAAGCCCTTGATGAAGCCGCTGAGTATATTCCCTGGTGTCTGGATCATCCACAATTGTCGTTTTCTGAAAATGGTCTGCTATACAATGAGTCGGAAGGCGGAATGATGCAACAGAGTATGTATTGTGATTATCTCTGCTACCTGGGGCTCCTTGCCTATGCCGAGATGGCAGATGTTGCAGACAGACCCAACAAATCTGAACGATGGAAAGAAGAAGCAAACCGACTTTTCTCAGGCATGGAAGAGTACTACCCGGCATACATTGAACCCTGGGGAGAGGTATGGGATCCTGCAAAAAACGGCATGTTCCTCTACATCAACTCCACCCTTGCACCGGCTTGTATAGGAATGGATTACCATGGATACAATGTGATGAAGAAACTCCCCGAAGATTGGGTAGAACGTACCAGAAACACCTACCACATGCAACTAACCAGGTGCCGCCCGGAATATGCAGCTTCGGCAGGGATGGGTTACGGCCAGTGCTATATAGCCCAAACAGGACTCCTGCTTGATGAGATGGACAAGGCCGACCACATAATCGAATGGATGGCTCGTCTCTGCTTCACTCCCCGTCTTGATCATCCCTACCGCGTCCCGGAAGGAGCAACCATTTCAGAAGATGGAAAAACCTGGCGCAGATGGGGGGATCTGGGCAACCTGTATCAGATGGTGGATGTGGTCCATACCCTTCACGTGATGATCGGAATCGATGACATCGATCCCGATCAGCTGATTCTGATGCCCAGGTTAAGCAGTCAAATTGATCAGCTTAAAATTGAAAGTTGGCCCACACGGTTTAAAAGTAAAGGAAGCCTGGTGCTTGAAGAAGTAGATATGAACATGGAGATTGACAGAGAAAAGCAAAGGATCTTATTTTCCCTTGTATCGGCTCAGCCTGTAGATCATGCCAGGATAAGACTGGGGCCCTTACCTGCAGGATCAAATGAGGTACAGGTCTGGAAAAACGGAAAAAAGAGAGCCTTCGAACAAATTGCATCGGGTGATTCTGACTGGATATGGGTGCTTGCAGGTGAGGGATTATCAAAGAGAACGGATATCAAAGTCACCTATTAATAAGGCTACAAAAGGTAAAACAGGATAGAGATGAATGCAAGAGAACAATTTCTGGCCCTCATGAATTTCGATCCCGAAGTCCGGTCCCTCAAGTGGGAATTTGGCTACTGGGGAAAAGCATTAAACAGGTGGTATGAGCAGGGCCTTCCCAGGGTACAGTATCCCGTTGTGGATAAACGGATCACCACCCCCACCTCCTCGTTATACAATACAGCCTGGAGTTGTAGTGGAACAGAAAAACTTCCCGATGGAATTGCAGTGATGGCCGGGGGACTCTATTGGCCCACCCAGGGATTTCCCCTGGATCACGATGTAAAGCGTCATTTTGGGATGGATAAAACCCAGAGATTGGTGGATGTTAACCTGCACTTCTGCCCAATGTTTGATGTGGAAGTTCTGGAGGAGGACCAGGATAGATTTACCTATATCGATGTGGATGGGGTAAAACGGGTATTTCTTAAGGAAGAAGCCACCATTCCAACCTCCCTTGAATGGCCCATAAAGGACCGGGCCAGCTGGGAAAAGCTAAAAGCAGAACGGCTGAACCCGGACAAGCTGTTGGATCGTTTCCCGGAAAACTGGCCGGAGCTGGTAAAAGAATACAAGAGCCGCGACTATCCCCTGGCCATAGGCGGATATCCCCATGGTTTTTTTGGGACCCTCTCACACCTGATCGGTTACGAAAACCTATTCATCTGGTACTGCATGGAACCCGCCCTGATCCATGATATTCTTGAGACATTTACTTCCATCTGGCTGGCTGTATTTGAAAAGGTGATCTCAGAGGTGGAGATTGATCACTGGCAGATCTGGGAGGATATCTCCTTTGGGAAAGGATCTATGATACCTCTGGAAATGGTGCGGGAGTTTATGTCTCCCTACATCAAAAGAATTGCCGATTTCATTAAAAGCAAGGGGGTTAAGATCATCTTACTGGATACAGACGGGGATTGTAATGACCTGATTCCCATATTTATGGAGGCCGGTGTTACCGGAATGTATCCTTTTGAAACCCATTGCGGAATGGATATTGTCAGGGTACGAAATCAATATCCCGATCTTCAAATCCTGGGGGGAATTCCAAAATCGGAGATTCAACTGGGTAGAAAGAGAATTGATGAGATTCTTAAACCGGTGGAGCAAGTTATAAAAACAGGAGGATATATCCCCTTTGGTGATCATTTCATACCCCCTGAAGTTGATTTCGAGAACTTCTCTTACTACAGAAGGAGATTGAACGACCTAATTGATGGATTTAGTAACTGAATAGTTAAAGGAAACTATGCCAACTCCCGCTCAATCTCTTCAAGGGTTTTGCCTTTGGTTTCAGGCAAAAAGCGGTACAATACCAGAAAACCGACGAAGCAAATCAATCCATACATCCAGAAATTATTGGCCCAGCCAATGTTTTCCTTGATGGTAGGAAAGCTGAAAGTGAGCGCGAAATTGGCAAGCCAGTGTGCCATGGCTCCAATGGACATGGCAGCCCCCCTGATCCGGTTGGGGTAGATTTCGGATAATACCACCCAGAAAAGGGGTGCAAGCGAAAGAGAATATAACATCACATTGACCAGCATCAGGACTACCAGTATAGTGCCTGTCTTACCGATATAAAAACCCCCACCGATCAATCCATAAACAATAGCCATCGATAAGGTGGCCATCAGCAATATTTTCCTTCGGCCCAGTTTCTCCACCGTGAAAATCGTGACAAATACAGAGAGTAACATCACCAATCCAATGGCCACAATCTGTACCATCATCTCCTGGAGATTAAATCCAGCTGCCTGAAAAATATCTGAAGCATAATAGATAACCACATTGATTCCGCTCCATTGTTGCAAAAAAGCCAGAAATACGCCCAGACCGATAAGCTTCAATATTTTGCTATTCAAAAGCTCCCTGAAATTAACATGACCCACATTATCCTTTGAGATGGTCTGTTGAATATCTTTAACTTCAAAGGTAGCATAAGCCTCTCCTCCCATCTTCGTCAGAACCTTATGAGCCTTCTTTTCCTGACCGTTCTTTACGAGCCATCGCACACTCTCTGGAACCAGAAACATCAACAGGAAGAAGAGTAAGGCCGGGATGGCCTCAACACCAAACATCCAGCGCCACCCGAGCTGTCCACTCCAGCTCTCTTTAATCATCTGGAGGGTTGGATTGGCAATCAGTTCTGTATCTACCCTGGAAATCAAAAGGTTCACAACCTGGGCAGCAAGGATACCTATCATGATCATCAGCTGATTGATGGTGACCAGGATGCCTCGTTTATCGGCAGGAGCGATCTCTGAAATATACATGGGAGACAGATTTAAAGCTGCTCCCATGGCAACTCCCCCTATCATCCGAAAGGCATTAAAAGAAAAAAAGGTTTCCGCCAGGGCAGTGCCCACCGCAGATAGCGCAAAAAGAAATCCGGAGAAGATCAGAAGCCTCTTTCTTCCCACCTTATCACTAAACAGCACGCAGATAAGGGTGCCAATCACACAGCCTACGATGGCCGAACTGGTACCCCATCCCCTCTGCAAGGGTGTATGAAGATCAAAGAATGGTTCATAAAACGGCTTTGCTCCTCCAATGACTACAAAATCATAGCCAAACAGGAATCCTCCCATGGCTGCAGCAAAAGTGATCATCCAGATATACCTCTGGTTAAATTGAGGTTTATCATTCATAGCTTAAAAGTAAGGTGATTATCGACATACAGCCACACTTATTTTAATCAGACCTGATACATTTTTAACAAAATTAAAATGTATTTTGTGAAATTGTACTATCAACGTCATGCCATGCCACATGATCCTCTGTTTGAAAAAGTTCTGCTTTCGGAGTCTTCCTTCCTGGTAAAGGAAGAGCATTTTGCCCGGTTCGATATCCCATGGCATGTACACCCCGAATTTGAACTCACACTCATCAGTCAGGGCCTTGGGACCATTAATCTGGGAGATTATATTTCAGATTTACAGGGCCCCATGCTATTGCTGATAGGGCCCAATCTTCCACACAGCTGGTATGGCCATGAATCTGAAAAACGGGATCTGATTGCTCAGCAGATTGTGATCCAGTTCGCTTCCGACTTCCTGGGTGAGGGTTTCTTCGAAAATCCTTCATTCAGGGAAATTGGCGATCTGTTGAAGAAGTCGTACCGTGGATTGCTTTTCCCCCTTTCAGACCTAAAGAAGATCTCTGATCGGATTAAAGAGATCCTTCAGATGAATGATTTTGAAAGAACCATCGAACTGCTAACTATTTTGCATACGCTTGCCAGGCAAAAACAGTACATTGAATTATCAAGTATTGGCTATTCTACCCAACTGAATAAAACTGAATCGGCAAGGCTAAATGCAATCTATGCCTTTATCCTGGAACACTTTAAATCCAACCTGGATTTGAATAGGGTGGCACAATATGCCCACATGACTCCCCAGGCATTCAGCCGGTATTTTAAAGAGAGAACCCGAAGGACATTTGTATCATTCCTGAATGAAGTCCGTATTGGATATGCTTGCAGACTTCTTACCAAAAGTGATCTGGGTATCTCACGAATCTGCTATGAAAGCGGCTATTCAAACCTTTCGAACTTCAACAGGCAATTTAAAAGGATTAAATCGATGACTCCCTCCGAATATGTCCGAGGATTTGATAAAGCTACCCGGTGATCAGGTTTCTTCAGTTCGCCCATGCCATTTGAATTCATGGCCAAAACCCCAATGTTGTTCTCCAGGCAGAGTGGCAATACATCTTATTCCTTTTTTCATTGTTCAAAATGATCGGTATAGCCCTACCTATACCAGTTTCCGCCATCTTTGATGGTTTCACTGTAGAGCCGAATCATCTCCCCCTTCATCCTATCCACAATATGGGAATTATGTCCTGCCACATCATGTTGTTGCTCGATATCATCATGCAAATTGTATAGCTCAAATGTTGCAGGAAAGGCATCCTGAATAAATTCCATTTGTAGTTCGCCAAAATAATTGATTTCCGGCCCCCTTTCATTTAAATGGCCGATTAGGGACCAATCCCCATCTCTCAGTGAAGCTGCGGCTGGACGGTGATAGAATACATAAAGCGGTTTGTCCCTTTTCAAACGTTCCCCATGAAGCAAAGGGAGAATATCAATACCATCAATTCTGTAATCCAGCTTGTGTTCACTATTGATCATGGAATGAATGGTTGGGAAAAGATCTATTAATCCACAGGGATCTGAACAAATTGATTGAACTGGCACATGGTTTTTCCAGGTAACAATTGTGGGTACCCGTATTCCGCCTTCCCATACTTCACTTTTCATGCCACGCAATATGCCGTTTGATCCGCTCTGTTTGCTACCATTGTCAGATGAAAAGATGACCAGTGTATTTTCCAAAGCATTCATTTTATCCAACTCCCCCAAAATGCGACCTACTGCCTGATCCATATTTTCAATACACCCATAGTAATTTGCCATATGCTCATCTATGCCATTCTCCAGATGTCTCTTTTTATACATTTCAGGAGCAGCCACTATCTCGTGAGGCTCGTTAAACCATACATTCAGATAAAAAGGCGCTGTCGGATCGTAGCTTCCCTTTAACCATTCAATGGTTTCATCAGCAACTAACTGACAGGCAAATCCTTTTTGCTTTCCTACAGGAACTCCATTTCTGATGAAGTTCACCGGATCTTTATGAGTGGGCATTGCATTGCAATCGGTGGCAAACCAATAATCAAAACCATGATCAGTCAATGAAGGTGATATCCATGAATCTCCTTCTGATCCATACTGGCCCAGATGCCATTTACCAAAGTGAGCGGTTTGATACCCTGCCTCTTTTAATATCTCAGGTATGGTCACTTCAGACAATCTGAGATGCATCGGTTCATCTGCCGGAATCCAACTGTAAATACCTGTTCGGATTGCATTCTTTCCTGTCATTAGTGCTGCTCTCGAAGGGGAACAAACACAGGAACCAGCATAGAAATCGGTAAATTTCATTCCTCTTGCTGCCAGGCTATCCAGCACAGGAGTCAAAACATTAGTACTGCCATAACAGCTTAAGTCAGAATACCCAAGATCATCAGCAAGGAGAATTATTATATTTGGCTTCCGGGCTTGTATGTTCATGCAAACCATAGAGATTGCAACAACCAGAAGACAGAGACAGGTTCTTTTATTCATATTCTTTAATAAAATGGGATCAGGACATCCAGGCGCGTTTTCTTTCGAGCTGACCGTTCAATATCTCATTCGTAATATTAATATCTTCTACAATCTGAAAGTCATACATCCCGGCGCAGATGAAGTCTGCCCCATTCTCGAAGGCATATCGAAAGGCATCCTTTGGATGAATAGCTCCTGCAGCCATTACTTTAAAGGCCATCCATGGCTGTTTCAGCTGCTCCATGTATTCAATGGTGCCATCCGGATCGAAACAGTACATATTGTCATGCCATCTCGGATGCTCTGCCGACCAGTACTTATGGTGGTGAAGCGTTTTCATCCAGAAGTCCGGATCAAAACCTTCTTCTACACAAGCCTTTATAGTCTCAATGCGATGTGCTCCAATACCAGCAATGACTCCATTCTGCTTAATGAGATCAAATGCCCTCACAAGTGCATCCGGATTATTATTCTTCATATAATAATCGGCTGTCTCTCCCTGTATATAGCATGCCATGGCCCCCTTGTCAATGGCCATTGTAATTCTATTGAGAAAATCCTGAAATGGAATAGGGGTAGGTACCCCCTTTGGATATTTCAGTCCGGAACAATCAGAAATAAACTGCATTTTGCCAATCCCCCGATCCCAGTATTCGTTAATTACATTTGCAAGAATCGGATTGGTCAGTACAGTGTTAACACCCGCCTTTTCTGCCATTCGCATTGTGTGAAAGATCTTTTGTTTAGTATGATATGCTTTCACAAGTTTTGATACATAAATAAGATCTCTTGAATGCGCGTTTCCGTTCAGCAGGTTACCACCAAGGATAATCCTGCTGAAGCTTTTATCCTTTATCAAGCCCGTCGATACCGGAGCAGATAATTCGTCAAGCGCTTGAAAGCTCAAGGGCTGATTTGTAGCACCGGAAGAGGCATCGATCAAATGTCGCTCTTCAAAGCTCTTTTTCTTTAGAAAAGTAAAGGCAAAAACGCCCAAAAAAGGAATGCCTGCTAGCCCCTTAATCATTTCCCGGCGCTTCATATCCGAAGCCTCAGTTTGAGTTTCCTCATGAACGGGCACAGAAGCATTTACATCATGCATCGTTGCTTTTTCCGTTTTATAGATCCTGTAATACCGGTCCAATCCGAAAATATGCCCAGTTGAAAACCTGGTAAGCAGGATCAGGGCCAGAAGCTCTATCAGGTTCTTATTCACGATCAGATACATACCCTCCGCAGGAACCCCGTAATCAAGTCCCACAAATGGAGGATATGCCACATAAAACAGAGATAGAATAAAAATTCCGGACCAGGTTGCAATCCGGGTGAAAGCGCCCAGCATTAATCCCAGGCCAATCAGGATCAATCCCCACACCATCAAAAAATCTACAAGATTTAACAATCCCGGATTCGCTGCAATCCCTTGAAACACTCCTGAAAATACCCATCTTGAATTTTCAAGGTAGGAAGCAGAACTCCAGTCCGCAATAAACAGTTTGACGATGCCTTCATACAGGAAATGCCAGCCAATGGCAATTCTGACAAGCACTAAAATCACCAGCTGTGATTTTGTGTACTTTCCAGAAAAAGTTCTTTGATGTGTCATGATACCTGACTGTAGAGGTTTCAAATTCAATTGTCTGCAATTATGCTTTAAGATACAAACTTGAAAACAGTATATTTGAAATTAATCCAACAAACTCCGGAATAAATGAAAAAGCCGTCATTAGCAATGTTACTCATTCCCATTTTTATGAGCACTATCATTACTTCTTGCGGAGAAAAGCAGGAAAATAGCGGACCAACAACCTGGGCAGAGAAACTTGGATTTCCTGCCGGGAAGAAGGTAATTATACTGCACGCTGATGATGCGGGGATGTGCGAAGAAGCCAATACTGCTACAGCACAATTACTTGTAAACAAAGAGATACAATCGGCCGCTGTGATGGTTCCATGTCCCAACGCTGATGAGTTTATTAAGTGGGCTTTGGATCATCCTGAAACTGATGTGGGTTTACACCTTACCCTGAACAGTGAGTGGAAGACTCACCGGTGGGGCCCGGTGTCTGATCCTGCCCTGGTGCCTGGCCTGGTAGATCCGGAAGAGATGTTGTGGCGAACTGTTCCGGACGTTTTGATGAACGCCTCTCCTGAAGAAATTGAAACGGAGATAAGGGCTCAGATAGACAAGGCCATAGCCATGGGATATCGGCCTGACCATATTGATACTCATATGGGTACACTGTACAGTCATTCCGATTATGTGAAGGTGTTTTTTAAGGTTGCCGAAGCCTACCGTATTCCTGCAAATGCAATAAATCTCTCTGATACCCTTGTTGTAAACAGGTTAAAAAGTGCCGGTTACCCGATAGATGAAAATATGATTGAATTGGCAGCTGAATACGATTTACCAAAACTTGATAACATCACATGGGTACCCGGCGGACCGACTTATCAAGAGAAGATTGAAAGCTTTAAGTCCCTTATCAGGTCAATCTCCCCGGGCCTTACCGAGATTGTCTTTCATCCCTCGGTAGAGTCGGCAAACCTGAAAACCATTACCAATTCATGGCAGCAGCGGGTCTGGGAGGCGGAAATGTTTTCAGATCCCGATCTGATGAGGTTTTTTAAAGAGGAAGAGATAATCTTTACTAACTGGATTGAGGTCATGAAAAGATTTTCGGATCAACAGTAGAACCCTTCAGTCTCATATACCGGGTAGTCGCGCTCCAGTCCACCCTTGTCCCAACCTATCAATTCAAAGCAGTCAATGCCGTATTTTTGCGCATCCACCATCCACTTATCATAGGTTCCTGTTTTCGTCACTCCTTTCGATGTGATTTTTTAATACAAAGATAATCAGCGGTATAGTTCTTTGGTTTTGATGCATTTGGGTGTCCTGTTATCTTGTAGCCGTGTTTATCCTGTTTGTCAAGTTTGTCATTGAGAAAAAGAATATGAGCGGAACGGTGAGCATGCAGATCATTGATAAGAGAAGAGGAAGCTATCGTGTTGCCCAGACAGTTGGTTCTTCTACTGAAATTCCTTCCCCAGGGAATGTTCAATTAAGTG
>JAAEOI010000161.1 GCA_024244665.1 Bacteroidota bacterium | reverse complement strand
GAAGAGGAGAAATACTGAGGTGAGTGTATAATAGGTTTTCATTTGTTGAGGAATATTTAAATGTAAAAACAAATATCCATAAACAAATGATCCCAAGGGCTAAAAGATTATTTAGCGGTTGGGTTCAATTATTATGCGGTTAGTAAAAAAGGAAAGCCCTCCTTACTGTCAGGCTATGGGGTTTACAATAGCTTCCTTAACTTAAGAACATCCAGGATACTGGCGTATGAATTTTTCTCAATAAAACCAGCCTGGCCCGGTTTTACCCACCGGCAGTCGGTGATGCCCTCCTCGGCTTGCAGCACCGGATCTCCTCTGCCGTTCCAGTGCATCTCGAACCATTGGGTCTCTTTAAGTACCATCCGGTCCCCCAGCGGGTAGGTATGAAAAGTGGAGAGTAGCAAACCAACTGTCTCCAGACCGGTGAGGCCGGTCTCCTCCTCCACCTCCCGGAGGGCCGTAGTCTCGAAATCCTCCCTCTTCTCCATCTTCCCTTTGGGCAGGTCCCATACACCATTCCGCTCAATGGCCAGGAACTCTCCCTTCTCGTTCAGTACGAGCCCTCCCCCTGCATTAATGCACTTGAAACAGGTAGCGAAAGCCCGTCTAAGCTCCTCTATATCAGGGTGAAAGAGATGCAATTCCTGGACCTGCTCATTCTCACTGAAGTCATCCAGCAGAACCTGCAGCTCAGCCTTGTCCTCGTACCCGATAACTAGAGTTCCGGGCCCGGCATTGCCCTCCGGAGCCTCCTCTTTCAGATAGACCACCCGGTTGTTATAAAAAATCTTATACATTTGCATCGAATATTGGTAGTTGTGCTTTCAGGCAAAGTTGTGCAATTTAAACGTATTTAAAAATGAAACTGATCAACGGTCGAACATGGCTTCTTGCTCTAATTATTGTTGTCCCCTTTCTCATTTTAAGTTGCGAAGGCGAAGAAAACGAGTCCAGGTATGATCCTCCTTCGGACCACAACGTGAGCCAGGATGGGGCCATGCACAAAAGCGGGCTGCAGCAACCGCTGACAAATTGCGTGGCATGTCACGGAGACGACCTTGAAGGAGGAACCACGCAGGTGTCGTGTTACGAGTGTCATAGAAAGAAATGGTAGATCAGATACCACTTCTGGTGATTTTGGTGTTTATGGGTATCCAATTTCTCGAAACCAGGAGGTCACAGGGTGTGACTTCCTGAAATCGCAAAACGGTGGAACTATGCCGCACGGTCGGCTTTAGTGAATCCTGGGCTTAAAATCTAATCAATTCAATCAGCTCCAATTCACTTATCCTTTTCCATAATCTCCTTGATCTTACGTTCTTCCCATGACTTTCCCCATAAGTTACTAAATACGGAAAAGGCATGAAAGATGAGACCAACACCCCATCCGATGATAGGCCATATGAACCATAAGTACTCAGGAGATGTGAGTAGGTTAATGACAACAAGAGCTGCGTTGACTAAAAAATAGGTGACGAGGTGGGAGTAAAAACCCTTTATCTCCTCCACACGTTTCTTTGCTTCTTGGAATCTTGCTTGTTCGTCCATAGTATTAGATTTTAGTTATTATAAGTAAGACTAACATACTCTTATCCCGCGTTTGGCCTTGATCAGATACCCCTCTATTTCTCTATGATAATTCTGTCAACCGGATACTCCGGACTGTTTACAGCATAGAATTCCAATACCAGTTTATTCTTTGTTGACACAGCCCTTATTGCACCGTAATCGTCATCATAACAAAACACATCAAATTCCTCAGCAGACAGGGGCTTATCATTACAACTGTACAACGATTCCCCACCTACTCCATTCACGATATAGTGAAGGCCCTCTTCTCCGCTTTTTGATATTCTGGAGTAAATGTGATCATGCCCGCTTAGCACAATATCGACCTGGTCACCATGAAAATCCCATTGCATTTTTTCGGTGTTTCCGTGAGGTCCTGAAGAATAGGGAGGATGATGGAAGTAAACAATATTAAAAGGGGAAACTGACAGATCAAGTTGTTCTGCCAGCCAGATTTTCTGATCCTCCACACTATCAGCAACTGAGTTTAAGGAATAAAAAGTCACAGGGCCCCATATAAAACTATAGTACAATTCATTTAGAGGTAAGGTGAAAAAAGTCAGGTAAGGCTGCAGGCCCTCTTTATTGGCTGCATCATGATTTCCGGGCGATGGAAAGAAACGGTTGATCCCTTCTTCAAACGCATTGCCATTGCACCAGTATTCTTCCGGGGCAACGAAATTATAGATGAAATCCCCATAGTAATCACTGATGTTTTCCTTTATGGTACTTAATTCTCCCAATTGATAATTATTATCGCCGGTAGTAATAATGAAATCGGGGTTCCAGCTTCTTACCAGGTTGGCAACTCTCCTTTCATTCTCTCCTGCCAGCCCGAAATCACCAATTACTGCAAATACCATCGAATCCGCTTCAATTCGGGTTTCCGGTCCCAGGAGACCAATCAGTTCCCATTTACCACAGGATTGGAGACTCCAGGTCAGAACCGCTAACAGCAATATATTTTTGACTTCTTTCAACTATCTGCAAGTTAGGAAAATAAATATGTGCTCCCGGGTATGTCGGAAAATATAGCCTGAAGGCTTGCAAAAAACTTCATACATTTGTCGGATGTCAGAAATAAAGAGAAAAACAGCCGGCCACCTGTTGGAAAGTAAGGCAATCATCCTCCAGCCAACGGATCCCTTCAACTGGGCCTCAGGCTGGCAGTCACCCATCTATTGTGACAACCGCGTCACCCTCTCCTACCCCGTGGTAAGGGACTATATCAAGGAGGCGTTTAAGCAGACCATCCTGGAACAGTTTGGGAAACCGGACCTCATCGCAGGTGTGGCCACGGGGGCTATTGCCCAGGGTGCACTGGTGGCCGATCTGATGGAACTTCCCATGATCTATGTGCGTGCTTCGGCCAAGGGGCACGGCAGACAGAATCTTCTTGAGGGCAGGATGGAGCCAGGGCAAAAGGTAGTGGTTGTGGAGGACCTGGTAAGCACCGGCGGAAGCTCCCTGAAAGCTGTGGAAGCAATCCGGGAGGCTGGCGGAGTGGTCAAGGGAATGGTGGCCATCTTCACCTACGGTTTCCCGGTAGCTGAAGAGGCATTCAAAAATGCAGGGGTAAAACTCTTTACCCTGAGTAATTACAATACACTCATCGATATGGCCCTGGAAACAGGATACATCGGGGAGAGCCAGGTAGAACTGTTATCGAAGTGGCGGGAAGAACCTTCGGCATGGAAAGGAGCATGAACATGAAGATAGAGAGCAAAATAGGGAAGTCCGAAAGCAGTGATGTGAAGATCTATGATTTCGTCACCAATTTTCACAATTTCAAAGAGCTTCTCCCGGCCGACAAAGTATCAGGATGGGAAGCTTCGGAGGAGAAGTGCAGTTTCAATGTGGACCCGCTGGGCCGGACCGGACTGATGATCATTGAAAAAGAGCCTCACAAACTGGTCAAAATGGTCTCCGACCCCGAGTTCTCCAGCTACCAGTTCAATATCTGGATCCAGCTCAAAAAGGTGACCGACAATGATACCCGTGTAAAAGTAACTATCGAACCCCTCGTGAACAAAATGTTGCTCCCCATGCTCAAGCTCCCGCTTAAGAAGCTGGCCGACGGCATCATCAACAAGATAGAGGGCTTTAATTTCTAGTTTCAATATGCACGCGGCAGGTACTGAATCTCCTGGAATCCGAAAGTGCGGCTTGTTCCATCCCGCTCAACAAGCAGTTCGCCAGGTTCACTCAGGCCCCTGATGATCCCGGTAAAGCGTTCACTCCCTGAGGAGAATTCTCCGGGCCTGTCCAGAAGAAAGAGGTGTTCAAGGTATTCAGCCTCCAGGCTTGAAGCATCACCTTCTTCAAGTTGCCGGTAGCGCGACTCGAGTCGCTCGAGCAGCAGGGCCGTCACCTCATTCCTGTTGGAGAAAATCCCGTTCTCAAGGGCAACAGAGGTAGCTTCAATGGGGAATTCCGGAAATTCAGTCTGGTTCAGGTTCAGCCCGGTTCCGATGATGGTATGGGAGAGATTCCTCCCCAAAATTCCGTTCTCAATCAGGATTCCGGCCACCTTCCTCTCATGAAGCAGGATATCATTCGGCCATTTGATAAGAGGTGACAGGCCAAGTCCTTTCAGCGTGTCAATAAGTGCAAGAGAAGCGACTCTCGAGATGTGAAACTGTTCGGAGGCTGACAAAAATGCAGGAAACAGGAGAAGGCTCATCAGTAGATTTTCACCCGGCATACTGTGCCAAGTATGATCGCCCTGACCTTTGCCAGATTGCTGGTAATCAGCGATTACCGATAGCTTTCCGATGTTCGGATCCTCCTTCAGAAGGTCTGACAGAAAGCAATTTGTTGAATCAACCTGGTCAAGACTGACTTTTTTCACTGCCATGGTATAGTTTTTGTCATTATGATGCGAACCTTTAACAGGTTATCTACATAAATGTAACACTTAAAATTAACTACCTTTGTCATTAAAAGAGCCGATGGGTGAAAAAGAACCTCTGAATTTGGAAAAGAAAAGCAGGTTAATCCTGGAAGCGATCCGGGAAAAAAAGGGACACCAGATTGTCACCATCGATCTTTCAGAAGTTGAACACTCCATCTGTGACAAGTTCATTATCTGTCACGGTGAATCCACAACCCAGGTTGGATCCATTGCCGATTCCATTGCAAAAGAGTTGAAAGAGAAAGCAGGCATTCGGGCCCATCACGTGGAAGGTCTTCAGAACAATCAATGGGTACTGCTTGACTTTTTTGATGTTCTTGTACACGTTTTTCTTGAGGATTACAGGTCCTTTTATAAACTTGAGGAACTCTGGGCAGATGGGAAAGTGGTGATGGAGAAGGAATAAAAGAAATAAACATATGGCTGAAAAGAAAAAAAATCCGGGCAACCGCCCCATAATGCCGGGCAACCGTCCCGGGGGAGCCCCCGGGAACAAGCCAGGAGGTGCTATGAAACCCAAATTCAACTCCTACTGGATTATCGGGATCATCCTTCTTGTAATGATCGGGCTCCAGTTCATGAGCTCAGGCGGGGGACTGAAAGAGATTGATTCGAACCGCTTTTTCCATATCCTGAAAAATGGAGATATTGAAAAACTGGTCATTGTCAACAAGGAGAAGGTGGAGGTTTACATCCGTGCCGAACGGCTTACCGATGCTGCCTATGAAGATATTAAGACACAAAAATCAAATACTGTACTGGGCCAGGCTGTCCCGCAGTATTTCTACTCAATTATCAGTCAGGATGTATTTGTCACCGAACTGAATGAAGTGATGAATACCCTTTCCCAGGAGAAAAGACCCTCCTATACCACGGATACAAGGAGGAACTACATGGGCGAGATCATGCTCTGGATCATCCCTTTCCTGCTGATCCTGGGAATCTGGATCTACATGCTTCGGCGCATGGGAGGCGGAGGTGGAGGCGGCGGAAGCAACATATTCAGTGTGGGAAAATCCAAGGCACAGGTGTTTGACAAGGAAACCAGTGTGAAGGTGGACTTCAGTGATGTGGCCGGACTGGAAGAAGCAAAGGTGGAGATTCGCGAGATTGTCGATTTCCTGAAAAACCCGAAAAAATATACTGAATTGGGTGGGAAAATCCCCAAAGGTGCTTTGCTGGTAGGACCTCCGGGAACGGGTAAAACGCTGATTGCAAAAGCAGTTGCAGGTGAAGCTCACGTACCCTTCTTCTCCATGTCTGGATCCGATTTCGTGGAGATGTTTGTTGGTGTGGGAGCATCCCGTGTGCGTGACCTCTTTAAACAGGCCAAGGAGAAGTCACCCTGCATCGTATTCATCGATGAGATCGATGCCGTAGGCCGTGCCAGGGGAAGGAACCCGAATATGGGATCCAACGATGAAAGAGAGAACACCCTGAACCAGTTGCTCACCGAAATGGATGGTTTCAGCAGCAACAGCGGTGTGATTATTCTGGCAGCCACAAACCGGGCAGATGTACTTGACAAAGCACTGCTCCGTGCAGGCCGCTTCGACCGCCAGATCCATGTGGAACTGCCCGACCTGAACGAACGAAGGGCCATTTTCGATGTCCATATGAAACCCATAAAGACTGATAACACGGTGAATGTGGATTTCCTGGCCAGGCAAACACCTGGATTCTCAGGAGCCGATATTGCCAACGTATGTAATGAATCGGCCCTGATCGCCGCAAGGAATGATAAAAAGACGGTTGAACGACAGGATTTCCTGGATGCCATCGACCGGATTATTGGTGGGCTTGAGAAGAAGAATAAGATCATAAATAAGGAGGAGAAGAGGACTATTGCCTGGCATGAAGCGGGGCATGCCACCGTAAGTTGGCTCCTCGAATATGCCAATCCGCTGGTCAAGGTGACCATCATTCCACGGGGGAGGGCACTGGGTGCAGCCTGGTACCTGCCCGAAGAGCGGCAGATTACCACCACCGAACAGATGCTCGATGAGATGTGCTCCACCCTTGGCGGGCGGGCGTCAGAACATCTCACCTTTGGCAGGATCTCCACAGGCGCCCTCAACGACCTTGAAAAGGTCACCAAACAGGCCTTCGCCATGATCTCCTACTTCGGTATGAGTGAAAAGATAGGCAACAGGAGTTTTTATGACTCCACCGGAGCGCAGGAGTACTCCTTCAATAAACCTTATAGCGAAAAGACTGCTGAAACCATCGATGACGAGGTGAAGAGCCTCATTGATATTCAGTATAAACGAGCCAAGGATATCCTTAAAAAGAACAAGAAAGGGCTGGAGCAACTGGCCGAAATCCTTCTTGAAAAAGAGGTGATCTTCAGTGATGACCTGGAGAAAATCTTTGGGAAGCGGCCCTGGAAGAGTGAAGAGGAACTCCCTGAATCCACTGAGAAGAGGAGTGCCATATCCAAAACGACAGTCGCAAAAGAGAAGCCAGAGGCGAAGGAGAAGCCAGTCGCAAAAGAGAAGCCAAAGGCGAAGGAGAAGCCAGAGGCGAAGGAGAAGCCAGAGGCAAAAGAGAAACCGAAGAATGACGGGTAACCAGGTACATATCTATTCTGCGGGAACTCCCTATCTCGCAGAACTGATCGGACAGATGCTGGCAGAATATGAGATTCAGTCGTTTATCGTAAATAAACAGGACTCGGTATACAAGTTCGGGGAAATAGAACTTTATGTGAATCGCGATCAGGTGATCAGGGCCAAAAAATTGATCGCTGAATTCGAATCCAGGTGAAAGAACTTTTGCTTCGGACAGTAACCGGCATCTCACTGGTGGTATTCTTCATCGGATCGATCCTTCTTGGCCCCACACCCATGGTGATCATGATCCTGGTGGTTTGCGGACTTGGAACCATGGAACTGTTCAGGCTGAAAAACCTCCGAACAGACTTCCCTTCCATTCTGTTAGCCGCTTCGGGGGCACTGCTGATCTTCGGGGTTTATGCCTTGTTCATGCTTGGGATGAATCCCTTGTGGTTCATCCTGCCTGCCATCCTCTGGATTGCAGGGTATTTGTTGCATGGCGACCGGAACACAGGTTTTCTTGTACTCTTCTGGATTGCTTTACCCCTCTCCTCATTCATTGCTATAGGCTGGCTCCCAGACGGAGCGTGGGACTCCCTCCTTCCCGTGGCTGTAATAGCGCTGGTCTGGATCAATGACACCTTTGCCTATGTGACTGGCAGCCTCTTTGGCAAACACCCCATGACCCCCAGGCTCTCTCCCGGGAAAACCTGGGAGGGCTTTGTCGGCGGACTTCTCTTTACAATGCTTTCGGGCTGGATCTTTTACCACTTTACGGGCCTCCAGACGTCCGCCACATGGATCTCGGCCGGTGCGGCAGTAGGCCTGTTTGGGCTGGCAGGGGATCTTTTCGAATCGCACCTGAAGAGAAAAAATAATGCGAAGGATGCTGGCGGACTGCTTCCCGGTCATGGAGGGATTCTGGACAGGTTTGATTCACTCCTGTTTGTGGCACCTGCCCTGTTTCTACTAATTTTATTGCTACAGCTGAACACATGATCAGGATCCACAAAGAGGGAAGGCTCATCAGTACCATCACATTGTTGATGGGACTGGGCCTTGTAGCTCTTTCGGCCCTCTGGCTGCCACAATGGACCCAAACACCAATGGTCCTGTTTGTCCTGGTCATTCTGGTTATAGTCCTCCGCTTTTTCCGGAACCCCGCCAGAAGGCCCTTTCTGGACGAAAAAACCATTGTTGCCCCGGCCGATGGGAAAGTAGTGGTGATTGAAAACGCTCACCAGGATGAGTTCCTTGGGAAAGCATCCATCCAGGTATCCATCTTCATGAGCATCCATGATGTACACATCAACTATTTCCCGGCTGAAGGGGAGGTTGCCTACCTGAAGTACCACCCGGGAAAATACCTTCTGGCCCGCCACCCCAAATCATCGGAGCTCAATGAACGCTTCTCCGTGGGGATCGACACTCCTTACGGCCCTCTGCTTGTAAGGCAGGTAGCCGGCTATGTGGCCCGGAGGATCAGGAATTATGCGGTCCTCAACAGGAGGGCCCGCCAGGGTAGGGAGATGGGTTTTATCAAATTCGGATCGAGGCTCGATCTTTTCCTCCCCCCCGATGCAATCCTTCAAGTGGATATGAATCAACGGGTAACCGGCGGAGTTACCCCCGTGGCCCGTTTCAAATAGAAGACCAACAACTCTTTTTAACACCTCATTAACACACTTCCCGCTTTCTTCCCCCTATATTGGACTCGCATAAAACAAAACAAAAAGTTAAATGAAAAAGACATTAGCCATTCTCGCACTTGCCCTCTTCATCGGGGGGATCAGTGCCACCGCCATAGCAGCCACCATCGATACACCTGTAGCAATTGAGCTCAGGGAAGATGATAAAAAGAAGGCTGACAAGAGCAAAAAGAAAACCGAAGCGACCAAGACTTCCAGCGATTGCTCGAAGAGTTGCGAAGGTGAAAAGAAATCAGACTGTTCCAAATCATGTGGGGGAGAGTCTAAAAAGTAAGGTCCGTTACATTCAGATTGTGAGTTTTCAGAAAGCTGTTCTGCCCTGCAGAGCAGCTTTTTTTCTTTTGCTGCTTTCTCTATATTTGCAGCCTGATAAACCTAGGCTGTAAAATGAATCAAAATATCTTGAAAGTCTCCGGGAATGTAAGCTGGATAGGGGTTCTGGACCCTGACCTGATCACATTCGACATCGTAATGGAGACCAAATTCGGAACCACTTATAACAGTTATTTCATCGATGCCGATAAAAAAGCGGTTGTCGATACCGTAAAAGAGAGTTTCTGGCCCGAATACAGGGAGAAGCTCCTCTCGCTTACCGATCCTTCGAAAATTGATTACATCATTTGTAATCACACGGAGCCCGATCACTCAGGATCACTTCGGCACCTGCTTGAACTGGCCCCGGATGCTACCGTAGTTGGGAGCGGACAAGCCCTCACCTACCTTGGCGAAATGGTGGGGAAACCGTTTAAATCCCTGAAGGTAAAGGATGGCAGTGTCCTCGACCTGGGGAACATGAAACTAAAGGTAATCGGGGCACCCAACCTTCACTGGCCCGACTCCATCTACACTTACCTGGAAGAGGAGGCCCTGCTCTTCACCTGCGATTCCTTCGGCGCCCACTATGCCAATGAGAAGATGTGGGACGATGAGGTAGGGGATTACAGTGAGGCATTTGAATACTATTTTGATGTGATCCTGAAGCCCTACAGCAAATTTATGCTCAAGGCCATTGAAAAGATAAAGACCCTGCCTATTGACATGATCTGCCCGGGTCACGGCCCCATTCTCCGCTCCACCTGGAAAGAGAAAATTAGTCGATCGGCTGCCATTGCCAGCTGTTACATGGAAGATACCGAGAGAGACAACCGGGTGTTGATTGCCTACGTATCAGCCTATGGATACACCCGGGAGATGGCCATACAACTTGAAGAGGGACTGAAAAGAGCGGGCAATGTGGAGGTTGACCTGGTGGATATTGAAACCATATTGCTGGGAGACCTGGAGGAGCGTGTGGTAAAGGCCGACGGGATACTGGTGGGCTCACCCACCATTAACCAGAATACCCTGCTTCCGATTTATAAGCTTTTTGCGGTGATTAATCCCATCAGGGACAAGGGAAAACCTGCAGCCGCTTTCGGATCCTTCGGATGGAGCGGTGAAGCAGTCGGGCTCATTGAGGACCATTTAAAGAACCTGAAGTTGAATGTGGTAGCCGAAGGGGCAAAGGCACGTTTTCTTCCCGGCAAGGAGGAGTCGGACGAACTGATCAGTTTCGGTGAAAAATTCGGGCAATACCTGGGCGTAGAATCCAACTAGGCTACCTGGTCCGGACAAGCTTATTCCGGCCCTTCAGCTGCCCCTCTTCAAACCAGCAGATCATATAGATTCCCTGGGGCAGAGAGGAGATCTGCACCTGGTAAACTGCGTAACCCGGAACAAGTTCCGATTCCATCACAATCCTCCCGGAGAGATCCATAATTTCAATGCGGCCCTCCCTGGCAGCACGCTCTCCCAGGTTGATATTCAGCACCTCTGATGCAGGATTGGGATAGATGGAGAGTTTTAAAATTTCCTTCTCAACTCTCCGGATGCCCACCGGAGGTGTCAGGTAGCTGGCGGTTGCCTGCAGGATCTCCCTGTTCTCCCTGTCCAGTACAAATGCCACCACCACAAGATCTTCAATGTCCTCAACAAATTCCGGATAATCCCAGGCATATGTTCGCGTATCAATATCCCCCATCTGCCAGTCGTTCCCCAGCAATTTCCCGGATGGTGAGGGCAGCATATCCAGCACAACATTTCTAAATACAGTATCCTGGTTGAGCCCCGTATAAGCTGTAACCGAACTCTCCATAACGACCACATATAATTGCATATTGGATGCGTATGAATCTGCATCGCAGCTTGTGGTGGTGGTCACTTCCAAACTTTCGTCCAGCCAGTTCACCACCATATCCATGCTGAACTTTGGTGGATCAATGGCGGCCTGTTCCAGAGCCTCCTCTCCGGGCTCTTCTTCAGGAGATGAGAAATCGAAGCGGTATTCCTCCTCGTCTCTGCCATTAAATACTGAATAAGGAACCGCCGGCACCCCGTAATAGCGCGACCTGACCGAAGGCGTATAGGCATTATTCTGATTCATATAGTCATGGCCCGGATAATCCACATGATACTGCAGGTCGATCACCTGGTCCGGATATTTTTTCGAAAATGCATCCACAACATCATCAGCACTTTTTGAGGCACCCTGTGAGGAGTTTGTAAAGTGCTCAAGGACCGATCTCCTTTTCATCTCCGAGATGGAGAAATTGTCGAATGCAAAACCCTGGTTTCCCGATCCCGTGGTTCCACCGGTGGCTACCACAATCCGGAATTTCACGTGTGTGTTGCCCAGGAAAATATCAAGGGGTATCTTTGCTCCTACCCAATCCTGATCAGGACCATCCGGTTCCGATCCCCAGCCGAAATCACTCCCACCTGGCTCATATACGATTCCCGAAACATTATACCAGTTTGTACCCTCACCGATATTCCCCAGGGTAACCCAACCCGCGCCATACCCTTCCGAATACTGTAATACAGCGCCCTCCACCCCGGGAAGGAAACTCTTCATCAGGTCCATTTGAAGGAACGGCCTACTTGAGGAAGTGAAATCGAAACACGGGCTTTCAATCCATGAACGGTCTAGGTAATCCGTATCATCAGGAAGATCTGTGAACCAGGACAGATCGCCCGGAGCCGGATCATATCCGGTAAAATCAGGCAGATCCAGCACCCAGCTCGAGATAAGATCATCTGATACCTTTCTCCACATCTTCCCCGGGCTGTTAAAGTTTTCATAATAACCGGAAGAGGTGAGATGGATGGTCGGGCTCAGGCTGATCTCTTTGATTTCTGTATCGGGACATCCTTCAAGGTTACTAACTTCGAGCTGAATCAGGTAGTCATCAGGTGAAACAGAGGGGAAACGGATGGTATCCTCATGCGAGTTGCTCATAATGGATCCAAGCACTCCGCCCGACTCTGTCTTAAGTGTCCAGACCAGTGATTTTATCTCCGAGAAATCACTCGCCGACCGGTCAAGCAGGGAAATCGAATCTCCCCTGATAAAACAGTCATGAAGCCAGATAAAGTCAGCTACAGGCTGATTCACCAACATTGTATCCAGAATTTTCGTGGAGATACATCCATCAGCAGTATAGGCTGTTAAACTGATCTGCTTTCCCCCTGAGCTGCTGTAGAAATGGTCAGGATGTTTCTCAATGCTTGTGTTTGTTTCACTTCCCGGATCCCCGAAATCCCACGCCCATGATTCCACGGCATACGTACCGCCGGTAATATTGTTAAATGAGACCTTCCCTCCCTCAGGAGCTAAGCAGGCCGGGGTAAATGTGAATGACGCATCCGGAGAGAAGAAGTTCTGTATATCCCTCTCAATCATCACAGAACAGCCATTGGAGGATGTATACTTCAGGGTTATAGTACTGCTCCCCAGGGCTACCTCCCGGGGGTTGAAAAAGTAGCCGTCGGACTGGTTCCCTGAAACTCCTGCCCCGCTAAATGTATAGTCAGCACCAGGATCACTCTCCACCCCACCCGCAGTAATGGGATAGGGGCCATCCCCGTTACAGATAATCTCCGGAAGCCCCTCAATGACCATCCCCTCCAGGTTGTTCACGTGAATCACTTCCGTAGCCGGAACCGACAAAACATCAAATTTATAGACATACTCAAGAAGATAAGTACCCATCAATCCAGAGGTATTGAGAATAGCAATGTTATCGGAAGTATCCTCATCCACAATATAACCTTCAAAATAGTGGGCCGTATCGCCCCCGTCACTGAGTTTGAAGGTACCGCTCATCTGGTCCTTATTTGTCCCCCTGATCTCATAGCTAAGCTCATCGTCACACACCGTGATAATGGGAGTATTACCGTCATACAGTTTAACATCCGCCACTCCATGGATTACATGGACAACAACGGTGTCGGTGCTTTCACATGCTGACTCATTGGTATATATACAGGAGATGTCATAGGGTGATCCATTGGGTGTGGCAATTCCCGGGTAAAAAGAGTTGTTCACCACCCCGTAGCCATAGAAGTCAGCCCCGGGAGGGTCAGAAACCAGGGGACGGCCCGGTTCAGTTTTCAGATAGGCGGTCGTGTCAAGAATAATATCCACGGCAGTGACCGGAAGGACTGTTACTGCAACGCTACCACCAACAGTTCCCTCAACTCCATCGGCATCCTCAACACTGGCAATATGGTAGGTCTCATCAACGAGCGGCTTTAACCAGATGATATGCCCGGTATAAACTTCTTTCAGGGTCCTATACTCACCCTGGCTGTAATTAATGACAACTGTAAACGGGGACTTCCCCCCGCTCATGGTCAGGACTGCAGAAGCAGAATCTCCTGAACAAATCTCACCCCCACCTGTAAGGAATGCAGATGTTTGTCCCGCAACCGGAAGCTGCCAGAGCATCATCAACAGAACTATGCCGTGATATAAAAATCCTCTTACCATAATATTTCCACTAATAAAAGGTACTACAGTTCACCCGAATCCCCGGTCTTAATCAGGGAAATCATGCTGTTGGAACTCCCGCTGTTCGTACCCACAATAAGGAGCCCTCCATCCTCCGGGAGGGCAATATCAATACCTTCCTGGTCTCCGGTCGATCCAAAGATCACCCGCTCAGTAACCTGGTAGTCAGAAAGCATAAACTGGAGGAAAATATCACTGTTCCCATCTTTCTTCCTGGTTCCGATAATAGCATACCTGCCATCCGCTGTCTTCACAAAGCGTCTGGCGATAAGATCTGAATCCAGTTCAGTGATGGTATTTAGTAACAGGGATTCTGTAATCAGTGTTCTACTAGTTTTAATCAGGTGGACAACAACTTCACTGTTCCCGTTGACATTGAGCCTGTTTCCAAGTACAAGGTAAGTGCCCGGCTCATCCTCCACGATGCACTGTCCGAATTCATCAAAATCCCCACCCAGTATCTCATCATTGGGACTCAGCTCATCATCAAAATTTAGAATCAGGATGTCAGTCCCACGAGCCCCGATCTTATCGTAGGTACAGACGCACAGGTACGTTTCACCGTTGTTATATATATAATTTGCTGAGGCATTATCCGAGATGGGATTGTTGTAGTTAAGTCCCAGTTTAATTGAATCCCCCTGCTCTGTGACGCCCATGACCATGATATCGGTCTTCCCGTCCTTCACCTGGTAACCGGCCAGGACAAAACCACCTGAAGTGATCATCTCTGTGGCATGAAGGACCGATTCATCCTCAGCAGAACCAAAGCTTTTTTGCCAGAAGGCCTCCCCGGTAAGCGAGGCCCTTACAAGGAAAAGGTCTTTCTGAATACCTGCAACTCCCGGGCGCTCCACGTATCCAACCAGCAGGAAACCGCCCTGACCGCCATTCTTTACCACCATGGCATTGGCTCCCGAATGATATCCCTCTTCCGAAAAGTACTTGGGGAAGCCGGGCTTCATATTTCCGTATTCATCGGTGACTACAAGGACCATTCGTTTTCCCTCTCCCGCCACCGAATCCACTCCACAGATGGCATAACTGCCATCATCCAGCACCTCAATATCCCTGGCTTCATCAATCAGGCCGTTTCCATAAAACTTGATAAAACGTTCGGCCTGTTCAGGTGAAACCTCCTGTTGGCAGGAAACCAGCAGAAGAAAAAGGGGTGCAATTATATAGATAATACGCTTCATAATAGTTGTTTTCTCAATTTACCTGAGATAAAAAATCATCCCCGCTGAGATGCTTAACTGACTCAATTTAAAATCGTTATCGACATGATAAATCAACCATGTCAGATCCTGATTGCTATATCGCTCTGACTCATTGTTGCTCTTCTGTAAGGCGTATTGAAACCTGGACTCAATGAAAAGATAGTTACTCTCAAAGGGAACCTTAACACCCACTCCGGCCAGTCCATACCAGTTCAACCGTCGCCTGGAGGAGGTAATATCTGTCCGCTCGAGAACCACATCCGGCTGAGAGGTATCGAAACTTCGGACAGCCGAAGCACCGGCCGAAATCATGTAGTCTGCCATCACTCCAAAGCGGAAGTATACCTGGCTCCTGCTGTCTGGGTTCACTGTGAAGAGGAGGGATACAGGGAGCGCGAAACGGTTCTGCACCTCCTCATATTCATAAGAGGTAAAGGTAAAAGGTGCAGCGGAATAGTTAACTCTGCATCGCTGGTACATCACCTCAAATGCGGCATGTATGCCCTTTGATAGTTCAAACGCTGCTGCCCCGCCCAGATGAAATCCCGGTGTGGCCTTTTTGTAGGTACCGGTATTTACCGTAGGATCACTCAAGCTATAGGGTTCAATAAGTGATGGAAAGGAGAGATTGGTTCCAACAATGAACCCGGCTCCCGCCCCTTGCTGCATTGTGCTGCGAGCAACTGTTCTTCTTTCAGTTTCTTTCGGCTTCTCCTTTGCAGCTCTATCTGCCTCTTGCTTTGCAGCTCTATCTGCCTCTTGCTTTGCCACTTTCTCTGCCTGTATCCTGGCAGCCTGCTCCTCATCTCTCTGCTGCTGATGAGTAGCCAGCAGTATCCTGAATTCGGAAGGATCAGCTGCAGCAACATGGTAATTGGGGTACTCATCCAGGAAATCGCTCATAAGGGCATCAGCCGGTTCGGGGAGGTAATCGAAAAGGTAGGCGGTAATGACCAGTTTATATGCCTCCAGCTTCGGATCGCCCGATAATCCCGATTCAATGCAGGGAAGCAGGAGCTCGGGGACCAGCTCAACCATCCCGGCTTCATAAGCCTCTTTTGCATCTTCAAGCAGTTGAAGGCACCCCACCTGGTCCTGTGCAGACACAGAATAAAAAACCACTAATTGGGTAACTATGATCAGGATCCACTTTCGCATATTCAGATTACTTTATATTTTCTTAATTCCTGTCAGGACAGGTTTTGGTGAAGGGCAGCTCCGTTCCAAAATAGAGATCCCACTCGGCCTCTGTCAGGTTCCTGTTTACAAGGGAACAATAATCCGATGCCATAACAGCCGATTCGGAAGGCCGGCCAATAAGCCGCGGGAAATTCACACTACCACTGTAGAAATACCTGCTATTGCCGTTGAAGCAAACCGCCAGGGCAAATCCTTTATTTTCCTCAAATACAAGGGGCGGATTGTTCCAGTCAGAACAGCTCCAGAGGTAGACCCTGTTATCGTGTGAAGCTGCAGCCAGGAACCTTCCGTCCGGACTGTATGCCAGATCTGTCACCCTTGCTTCAGGCCCTCTGAGTGTGGCTATTAGGTTCCTGTTGTTTCCGGCAAGGATCTTGAGCGATCCGTTCAGCAAGCCTGCCACCAGGTTCTGGCCCGAGCGACTGTAGGCCAGGGACTTTACCTGGGTCTGTCCAAAATCTGCCACCTCCCTGACCTCCCCGGGTGAACTGACATTCAATTCGAACACCTTCCCCTCCCGGGTACCATAAGCCAGTTTTTGTCCGTTGGCGGAAACGGCCAGTGCCGAGGGCCTGACGCCTGCATCCACCAGTTCACTTGCTGTGCGGCTTTCGTAATCCCACTTCAGGATCCGGTTGTTGATGCCTGCAGAAACGAAACTGCCTGATTTACCCAGATTACTCAGAAAGAGTACAATTTTTCCTTCATCACTGTTTTGGTGAACCACTGCTCCCTTGTTTTCCAGTTCCAGGAAGAGTAAACCGCCGCCGTTGGTCCCAATGGCTGCAAAGCGCTCATCGGGACTGATGACCACACACTCATTGTTCTGACCAGTATTTTCCAGCGTGATCTGGGAGGCCTTATCGGCAATTCGCCCGGACAGGATCTTAACGCTTCCGTCGCTGCTTACAGCCATCAGGCTGCCGGTACGGTTGAGCCACGCAATATCCTTAACCGAAGATCTTATACTCGGGTAGATGTTATAGGCGGGCGATATGAGCTTTTTCATTGCTGCATAGAGACCATTATAAATATCCACATCGTCGTGCCGTCCCTTGTACCCCGAATTGAGCTGGTATGCCTGATAGGCCAGCAATCCCTGCAGATCGGGATCCTTTTCCACTATAATGCTCCGCTCCGAAACCTCCTTTGCAAGTTGTTGCATCCTGTTTGCTTTCTCCAGTTCGGAAGCCCTGTTACTGGCTGGCTGAGCAGTTGTGGTTGGGTTTGTGACAACCGGTCGGGGGGTGATGGTCTGTCGAGTTCGGTTGGAAGAGGTGCTTTCCCGCTCCCTGGTTGTGGAGGCCCTTTGCTCGATTCGGGCCGGGTTTGTGGTCTCCTCTCTAACCTCGATTGTTTCCTCTTCTGGTGTGTAACTGGCAACGGGCGACTGCTCTTCCGTTGAAAGCGGTTCCTGTTCAGACTGAGTTGAAACATAATCCTCTTCCAGGAGCTGATCGGTTTGCGGCCCATCTGCAGGCCGGGTGCGGGTTACAAAAACGATCGCCGACAGTGCCACAACCAGTACTCCCATGAAAATAGCAATGGAACGATTCAGCATCAACCTTCGTTTCTGCAATATTATCTTCCGTTCCTCTTCCCACTGAAGCTCTTCTTCACTGGTACTCAGAAAGACCATGGCCCGTTCGAATGCCGGGTTATACTGTACTCCCCATGCAGGGGTGGGCTTCTGGGTCTCTCTCCAGTTCACAGCCATATGAAGCTCAGGGTTTATCCACAATTCGGTCCTGCCCTGTTGGTACTGAGCTGAAGCATGTGACAGCTTCAGGTACATGTTGATGGACTCATGCTCATCATTTACCCACTGGTGAAGCCTATCCCATATCCGGATCAATGCTTCATGGGAGATCTCAATAAGGGAATCTGAATGAAGTGAAATTGTGGAAAGAGGTGAAAGAAATGCACTTCCGGGTTGCCTGAACACCTCAACCACATCAGTTAGCTCCTCAATGGTACAGTGAGCAATCCTGGCTACATTACCCAGCGTGGCCTGGCGCTTGAAACCATTGTACTGTTCACTTTTGGATGTAATGGATTTGAAAAGCCGCTCACATATTAATTTCTGTCTCATGTCGAGTCTGCCGAAAATCTCCTCAAGGTGCTCACTTATGGCAGATTTAACCGTCCCCACCGACTGGTAATCACCAATTGTAATGGGCTCCTCACGGGCCTCACGGGCCTCCCATACTTCCCAGGTCCTCATCAGGGCATGCTGAAGCTGGGGAAGTGGATTCTCCATTTCCTCAAGTTCATCAAGCAGATAATCCACAAAGCCGCTTTCAAGCCTTGCACCGGTGAGCCCGACAGGACCTGAAATGGCGGAAGCAAGCGCCTCCCTCGACATTTGCGGGAGCAGGAATTTACTCCTGTTCATCAATTCGGTCAGGGTCCGGAATGCAGCACTCGCTTCTATGAAATCTGAACGGATCGAAAGCAGCACATAAATGCCTGGGCGTTTCCCTTTGGTTGCATTTACCAGGAGGTCGACAAATCGCCTCGTACCTGGATCCTTCTGCTGGACCTTTATGGCCGGGCCGCGCCGAAACAACTCTTCAAACTGGTCCACAACCAGGCAGTAATTGTGACTGCCAAGCCCCTTCTCGATAATCAGGTCGCCAAGTTCCTGGTTTCCTGCAAGGAATGACTGGACGTCTGTCTCTTTCAGCTTTTTGGGGAACACCTGCTGGAAACTCCTGATCAGGTTCTCCACCGGTTTTGTTCCCGGGCGCACCAATACAGGTACCCACTCCTGCTTCTCCTGAGTGATCAGGGCAGGAATAACTCCCGATTGTATCAGTGAGGTCTTTCCGCTTGCCGATGCACCTACCAGTGCAACAAACCTGTTTTCCTGCAACAGGTTCAGCATCTCTGAAGTTACACCTTCACGGCCGAAAAATAATTTATCCTCCGCACTGTTAAAAGGCCGGATGCCGGGGAACGGATTTCCTTTAAGCACACCCGTATTAATCATTGAAGGATCACCCATATTTTAATTCGTTATTAAACACAATACTCACCTTTAAACCAAACGATCGCCGTTTTGGTTTAAAAATGCGCAAAAAACGTGCAATAAACTCCTGTCATCGAAAAGTAGTTCGATGAATTTCTCCCTTTCAACCAGATAGGCTTCACGAGCCCCGTCGTTCCCAAGATAACGAATTTGCTCCAGTATTTCAGGCTGATGCTCTGCAATTATCGCAATCCCTTCAGTTAGAGGAGAAAGGTAGCCTGCTGAAACAGCTCTCACCAGCAACACATAATCTCCTCCCGGGATCAAATCCCAGGAGAAAGGCTGCAGGAGAGAAACCAGCTTAAACAGGCTGCTTATTCCAACGTTCTTAAACAACTTCCAGGCAACCAGATTTATTGTGGTATTTACATACCATCTGGCAGAATCTTCATGACCGGGGAAGCTGTTATCCTGGAAATCCAGTCGCTCCGTCACCATGTCATAATGCCCGGGATCATTTTTACGTAATAATTGTGCTACGGTTTCACGAATTTTGGGATTTGGGTGAAATCCCTGTGCAACAATTTGCTGCTCATCAAAATAGCCTGGAATATTTCCCATCCGTTCAAGGACACAAATGCGTATAAAGTCGCCCATTTGCATCCCGTCACGATTCAGGACTTTTTTGAGAAGCAGTCCGACCGGAATCAGATCGACCCTGTAAAGTGAGTGGAGCTTATCGATCTTCTCCCTGATCAGTATATCGGAAAAATATGAAACAAGTACATTCCTAAGCGGATCGTCCAACAGAAGTTCAAGCAACTCGATGGCCATAATCCGGTCCTCAGCCTGCTTGTCGAGCAGGTTCATCCTGATGCGGTGAACCGATCTCCTGTCATAGATCAGGGCAAGCAACATCAGGATTGTTTCATTCACATCCCATATCTCCTGGTCAATAGCCTCCGCAATGTATCCTCCGGGATTCTCGGTACGGATGGAGATTTTGGCTCCAAAGTTCCACACTCCAGTCTGTACCTGCCTCAGGATAGCGGCCTGGACAGTGGCATTTTGGAGTGATGAAGCGTGAAAGTGATTTTCATACAAGCCAAAAACTCCGGCTGCAAAGACCTCCCTGTGGTGATAATCCAGTTTCTCAAGCATCATCTGCATGGCCCGCTCACCTCCAATGGAAGAAAGCACAGAGATGATCCTCTTCTGTAGGGTAAGTGTTGACCCGGGTTTATGAAACGCCGATTCAAGTTCATCCAGAACCAGCTCACCCTGGTTAACCAGTGCGGACCAGCCGCGGGCAAAGAGCTGAGGATGCTCCAGGGTTTCAATCAGGTTGGTGGTCACTCTTCTTGAATCAACCTGTCCGGCCGTTGAGATGGCCACACTTCTCACATCCAGGTCATTATCTTTCAACAACGATATCACCTCAGGGAGGTAGGCCTCGTCGTGTTCACTGGCCACATGATAGAGGGCTGCAAACACTTCGTTCCGGACCCCGGAATGAAAAGCCTCCCCGATGGCCGGATCAACCTCTGCCCTGTCACCAGAAAAACGGTCGATCCGCTCCCTGATAAAGGCTTCCTGGAGCCCCAGTTTGCTTCGCAGTTTCCGCCTGGAAAAATCCCTGATCCGATCTTTGATAACCGGATCCTGCTCTCCGGTCAGCATCAGGCTCAGAGTGAGCTGAGGGAGTCCGGGCGCGGAGGCAAGCAAATGGTCCCATATCCTGATGCGGACACCCGGATTGGAGTGTTCCAGCATGGAGATAAACTGCTCCCGCCTAGTATAGTGGAACAGATAAGGATTGAATTCAATAGTCTCAATGGGAAAAGCCGTTTGCTTCAGATCGATCCATGCCAGCTCCTGCAATCCCTGGTCTGTCAGATCCCTGATCCGGTCAGACTCCAGTGAAACCTGAAGCATCTTGTGATAACTCCTGTAGAGTGAGAGACCCACAAAGAACCAGGCCATGACAAAGAGTATCAATACGTATGGTACTGCTGTGAATTCCAGGATATCCATCTCCACAAACAGTGCCAGGAACAGGCCAATGCTGAATATCCCAATCTGGCTCAGCACTCCTTCAATACCCGACCGGATGCTATCCTTCTCCCTGGGATCAAATGATTGATAGATCACATTCAGGGAGGGATCTTCCATGGAACTCTTCCAGCTTCCAAAGACGAACCTGGAAAGAAATACAATGAAAAAGAATACAGGCAGCATACCCCACCCGGCCTCCAGTCCCAACACATCACTCACAATCAGGGCCGACAGGGAAAAAAGCAGGAGCAGCACAGGCGTCATCAGCATGGTCATGCCAATCCCGTACCTTTTTTTGATCCATCCGAACAGATACCTTTTCATCAGCCAGCCCACCGACATCATTACAGCAAAAAAGAATCCCAGGAACGGAACCAGCCCACTTCCCCCGATGAACTGATCGGAAGCTGACCAGAGAAACATATATTGAAGCACCACTGCTACGGAGATGCCAAATAGCACAAAAGCGGAGATCAGACCGGTATACCTGTGAGAAAAGAGTCTTACGGGTCCGGTACTGCTTACCCTCCTGCTGGAGTAAATCCGGTCCTTGTCCATTCCGTTCAGCACATACATCTGGGCTCCGGCGGCAATGATCAGACAGCCCAGGCCTGCAAAAAGCATATGCTCAATGTTGATTCCTGTCATGACCAGTAGCGGAACAGCTGTAAACATGATCACCATCCCGGCAACCAGGGCCACTTCAATCAGCCCGGACAACTGCTTCCCTTTACTGGGAGAGTGAAATCCTCGTACTGTAATCCAGAAACTTAGAAGAATAATCAGGGCCAAGGGCCCCATCAGAACAAACAAGAGGAAGCTGAACCGGTCTCTGGCAAAAGTCATCTCCCCGATGATCAGTGCGGCTGTAAGCACCAGAACAGCCACAATATTCAGAATACCAAAGGTTTTAATGTCCAGCTGTTTGCTGAAATAGCTGTAGATAGTGGTTATCAGTATCCCGACGCCACCCGAAATCATAATAGCCAGGGGGACTCTCTCCACATCAAAGGACTCCAAAAACATGACATTCCCGGCAAGTTCCAGTGCTCCTGTAAAGAGTCCGGTACATCCGGCCTGAATCATCAGGGCAATGATCATTGGCCGGTTGCCGGTATCAATCTGTAACAATTTGCCGAGTCCAGTCTTCATGCTACACAATTACGCGAATAATTCAACACCTTTTACAAGAATTAATGAACAGGAACTGAAGCTCCGGGCTAGCTTATAGAAGGGAAATCCGTAAATTCGCAGAAGTGTCTGTATCTTCAAGTATAATCCTAGTGGGAGAGTATGGTGTGATGGCAGGGGGCGATGCCCTGGCCATT
>JAAEOI010000160.1 GCA_024244665.1 Bacteroidota bacterium | reverse complement strand
GTGGTTTCGGTCAGGTAAGGGGTATCAATCTGGCCGATATTACCCAGACAAACAACCTTGGTGCCCGGTCCCGCTCGCGTTATTAAGGTCTTCATTTGTTTTGAAGTAAGATTCTGCGCCTCATCGAGAATGATAAATTTCCTTAGGAATGTACGTCCCCTCATGTAGTTCATTGAAGATATTTTTATCCGGTGTCGCACCAGGTCGGTGGTGGCCTGTTGTTCCCAGGCATCCGTTTTATCGCTACCGATCAGAACCTCCAGGTTATCCATCAGGGCTCCCATCCAGGGGGACATTTTTTCCTCCTCCGTTCCGGGTAAAAAGCCAATATCCTCACCGACCGGTACCGTGATCCGGGTCATAATGATTTCCGAGTAACGTCTCTCATCCATGGTTTGAGCCAGGGCGGCAGCAAGTGTTAGTAGTGTCTTACCTGTGCCGGCAATACCGGAGAGGCTGACAAAGTCGATTTCAGGGTTCATCAATAAATTTAGCGCAAAGCTTTGTTCCCGGTTTCGCGCATGTATACCCCATACCGAATTATGCTCATTCATGTAGTTATTGATGACTTCGATAATACAGGTGTTATCAGATATGTCGTGCACCCTGGCATCAAAATTATCTTGCAGATAAATAAACTGATTTGGAAACCATTCCTGAGTATCCTTCCCGCTTATTTCGTAATAGGTTTTACCCTCCTTTTGCCACGAATGAATATCCTTGCCGTGTTTTTCCCAAAATTCCATAGGTAGTTCCAGAGTACCGGTATATAACAGATTCAGGTCATCGAGTACCTTGTCATTGGTGTAATCCTCTACCAGAATACCGAGCACCGATGCCTTTATGCGAAGATTAATATCCTTTGATACGAGTATGATTTCACAGTCCCACTCATCATGCAGGGCGAGCACGGTACCGAGGATGGAGTTATCATTTTTACTGCCGGGTAAAGAGTCGGGCAGTCTGGGACTGTGG
>JAAEOI010000159.1 GCA_024244665.1 Bacteroidota bacterium | reverse complement strand
TCCGGTGTGGCAGTAAGTAAGCCAGGTTGATTTCCCTGTTGTGAGACTCCGTTCAGTAGATCTGCAGAAGGAACCTCCGAAGAGGCAAACAACAAAATCTCACTGGTTCTTCCTACACCCAGGGGGGTGCTGAATCCGGGCTGGACATCTTCGTAGCTGGCTTCAAGTGTATGTCCCCACGCCAGGGTATCGTAGTGCCTCATATCCATTGCCGGGCCTTCAGGTGACCATAACCAGGCCCTAATTTCAGCATGATCTGTTCTGGCGTCCCTCACCTCCAGGGCTGAAGGAAATGATTGCCAGAAATCCCGGATGCAAACTGCCAGTCCGCCTGAAACATCCCCGGTATATACCAGGCCGGATGAACGGCCGCCTGCTCCTGCATCTATCCAGGCACTCTGGTCGTTGGTCCGTTTTTGAATTCTGAATCCGTCGGCATTTCCCTGGTATAATTTGAAATCGTTCCATGCAGCCCAGTTATCCACCAGGAATTTCTGTTTATCTGAGAATTCCTCCCGTCCGGGAATACGTTCGCCATTTATTTGCATGGTACTGTAGTCGGTATCCGGGGATAGTATTCTGCGACCCGTAAAAGGTTGAACAGGTTCAGTCCAGAAACCACTATTCTCACCTGAGAACCGTATATATCGGTTGTAAATTTCCTCGTCCAGGGGGACATTGAAAACAATTCCCAATCCGCGGATAAAATCGCTGTGCTGGTCGCCGTCATAAATGATGGTATGCACCATTTTTACGGATTGCTGGCCAGCATAAAAATAGAAGCGGACAATGAAAGGAAGGAATTCTCTGGTTCCCGATTCGGAAAGGTGAGTGCCTTCAATTTTAACTACAGACCTGACAGGTCCGGCTTGCTCCACAGTAACTTTTT
>JAAEOI010000158.1 GCA_024244665.1 Bacteroidota bacterium | reverse complement strand
TATAAAATTTGGATATTCACAAATGTTCGCTTCAGAAACCATGGCGGTCCTCAAGGATGGCAGCGGAAATGGCATCCAGAACTGGGCATGGCTCATGTTCGTTTTCACACCCGGAATAATTATTGATCAACAAAACTAACAGAAATCATTACAACATGGATGAACTGAATTCTAATAAACAGGGTCGGAGGGATCTTCTGAAACATATGATCCTTCAGCTACATGAAGGGGTAGCTCCCGATGAGGTCAGGGGACGACTTGTGGAACTTCTCCAGGGCATACCGTATAATGAGGTTGTGGAGGTTGAACAGGAACTGATCAATGAGGGTTTGCCCGAAGAAGAAGTATTGAAATTCTGTGATATACACACACAGGTGCTGGATGGTCAGATCGACCAGAGCGGTGCAAGAGAGATCCCCAACGGACACCCGGTGGATACCTTCAAAAAGGAGAACCGGGAGCTGCATAAACTTATTCAGACTTTAGGTCGCTTCTATGAAAAAATTGAGGCTCCTGAAGAATTTAACCTGGAAACCTGGCTCCTTCAGATGAAAGCATTCTTCAATAATCTGATGGATGTGGAGAAGCATTACCTGCGGAAAGAAAATTTGCTCTTTCCCTACCTTGAAAAATATAACATAACAGGACCTCCCAAGGTCATGTGGGGGAAGCATGACGAAACCCGGGAATTGTTAAAAGTAGCCCGGGAAGGCCTGGATGTGAAGGGAGAGATCGAACCTGAGGAGCTGGGTACGCTTGTTGAACTGCTGTTAAAACCGGCTTCAGGTGCAGTTTCTGATATGATCATGAAAGAGGAGGAAATCCTGTTTCCCATGTGCATGGATAAACTTACAGACGAAGAGTGGTACCATATCTCTCAGGAAAGTCCGGAAATCGGTTTTTGCCTTTATGATCCGGAAATTGAATGGAAGCCTGAAGGTATGGAGCCTTTACCGGTGGCCCGGACCGTGGAGGGTAGTGTACAACTTCCCACCGGAAGATTGTCGATACCCGAACTGATCGGTATTTTTGGGACCATGCCGGTGGAACTCACTTTTGTGGACAGCCAGGATAAGGTGAAATTCTTTTCCCATGGCAAGAAGCCCCTCTTTAAACGCAACCGGGCAGTTATTGGAAGAGATGTCAGGCTATGCCATCCTCCTAAAAGCGTTCATGTGGTGGAACAGGTTCTGAGTGATTTCAAATCAGGGAAAGAGGAGCGTGCCGCTTTCTGGCTTGAGATGAAGGGGATTTTCGTCTATATCGAGTATTATGCCCTCAGGGATGAATTCAATAAATACCTCGGTACCCTAGAAGTCGTTCAGGACATCACAGAACTGAAAACCATCGAAGGCGAACAACGATTATTAAGTTATACTGAAAAATAATGTCCACAAATCAAAATCTATTGATCACACCAAAGACCAGGGTGGGTGAATTACTGGATGCCTACCCCGAGCTTGAACAAGTATTGATGGGGCTCTCTCCTGCATTTAAAAAGTTGAAGAACCCGG
>JAAEOI010000157.1 GCA_024244665.1 Bacteroidota bacterium | reverse complement strand
GTTTTTTCCTGTGCAATGACAGCAACAGAGAACAGCGCAATGATGAACAATGTGATGTTTCTTTTCATGGGATCAGGTTTTTAAATGAAGTTCCAATTTCGCAAGCTCGGGCTTCATATCAAAATATCAGGGATAGTTTTTGCATCCGCATAGGGTAAAACCGGATCTATGCATCTATTCCTATAAATAAGGCACCTAAAACCTCCAGAATGAAAAAATCCATGCTGTTTCAGATTGCCGTCTTCTTTGCAATCACTTTTTTTTCATGCAACAATCCTACTGAGTCAGGTAGTACACAGAGCCAATTCCCTGAACTTTCCGGAGCTTTCCTGGGGCAAGTCCTGCCCGATTCTGTTCCGGAGCTCTTTGCACCAGGGGTGGTCTCCACGGGAATGTTTACCCGTGATGTGGTCATAAGTCCTGATGGCGAGGAGATCTATTTCTGCATAGCCATAGGGAATTACACTTACTCGACAATTCTTTTTACTAAAGAGGAAAATGGTATTTGGCTCCCTCCGGAGATTGTTCCCTTCTCGGGCGGACCCGGAGTAATGGATTTTGAACCTGCCCTGTCTGCGGATGGATCAAAGCTCTATTTTCTCTCCAACCGGCCCGATGGGGATGAGCCTGTGGGTGACCAGGATATCTGGGTGGTAGAGCGGGATGACAACGGAGCGTGGAGTGTTCCTCAGAACCTGGGAGAACCGGTCAATACTGATGGTGGAGAGTTTTTCCCTTCTCTTACAAACAATGGGACCCTCTACTTTACAAGAAATGAAAAAGGGAGCGGCCTGAACCAGGTATTCCGGTCCAGGAGCCTGGATGGCGCCTTCCAGGAACCAGAACTTCTGCCAGAGCAGGTCAACTGTGGCAGCAACCGCTTCAATGCCTTTGTTGCCCCGGATGAAAGCTATATGGTTGTTCCAGCTGCGGGTATGCCGGACTCCTTTGATGGCGTGGATTACTATATTGTTTTCAGGGACCAGGAGGACAACTGGTCGGAACC
>JAAEOI010000156.1 GCA_024244665.1 Bacteroidota bacterium | reverse complement strand
GATGTCCCGTTCCTGCTCTCCATGACCCCGTCTCTGGTGATTTCTTCTGATGCCGGTCACGGGATCGGCTACACATCCATGAGGATCAGGGGAACCGACGGCAACCGCATCAATGTAACTATTAACGGTATCCCGCTCAATGATGCCGAATCCCACTCGGTCTACTGGGTGGATATTCCCGATATTGCCACTTCGGTGGAGAATATACAGGTACAGAGGGGGGTAGGGACTTCCACCAACGGGGCTGCTGCCTTTGGGGCCTCTGTGAACCTGATGACCCGGATGGTGGAGAAGGAGCCCTATGCCACTTACGAGGGTAGCTTCGGCTCGTACAACACTTACCGGAACTCCATTTCGGCGGGAACCGGACTGATCAAAGATCATTTTTCTGTGGATATGAGGCTTTCCGATATGCATTCGGATGGCTATATGGACCGTTCATGGACCGATCTGCAGTCGTGGTACACCTCGGCCTCTTTCTACGATTCAAAAACCCTGGTCAAGTTCATTACCTTTTCGGGGATGGAGGAGCTTTACCAGGCATGGGGCGGGGTTCCCTCTTATCTGCTGGAGAGCGACCGTACCTACAATGAGATGGGTGGCTACACCGATTCAGCAGGCAACCAGGCTTATTACGATAAGCAGGTGGATCGCTATAAGCAGGTACACTACCAGCTGCACCTGACCCATGAACTCTCACCAAAGTGGCACGCCAATGCTGCACTGCACTACACCAGGGGTGCCGGTTATTATGAACAGTATAAGGAGGATGAATCACTTTCCGATTACCAGCTTGAGGATGTGGTGATCGGGGGGGATACCATCGGAGAGAGCGATCTGATCCGCAGGAAATGGCTGGACAACGATTTTTACGGCGTAGTGGGCGGACTGCATTACGAGGGTGGTCCGCTATCGGCTGTGATGGGTGGCGGATGGAACCGCTATGACGGTGACCATTTCGGAACCGTGATCTGGGCCCGGTACCCAGGAGAGTCTGAGATTCGTCACCGCTGGTATGATAATAAGGGAGTGAAGAGTGATTGGAACTCATACATGAAGGCAACTTTCCAGGCAGGGGAGATGATCTCCCTGTTTGCAGATATGCAGTTGAGGGGGATCGATTACCGGATCGAAGGGATCGACGATGACCTGAGGGACCTCACCCAGGAGCACGATTACTTTTTCTTTAATCCGAAAGTGGGGATGAATCTCCTGCTGAATGATCAGCAGCGAGCTTATCTTTTTGTGGCCAGGGCCAACCGCGAACCCAACCGGAGCAATTTTGTGGATGCTGATCCTGCCGGTCCGGTTCCCATACAGGAGACGCTGATGGATTACGAAGCTGGGTACGGTTTCCAGGGATCAGGCTTTGCATTCAATGCCAATATCTACTACATGGATTATCACAACCAGCTGGTGCTGACCGGTGAGATCAACGATGTGGGGAGTGCGGTGATGACCAATGTGGAGAAGAGTTACAGGGCAGGGATCGAGTTGTCGGGCGGTTTAGAGCCTACTTCCTGGCTGAGGTGGGATTTAAATGCAACTCTGAGCAGCAATAAGATTATTGATTATATGGGCTATGTGGACAACTCGGACTACTGGAACGACCCGGATACTGAACCGTACCAGATAGAGGAGAAGCTGGGGACCACCGATCTCTCCTTTTCGCCGGGATTCCTGTTCAACAGTCAGATCGCTGTAAGGCCGGTTAGGAATCTGCACCTGAATCTCTCCTCCAGGTATGTGGGGAGCCAGTTTGTGGACAATACATCCTCGGCCGACAGGAGACTGGATCCATACTTCATAAATGACCTGAGGATTTCCTACTCTTTTTTCCCTGAATTCCTCAGGGAGATTTCCCTGAATTTCCAGCTCATGAACCTGTTTAACATAGAGTATGAAACCAATGCATGGGTTTACCGATATTTTTATGAAGGAGCAGAGGAGATCGTTGACGGATACTTTCCACAGGCAGGCAGGCACTTCATGGCAGGAGTCCGTGTGAATTTCTGAAAAACTATTATGATCGGTCATATTTTTTGACTATTTTAGAGTTCGAAACCATGGAATTTTGAAATAAGCTGATGGCCAGCCTGAAAATTAGTATTTGTTTCTGGTATGTGGAATCATTGGTGGTGAAGGATGTCGTGAAAACCCTCAGAGAGGGTGAGATTGATATTACATACTGTCAGTGCAAGGAGCGTTCGGAATTATGTGCCAGACTGAGTGAGAATCCACCAGACCTGATTATAGCTGATTTTGATTCTCCGTCAAATCTGCTTTCAATTGTTGAAAAGGAGATGGAGCCTTATTCCACGGAGATTCCCCTGATTTTTCTGGTAGGTGACAGGCAGCAGTTCCGGCCAAAAGGCAAGCTAAAGGTTGGGGTCTGGGATTATATCTTCAAAGACCAGCTCTTTAAACTGATCCATTCGATCAGTTCATCCCAGAGGTATGCAGAGGTATTCAAGCAGGCCCGGAAAGCCGAAAGGGCTCTTTCTGAATCGAGGGACCGTTATATTTCCATTTTTAAATCGGTGGATGACGCGATTTTCCTTTTTGATTTTGAAAGCAGGAGGATCACCGATTTCAATCCCCGGGCCCTGTCGCTTTTTGAGCTTACTGAAAAGGATATGGAGCAGTTGAACCTGAGAGATTTTTCGGCATCCGATGAGGGATATACCCTGGAGCTGGGCAGGGAATATGTCCGGAAGGCTGCCGAAGGGGACTCGGTCTATTTTGAATGGAGAAACATCTCCAAAGGTGGCCGGAAGTTCTGGACACTCAACTCTATATCCATTGTTGATATTGACGATGTGCCTCATATACTATTGGTTACAAGGGATATTGACGACCAGAAGAGAATGGAGCAATCGCTGGTGGAATCGCGGGAGCATTTCAGGGCACTGGCTGATAATTCTCCGGACATTATCATGCGCTTTGACCGTGAGTTCAGGCATGTTTATGTGAATGATGCAGTGGTATTCCAGACCGGTTTGCAGGTTGAGGATTTTCTGAATAAAAGCCACCAGGAGATGGGCATATTTTCTGAAGAGCTGGTTCAGCTCTGGGAGGCGTCAATTGAGAAGGTTTTCAAGACAGGTATGCCTGAAACCATTGTTTTTGATATTGACCTGGGAGAGAAAACAGCCGTTTTTGAATGGAGGCTCTATGCAGAGGAGAGTAAGTCGGGATCGGTTGATTCGGTGATCGGCGTAGCCAGGGATGTGACGGACGCGAGGGTATCGGAGGATGCACTGAAACAGAGTGAAGAACGTCTGAACCTTGCACTGCAAGCCACAGAACTGGGTTTATGGGACTGGAACCTACAGAATAACGAGGTCTATTTTTCACCCATATGGTTCTCCATGTTGGGATACGGACCCGACGAGCATCCCCAGGAATTTGATACATGGACCATGCTTCTGCATCCCGATGATTCACAGCTTTCCATGAATAGGGTGATGGAGGTGATCAAAAACCGGGATAAATCTTTCGATATTGAGTTTCGCATGAGGCACAAGAACGGTTCCTACAATTGGATCCGTAGCATGGGCAAGGCTGTCAGTTTTGACCAGGATGGAAATACAACCCGATTGACCGGGATCCATGAAAAGATTGATGAGCGGAAGCGGAATGAACTGGTGAAGCAGGTGCTTTTTGATATTTCCAATGCGGTGAGTACCACCCAGAGCCTCGATGAACTGTACAGCAAGATCAGAGAGTCGCTGGGCAGGGTGCTGGATACCACCAACTGTTTCCTGGCTTTTTACAATGAGGAGGCCGACACAATTACCCTCCCTTTTATGAAGGATGAGAATGATTCCTTTACAGAAGTTCCCGCAAAGAAAACATTGACCAGTTTTGTGATCAGGACCGGGGTAGCCCAATTGGTGGATGTTATGAGGGAGAAGGAGCTGACCCGGCAGGGTGAGATTGAGCCTGTGGGCGCTCCCAGTGTGAGCTGGCTGGGTGTCCCTCTGAAGTATGATGATAAGACCATCGGTGTTTTCGCAGTGCAATCCTACTCCGAAAAAGTGCTATATACCGAGTCGGATGCCGGCCTGCTGGAGTTTGCCAGTGACCAGATTGCACTGGCCATCGAAATACGAAGGCAGCAGGACAGCCTGAAAATTACCCAGGAGAAACAGCGAAGGGTATTTGAATCATCTCCCGATCCCATGATTGTTGTGGATCCCTCTGCTATGATCCTGGACTTTAACAGTGCCTTGTTAGAGGTGTTTAACGTGGAACCGGAACGGGTTTATGGCGAGAAGATTTTCCGCTTTGTTCACAGAGAGGAGTGGAGGCAGGCCATCGGGGATTTCAATCAGACCTGGAAGGAAGGCTACCTGAAAAACCTGCATTACCAGATAGTCCGGCCCGATGGTGTGATGTTTGATGGCGAAGTATCCAGCGGTGCTATTTTTCACAGTGACGGCAAACCTGAATCGATGGTGCTTATCCTGAAGAATATCACCAAGAGGAAGGATGCTGAAAGGAAGATTCTGGAAGCAAAATATAAGGCTGAGGAGTCAGACCGTCTGAAAACAGCCTTCCTCTCCAATATGTCTCACGAGATCAGGACTCCAATGAATGCAATTGTAGGATTTTCTGACCTGATCTCTGATGACCAGCTCTCTGCGGATGACCGCAAGGATTTCATTGCCCAGATTAATCTAGGAGCAGATGACCTGATGAGGCTAATCGACGACATTATCGATATCGCAAAGATTGAGGCGGGCCAGGTGAACATCCACATTGCCGAGTGTTTCATTATGGATCTTTTCAAGGAGCTCCAACTGATGTTCCTGCAGAATATTACACGCGCGGGCAAGGATGATGTATGCATGAATCTGAAGTGGGACTGGCCCATGAGTGATCTGGCCATCTATACTGATCCTTTCAGGCTGAAACAGATTCTGGTGAACCTGCTGGGTAATGCTGTTAAGTTTACAGAGGAGGGTGAAATTGTACTGGGGATTGAGGAGCATCCCGAAGGGATCAAATTCTATGTGAAGGACTCAGGGATTGGTATCAGGGAGGAGAAGCAGAAGGTGATCTTCGACCGTTTTATGCAAGGCCATGAGACCAAAGAAAAGCTTTACGGCGGAACAGGCCTGGGCCTTGCCATTTCGAAAAACCTCGCCGAAATACTGGGGGGCAGTATCGGACTGGATTCCGTATCGGGCGAGGGATCCACTTTCTGGTTCATCCTGCCCCGGAACGAGGTTCCTTTGAAGTATGAGGCTGCTCTCAGAACCCCCATCTCTGAGTCGAAATCGTGGGAGGGGAAGAAACTGCTCATCGCTGAGGACGACCATTCCAACTATTACTTCCTTTTTGAGGCTCTCAGAGATACAGGTGTGGAAATTCTATGGTCAAAAGACGGGGAGGAGACACTGGCCAAATTCAGGGAGCATCCCGATTTGAATCTGATATTGATGGATATCAATATTCCGCTGATTAATGGGTATGAGTGCACCACAATCATCAAGAAGGAGCGTCCCGGTCTGCCGGTGATTGCCCAGACCGCATATGCCATGTCGGGTGAAAGGCAGATAAGCAGGGAGGCTGGCTGTGATGACTATTTATGTAAGCCCATTAAGGTCAAGGAACTGTTGGATATCCTTGCCATCTACATATAAGTACTCAGTACACAGTACACAGTACACAGTACACAGTACACAGTACTCAGTACTCAGTACACAGTGCTCAGGGGGCAGTACTCAGTACTCAGTGGGTAGGTTCGGAGTCGGGGTCGAGGATCTGGTTGATTTGCTTCTCGGTGGCGTGAAGACGGTCTCGGCAGATTTTCAGCAGGTGGGTTACCCGGTTTACTTTTTCAGCCAGCTCATCCACTCCCAGATCACCCTCTTCAATCTTTTCAAGAATTTCTTCGATCTCACCAACTGCGGCATCGTAGTTAATCTTCTCTTTTGTCATGGCTTGATATGGTTTTTTCAACTTTGCTTAAAATAGTACCATTTTGGAGCCGGGTTTCCAGCGTCTCATTCGGTTTGATATCCTCTATCCCGCTCAGAACCGTCCCCTGGTGAAGGGTCATGGAGTATCCCCTTTTCAGGACATTGAGGGGGTTGACCAGTTCATTCTTTGCCTCAAGGTGAGAGAGGCGCTCCTTTTCGCGCATAATACGTGTACTGCTTCCCTTTTTCACTCTATCCCCGGATCGCTCCAGCCTCTCCTGGTGCCTCTGGACGAATCCCCTGGAGAGGTGGGTCAGGTTGCCCGCCAGCCGCTCACACCTCTCCCGCTTTCGAAGCAGGTACCCCCCCGACAGGTGGGTCAGGTCGCCTGCCAGCCTTCCCAGCCTCAATCGCTGCTGATTGACGGTTTGTCCTACAAGCATAGACAGTCTGTCCCTGTAATCAGACAGTCTGAATTCAAAGGAAAGAAGTTTCTCTACCAGGAACTCTGCAACAGCTGTAGGGGTTTTTAATCCGAAAGAAGCCACCAGGTCCGCCACCGATTCGTCCCTTTCGTGCCCGATCCCTGTCACCACCGGGATGGGGAACTGGGTGATGTAGTAAGCCAGGTCGTAGTTATTAAAACACTCCAGGTCGGCCCTGGATCCTCCTCCACGGATCATAACCACACAGTCGAAATTTTCGTTTGAGGAGTAGACAAAATCCAGTGCTTTTATTATGGAAGCGGGAGCCTCGTCGCCCTGCATGGCCGCCTGGAACAACCTTGTGTGAAAGTGGTAGTGCTGACTGTTTTCCCTGATTGAATCCATGAAATCACCGTAGCCCGCTGCTGTTTCCGAGGATATTACAGCTATCCGCTGGGGTATGGTGGGAAAGGGGATTTCCCTGTTCATATCCATCACACCTTCATCGCGCAGTCTTTTAATTACTTCCTGCTTTTTCCTGGCCAGGTCGCCAAGGGTATAGGCGGGATCGATGTCGGTGATGTTGATGCTGAATCCATATATTTTGTGAAATCCGACAGTTCCCCTGCAGAGAATCTTGATACCGTTCTTCAGGGGCATTCCTGCGGTGGTCTCGAAAAAGGGACTTAGCATGTTGAATTTTGAGGCCCAGATGGTTGCACGCGCCTTTGCCAGGATGGTGTCATTATCCTGGTTTTTCTCGATCAGCTCCAGGTAACAGTGCCCCGTTCGGTTCACATTTAGCTCAAGGATCTCGGCCATGAACCACACCGAAGAGGAGAACTCTTTCTTTATGGTTTTCTCCAGTTGTCCGAGCAACTGGGAAAGAGACAGGGATGTTGATTCACCAGAGGTCATTGGATGATCAGCCTTTCCCTGTATACCTGTGCGGGAGTTACAATTTCGAGTATATAGAGGCCCGGAGTAAGAGTCCCGGGCAATTGAACTTCACCTGGCAGGTTTACCGTTTCTTTTGCAACGATCCTTCCGTTCAGATCATAGAAGCTGAGGAGGTATTCATTATGGCCGGACCCGGGAATACCGATGTGAACCGTAGAGGTGGCCGGGTTGGGATAGATATTCATTCCTGAGAGGACCGGTAAATGCCTGGTGCTGGTGATTTTCCAGTATGTCTCTATGAAGCTGGGGATACCGTAGCCGAAGGTGGCGTCAGGGTTCTTAAAGCGGTCGCCCGAATTCCGGATGAACTGTATCATCTCCATGGCAGGCATTTCCGGGTAGGCCTGCCAAAGTGAGGCTACTGACCCTGCCATCACCGGTGAGGAGAAGGAGGTCCCGGATCCCCTGGCGAGTTCACCGTTGATGTGCTGGATCCCTGTTGCTCTGCCCATAGCCACCACTTCGGGTTTAACCCGGCCGTCGAAGGAGGGGCCCCTCGAACTGAATGAGGCAATATTTCCTCTACTGTCAACCGCACCCACACACAGTATCCCGAATGCATCGGAGGGAGCAGTGATGCGGTACCAGGTGTTGTTACCCTCATTCCCGGCGCTGTTGCAAAGGATGATCCCTTTGGAGGCAAGCATGGAGGCCGCCCTGGAGATCAGGGTGGTCTGGCCGTCCATACTCTTGTAAGTATGGTCAAACTGATAACCGTCAAAGTCTGAATATCCCAGTGAAGTATTGATTACATCGAAACCCAGGCTGTCCATGTACTCTGCGGCTTCAACCCAGGCTACCTCCTCGATCCTGGTCTCCGAGTGAACATTCTCCGTGGAGCAAAGGTAGTAGTTGGCATCAGGCGCGGTACCCATCATATTGCCGGTCCAATCAGCTCCGATAATGGAGAGCACATACATGCCGTGAGTGCTTACAAGCCTGAAGACAGAGCTGTCATTTACAAAGTTCCGGGTTCCCAACAAACGGCCTTCACTGATCATCGGGTGGAAAGAGGGGAGGGAGTCCACATTCCTGAATCCGGCATCGAGAACTGCAATCCGGACCCCCGCGCCGGTATATCCCTGCTGGTGGAGCAGATGGGTATGAACCTGCTTTACCTGATCGGAGGCAAATCCGTATTGAAAATCGGGCGGTGATTCCAGCGGTGGCATAAATCTCTCCCCCGGGGGTACCGGTGGGAACCAGAGAGGATCAGATCCGGGTATCCAGGGTATGGTATCAACGAAAGGCTTCTCCAGAACCTGACTGAACAGCTCCGCGTCTGCATTGACCATGGCCACACCGTTGAGCCACCTGGAGATATGCTTTATCTCCACACCCATCTTCACCAGGGTGTCAAGGTAGGCCCCGGTCACGGGTTCATCAGAGGGGCCAACACCCAAGCCCTGCCAGCCCCTTCGGCTTATTGACCGTTCCGAAAGGAATTCGCCAGGCTGGTTTGTTTCAAAGCCGTTATCAGATTTATCGGTAAAATATACCCAGTATACCCCGTCCCCGATCTTTTGTGCAGAGGCAGCAAGTGCCGTCATCAGCACCAGAAATGTGAACCAGAGTTTCATGTTAAAAAAACTGTGCGGGTTGAGGTGTTTCAATAGTGTCATATTTAAGAAGAGTATCCTGCATTAGCTTCATATACTTCTCCTGGTCTACAGCTTGCCCGTCTTTGTACTCCAGAGTATAGAGAAGTTTGGCTTTATCATCGTAGTAGCTCCATGTGCCCTCTGATTTATCATCCACGTATTCCCCGCTCATCAACAGGCCACCTTCCGAAAACCAGACCTCGTATAATCCGTTGAGCATGTTATCCCGGTAGCTGCCTTTGAGCCTGGGCTCTCCTCCTTCGAAGTACTGCAGCCATGGCCCATCTTTGCTGTCCATCACCCAGCTGACCTCTTCGGAAACCTGGCCGTTGGGATAGTACCGGATCGATTTTCCATTGATCTTTCCCTCCGTATAGCTCTCCCGGATCCGCACTGTTCCGTCATAATCTGAATAGTAGATCCACACCGAATCCTTGTCTTTGCCTGCATAGGCCCCTTCTGCAGCTTTTTTGCCACCCTTGTAAAAGAGCTCTGCATGGCTCCGGTCAGCTTGCGGGTCGAACATCATTTTTGCCCTGACCGCCCCCGTGTTGTAGTACCGGGTTAGCAGCCCCACAGGTCTCCCATCAATGAAGGTTCCTTCGTACAGGGTTTTTCCATTGGGGTATTCCACCCTCCATGGACCTCTTTTTTTACCATTTTCATCCAGCTGGTTCTGACCGTTCAGGAGAGAAGCCCCGGAGAATAGCATTATTATAATAAATTGTTTCACTAGTGATTAATTTGTTTATTTTACTGGCCTAGTGCAACTTACCAATACAATAATTACGTGTTCTTTCGTGATAATAATGTAAATATTGTAATGGACGTTTCATGTGGCCTCAAATATAGCCAAAAAGAGAAAAGCTTCGCTCAATCATTCTCTAAAACAGAGAGGGGGCTACTCCTTTCGGAACAGCCCCCTTAAAACCATAAAATGGTATGTTTCTATTTAACCTCCTCGAAGTCCACGTCGGTAACCTCATCGTCACCTTTACCCTGAGGTGCATCCTCGGGGGGAGCTTCGCCTTCCGGTTGTCCCGGCTGACCGGCATCGCCAGATGCCTGCTGGGCATTGTAGATGTCCTGTGAAGCTGCCTGCCACGCTGTGTTCAGCGTTTCCATGGCCTGGTCGATGGCGGCGATATCCTCAGATTTGTGCGCCTCCTTCAGAGTGTTCAGGGCCTCTTCGATGGGAGCCTTCTTCTCTGCCGGGATCTTGTCACCAAACTCGGTGAGCTGCTTCTCGGTCTGGAATACCAGGCTGTCGGCGTTGTTGAGCTTCTCGATCCGCTCCTTTGCCACCTTGTCAGCCTCCTCATTCTCCTGAGCCTCCATCTTCATCTTCTCAATTTCAGCATCCGAAAGTCCGGATGAAGCCTCGATGCGGATGCTCTGCTCTTTGCCGGTTCCCTTATCCCTTGCGGAGACGTTCAGAATACCGTTGGCATCAATATCGAAGGTTACCTCGATCTGGGGCAGCCCCCGGGGTGATGGCGGAATCCCGTCCAGGTGGAAACGGCCGATAGTCTTGTTGTCCTTTGCCAAGGAACGCTCTCCCTGCAGTACGTGGATCTCCACTGAAGGCTGGTTGTCGGCCGCTGTGGTGAAGGTCTGTGTCTTTTTAGTAGGGATGGTGGTGTTGGACTCAATGAGCTTGGTATTCACACCTCCCATGGTCTCGATTCCCAGTGACAGGGGAGTTACATCCAGCAGCAGTACGTCTTTTACCTCACCGGTAAGAACACCGCCCTGGATAGCTGCACCAACTGCCACAACCTCATCGGGGTTCACACCTTTGGAGGGTGCTTTCCCGAAGAAATCCTGAACAACTTTCTGAATGGCGGGGATCCGTGTTGAACCACCCACCAGGATCACCTCATTGATATCTCCCTTGCTGTAGCCGGAATCCTTCAAAGCCTTTTTACAGGGTTCAACGGTAGCCTGGATCAGTGAATCGGAAAGACTTTCAAACTTGGCCCTGGTAAGGCTCTTTACAAGGTGCTTGGGGACACCGTCAACAGGCATGATGTAAGGAAGATTGATCTCAGTCTGGGTAGAGCTGGAGAGCTCGATTTTGGCTTTCTCGGCAGCTTCCTTCAGGCGCTGAAGGGCCATGGGATCCTTTTTCAGGTCAAGTCCTTCGTCCTTCTTAAACTCGTCGGCCAGCCAGTCGATGATCACCTGGTCGAAATCGTCGCCTCCCAGGTGAGTGTCACCGTTGGTTGATTTCACCTCGAATACTCCGTCCCCCAGTTCCAGGATGGAGATGTCGAATGTACCACCACCCAGATCAAAAACAGCAATCTTAAGATCAGAAGTCTTCTTGTCAAGCCCGTAAGCCAGCGATGCAGCTGTAGGTTCGTTAATGATCCTTTTTACAGTAAGGCCTGCAATTTCCCCGGCCTCTTTGGTGGCCTGGCGCTGTGAATCGCTGAAATATGCCGGAACAGTAACAACTGCATCCGTAACTTCGTGTCCCAGGTAGTCTTCAGCGGTCTTCTTCATTTTCTGAAGGACCATTGCTGAAATTTCCTGAGGGGAGTATTTGCGGTCTTCGATCTGAACGCGCGGGGTATTGTTTTCACCCTTAACCACTGTATAGGGTACTCTTTTGATCTCCTTGTTCATCCGGTCATAGGATTCACCCATGAACCGCTTAATGGAAGAGATGGTCTTGGTAGGGTTGGTAATGGCCTGCCTTTTAGCCGGATCACCTACTTTTCTCTCACCGTTCTCAACGAATGCCACCACTGACGGGGTGGTACGTTTCCCTTCACTGTTGGGAATTACAACCGGTTCGTTACCTTCCATAACTGAAACACACGAGTTTGTGGTTCCTAGGTCTATTCCGATAATCTTACTCATAACTTCTGTCTATTTTATATTTTACTAACTTTCTTCAGTTCTTTATTTCTCACTTACTATTTTCTAACTACCTCTTTCTATCAGAGATTATGCCATAACCCGATTTTAGCCTTCCATTGCAATAATGACACAAAAACCGGTGGAAAAGCTCCCTTTGCATGACAGGTTTACTGACATATTGACTGCCAATTTGATTTTTATTATCAACTTTGCAGCGGATAAGCATACCAACAACACTAACAATACTAACTTCACTATCTTTACTAACTTCACTATCTTAACTAACCTTACCCACTTACTTATTTACCCATTTACTAACCACCAATTACCAATTACTATTAACTATTTACTCTATATCCCATGTCCCTTCACAGCAATGTAAAACGTGTCACCACCCATGTGCTTCTTGCCATGAAACTGAAAGGTGAGAAAATTGCCATGTTAACCGGTTATGACTACTCCTTTGCCCGTCTGCTCGATCAGGCGGGGATTGATGTCGTCCTGGTGGGAGATTCTGCCTCCAATGTCATGGCAGGTTTTGAGACCACCCTGCCCATTACCCTGGACAATATGATCTATCATGCAGCCTCCGTGGTGAGGGCCACCAGCCGGGCCCTGGTTGTGGTTGACCTTCCTTTTGGAACTTACCAGGGAAATTCAATTGAGGCCCTGGCGTCGGCGATCCGGATCATGAAAGAGACCGGTGCCAGTGCAATCAAGATGGAAGGGGGTGTGGAGATCGTCGAATCCGTTGAAAGAATCCTTTCTGCCGGGATCCCGGTTATGGGCCACCTGGGGCTTACCCCCCAGTCGATTCATAAATTCGGGACTTATGTGGTCAGAGCCACTGAAAATGATGAGGCTGAAAAATTGAAATCTGACGCGAAGGCACTGGCTAATGCCGGTTGCTTTGCTATTGTGCTGGAGAAGATCCCCGCAAAACTGGCCGGAGAGGTGACCAGGGAGATCAGCATTCCTACCATCGGAATCGGTGCAGGATCGGAGGTGGACGGCCAGGTTCTGGTACTTCATGACATGCTGGGCATCACCCAGGAGTTTTCGCCAAGGTTCCTCCGCCGGTACCATAACCTCCAGATGGAGATCAAGGGTGCGATTCAGAACTACATTGATGATGTCCGCTCGCAGAAGTTTCCCAACGAAAAAGAACAATATTAACTCAATTCAGTATTCAGTACTCAGTACTCAGTACTCAGTACTCAGTACACAGTGCACAGTAAAAAAATAAGTGAGGTGAGTGAAGTTAAGTCGCCGGTGACCATATTGTATGAGGACAACCATTTGATGATTGTTAATAAGCGGGTATCCGACATTGTGCAGGGCGATCAGACCGGTGATCCCTCACTGGACAAGATTCTGAAGGAGTATATAAAGGAGCGTGACAACAAACCCGGGGAGGTTTTCCTGGGCATTCCCCACCGCCTGGACAGGCCCGTTAGCGGGGTGGTGATCTTTGCCAAGACCAGCAAGGCGCTGAGCCGGATGGCTCAGATGTTCAAGGAGAAGGAGTTGGAGAAGATTTACCATGCAATTGTGGTGGTGAAGCCTGATCCCGAATCGGGAACACTGGAGCACTACCTGACCAGGAATACAAAGCAAAATAAGTCCTACGTATATAAAAAGGAGGTTCCTAATTCCAAATGGGCCCGCCTGCACTACAGGCAATTGGCCTCATCGGATAATTACCACCTGCTGGAAGTTGTGCTTGAAACGGGCCGCCATCACCAGATCAGGGCACAGCTGGCAGATATGGGCTGTGTGATCAAGGGGGATCGAAAATACGGCGCGCGGCGCACCAATAAAAACGGGGGTATCAGCCTGCATGCCAGGAGTGTATCCTTTGTTCATCCTGTAAAAAAGGAGCCCGTAGAGGTAGTTGCACCCTATCCCAAGATGGATATCTTCCCGGTTTTTGGTTTGAAGAAGAAGAAGGCCTGAACAGTCCGCCAGCCAAATTAAATGCCTGGTTTGAGGGCGAAGGGTAAGGGGAGGAGATCTGTGGCGCGACTTAGGACCTGTATCTTCCTGGTTCCATAAAGTATGACCTCCATCGCTTTTCCTCCGTGCACCTCTTTCTCATAGAGCACCTGTCTGCAGGCACCACATGGTGTTACCGGGTCTTCCTGAAATTTTCCGTCTGCAAATGCAGTAATAGCGATGCTGACCACCGGGACATCGGGGAACTGAGCCCCGGCATAGAAGATAGCCACCCTTTCCGCACACAATCCTGATGGGTAGGCCGCGTTTTCCTGGTTGTTCCCGGCGAAAACCTTCCCGTTCTCAAGGAGGACTGCTGCCCCTACGTGGTAATCCGAGTAGGGAGCATATGCTTTTCCGGCAGCTTCCATGGCCCGTTCAACAAGGTCAGACCGGACGGGCAGATCTTCCAGTTGGTTGTACTCAGCAATCCGGATAGTAAATGCCCTCTGTTTCATAGCGTTGTTGTTTTCATATAAAATTAGGGTTTATATCCCTTGTACATGAAAATGTTATAAACGACCGTTATTGAGAGAGGTTGTTAAAAACTCCGGAGGGGAGTTGACCGACATATGGCTATTTTTACCAGAATTCTATAATTGAAACAAGGTGATTATGAACGGGAGAAGAGGAAGGGTATGCATGTTGCTGTTTCTGTTGCTGCAGTTCCCACTGCAAGGGCAGAACGGGAATAAACTGACGAGAGATACCTATATTCAGACTTATGCTGAACTGGCCATGAAGGAGATGGCCCGGGTAGGGATACCCGCCAGTATAACGCTAGCCCAGGGATGCCTTGAATCCAACAACGGGAACAGCACACTGGCCCGTAAGGGCAATAACCACTTCGGCATAAAGTGTCACGAGTGGACCGGCCGGAAGATCTATCATGACGATGATGCCAGGCATGAATGCTTCCGATCCTATGACTCCCCCTATGAATCATATATGGACCACTCCCTCTTCCTGACCACAAAAACAAGGTATGCTTCCCTGTTTGAACTTAAGCCCCACGACTACAGGGGATGGGCAAAGGGCTTGAAAAAGGCGGGGTATGCCACGGCATCCAAATATGCTACCTTGCTGATCCAGATTATTGAACAGAACGAATTGTATCGCTATGATTTGCTGGTCCTGGAGGGTGGAATGGGCAGTGGAACCGACAGCACCACCTTCGTGACCGATCACGGGTATCGCACTTCGAGGAGTGTCCTGGTGAACAATACAATTGAGTATATCGTGGTGGAACCGGGTGATACCCCTGAATCGATCAGGGATGAAATGGACCTCTACCATAACGAATTATACAGGTACAACAGCCTTTATAAAGGTGAAGTGCTTGTACCCGGACAGATCATCTATCTCCAGCCAAAACGCAGGAAAGCGGCCAGGGGCAATGAGATTCATGTGGTGAAGGAGGGCGAGACCATGTATACTATTTCCCAGATCTACGGAGTGAAACTGAAGCACCTTTACCGGTTGAACCTGATGAGTGAAGGGGCACAGCCGCTGGCGGGTATCGAAATCTACCTGCGTCGCAAAAAGCGGGAGCCTCTCCTTAAGCTTGAGCCTGTGGAGGAACCTGTCTTTGAGGATGAGATGCAGTTCCGTTTCGAGGAGTAGGGATCTCACTGCCCCCGAACCTTTCCTACTCCTTCTTCAGGGGAAGGACGGTTCCGGTGTATGAAATAGGCTGCCGGTTCTGGCTGTTGATGTTCAGTGTTCCGAAACCGGAGGAACCCACAGTAAGAAAGAGGTCGTACCTGTCCGTATTACCCCTGATTTGAAACTGGATCTTAATCGTTCGTTTCTTCTCATTCAAGGTGATGTTGAAATTTTCGGATTTCCCCTCGAATTCAATACCTCCATCCCCGCCGTAGCTGGCCTGGTAGGCTCGGCCGAAATAGGGAAGGTGGGCTGTGAATATGCTGTCTTTTGCTTCCAGCGTGTAATAGGGAGATGGTGAATTTTTTCATATAGCTGTTTATATAAGTTTCTCAAAAGTAGAAATTTTTTGAAGCCGAAGACATATCCCGAGTTCAGAAATTGATTCGTTTTGGGAGCCTGAAATTGTTCATAACGTGTTGATGTTTTTGACTGTCAAAACTTTACAATGGTCCGGCAGTAGCTTACCTTTATATAAATTTCGGAAGCATGGTTGAGGTCAACGAACTGCATTTGAAGATGATTCTGCCCCCGGATGGCAGACAGACCAGGATCGATTTTTTCGATGATAGGTCAACAAAGAAAGTCTCATCCGAGTTGTGGCACTCCATCTCTTCATGGTTCAAACAGGGTCACCCTGTGGATGGCCCGAACTTTGAGTTTTATGTGCAGCAGCTGGAGAAGGAGGGCTATTCAGAAAAATCAAGGAAGAGCTACCTCTTTATGGTGAAGCGATTTTTCGACTATTTTGAAAACCTGGAGCCCAGGGAAATTACCATGGGTGAGATCGAGGACTACAATTTTGAATTCTTTGTTTCTGGCAGGTATTCCCGGTCATACCAGCTGCAGTTTATCAATGCCATCAAGCTATATTACATGCTGACCGAAGGGATTGAACTGCACCTTAAACAGCTCAGGAAAACCGGGACAGGCCGGAAGTCAGTTTAAGACCCAGGAGGAATTCCCCGGTATTCATCCTTCTTTTTCCCTCCTGCTGCAGGGAGAGAATCTTCAGGTATCCGCCACCCACAGCTACCTTCATCTCTTTTTTTCCGTCGCTTATGATCATTCCCGAATCATGGGAGTGCTCCTTACTTTCGAATTGTGATGCATAGACTTTACAGAGTGTCTTTTGACCGGGTTCTTTTTCCAGGAAGGAGAAGGCGGCAGGATAGGGGCTGAGTCCCCTGATCAGGTTGTGTAT
>JAAEOI010000155.1 GCA_024244665.1 Bacteroidota bacterium | reverse complement strand
CGGCGGGGGGGTTTTTTTTGTTACCGGGGGGGGAGGCGCTGCTTCGGCTAGTTGTTTTTTTTTTTTTTGCTCCCCTGAGAGATTAGCCAGCTTCACAAGTGCAAGTTCAATGGTCAGGCGCTGATTCCGGCTGGCCCTGAACTGTATATCAGCCTGGTTGCAGATATCCAGACCCTCGTATAGAAAGGGAAGCGGTACCTGTTTGGATTGTGAGAGGTACTTTTCCCTGATCCCTGCCCCCACTTCCATCAGACCGACAGTCTCCGGGTCCTTGCAAACCATCAAATCGCGGAGATGGGCTGCATACCCGTTAATGAAGTTTCGTGCATCGAACCCTTTTCCCAGCACCTCGTTAAAGAGGAGCAACATGGAAGGGGCATTCCCTTCAAGGGCACTGAAAGTAAGCCTGAAGAAGTACTCGTAATCCAGGATATTAAGGTTCTTGATAACATTCTGATAGGTGATGGTATCGCCCGAAAAACTAACTACCTGGTCGAAGATGGAAAGGGCATCACGCATGGCACCATCAGCCTTTTGTGCAACCACATGAAGTGCATCCTCCTCGTAAGCGAGAGACTCCTTTTCAGCAATCGACTTAAGATGAGCCACGGCATCCTCCACACCGATACGGTTGAAATCAAATATCTGGCACCTCGAGAGAATGGTGGGAATGATCTTATGTTTCTCGGTGGTGGCCAGTATAAATACCGCATGAGCAGGCGGCTCCTCAAGTGTCTTCAGGAAAGCATTAAAAGCCTGTTGGGACAACATGTGCACCTCATCTATTATATAAATGCTGTAAGACCCGATCTGGGGTGGTATCCGCACCTTCTCGGTGAGCATCCTGATGTCATCTACCGAATTATTGGATGCTGCATCCAGTTCATGAATGCTGTAGGACCGGTTCTCGTTGAAAGAGAGACATGACTCGCACTCGTTGCATGCCTCACCGGCTTCCGTTATATTGGAACAGTTGATGGTCCGGGCAAAAATCCGCGCACAGGTTGTCTTCCCCACACCCCTGGGTCCACTGAAAAGGTAGGCGTGTCCAAGGTGATGATTAAGAATAGAGTTCTTCAGAGTAGTGGAAATCGAGGACTGCCCAACCACATCACTAAAGGTCGAAGGTCTGTATTTTCTTGCAGAGACTATATATTTGTCCATAGAAGCCGCTAAGATAGCAACTATGAGTTAAAAGTCATAGAAAAAATATCGCCCGCGATCGAGGAAAAAGCCGATGTTTCTTGCCTCTTTATCAAAAAGTTTCTACTTTTGCAGTCGATTTTTTAATAACTAAATCTTTATACATGTTGAACCAATACGAGACCGTTTTCATTGCTACTCCCGTTTTGTCTGAAATTCAGATGAAGGAAGCGGTCAGCAAATTCAAGAAAGTAATCACCAATAACAAAGGTGAGATCGTTTATGAAGAGGACTGGGGTTTGAAGAAACTCGCCTATCCGATTCAGAAGAAATCCACAGGATTTTACCACATGGTTGAGTTCAGAGCTGAACCTGACACTATTGCCAAACTCGAAACCGAATTCCGCAGGGACGAGCGCATCCTCCGTTTTCTGACCATGAAGATGGAAAAATATGCCGTGGTCTATGCAGAGAAGAAAAGAGCCAGAAAATCAGCAGAACAAAAACAGGAGAAAGCATAATGGCACAAGACAATTCAGAAATCAGATATTTAACTCCGCCAACGGTAGAGATTAAAAAGAAGAAGTATTGTAGGTTCAGGAAGAACCGGATCAAATACATCGATTACAAGGATCCCGAATTCCTTAAGAAGTTCCTGAATGAGCAGGGTAAGATTCTTCCCAGGCGCCTGACCGGAACCTCACTTAAGTATCAGAGAAAAGTGGCAGTGGCCATTAAGCGTGCACGTCACCTGGCACTGCTTCCCTATGTAACTGACATGTTAAAGTAAAAGGAGGAAGAGAAATGAATGTGATCTTAAAACAAGACATGACCAATCTGGGACACAAAGACGATATCGTGGCCGTTAAGGATGGGTATGCCAGGAACTATTTGATCCCCAAAGGCTATGCAATTAATGCTACAGCCCAGAACAAAAAGGTACATGCGGAAATTCTCCGTCAGCGTGCCCATAAAGAGGCTGAGATGAAGGATGCTGCACTGAAGATGGCAGAAGAGATGAAGAGCGTATCCCTTTCCATTGGAGCTAAAACCAGCACCAAGGGTAAAATCTTCGGATCGGTCAACACCATCCAGATAGCCGAGGCCCTGACAGCTAAAGGTTTCGAAATTGAAAGGAAGAATATCTCCATCAAAGATGACCTGATCAAGGAGATAGGAAGCTACTCAGCTACCGTCAAATTGCACAAGGAAGTACGTGTGGATATCCCCTTCGAGATTGTCTCCGAATAGATTCTCTCTATAATAATATATATAACCGTCCGGGTCTCCGGGCGGTTTTTTTTTGTCTCCTGCTAAGAGTACTATCCCGGAGCCGCCCTATTTTACAGCAATGGATTCAATCTCAATCAGTACTCCCAGAGGCAGCTCTTTTACTGCAAATGCTGACCTGGCGGGCTGACCTGAAGGATAGCACATTGCATATACCACGTTCATAGCTTTAAAATTGGTCATATCCGAGAGCAGGCAGGTTGACTTCACCACATTATCATAGGTACAGCCGGCCGCCTCCAGGATCTTTCCGATGTTCTTCATTACCTGTTCGGTCTGCTCCGTAATGCCCCCTTCAACAACTTTTCCGGTCCGGGGATCGATGGGGACCTGGCCAGAAATATAGATGGTCCCGTTTGCTTCAACTGCCTGTGAATAGGGTCCCACTGCAGCAGGTGCCTCATTGGTGTGAATAATCTTCTTCATCATTTCAGGTTTAGAAATTATCCTGCCACGACTTCCGTTTGTTGTACTTCAGGTCGGAAAGAATGGAAGACTTGGCATTTATCTGGAAGTTATAGGATTTGTAATTACCAAAGGGAACCACCGATATGCGCATCTCCCAGCAGTGCAGGTCCCTGTATATACTCAGGTTGGTGGTTGTGAACTGCTTGCGGTCCAGGTCATACCCTGAATTAAAACCGATCTTCCAGTTGGGTGTAAGGCTGAAGTCGCCTGAAGCCCTGACGGTCTGAATCACCCTGGAAACATCTTTTGGTTTTGAATAGCTAAAACTGTAATCGACCCGGACCGACCACGGGATATCAAAATCCACATAATCGCCATAGTATTCCTCCACTCTCGGGTCATAGGCCCCCATGGGGTCTTCACTTTCCATATCCGGATTATTTAACTGGGATTCCCGGTCGCCATCGTCCTGATCCCCCTTCCCCTGCTTCGATTTGAATGAGAATCCGGCTGAAACACTGGCATTGGTCAGGCGAAGCGGTTTCCCGGTCTGGGAATACCAGGTTTCACGCGTACGGGATCTGCTTTCATCATATCCAAAGGGATCCATGACACCCCTGAATGAGATATTCAGTTTGTTATTTAAGATTCTTGTACTCCCGTTAAAACTAACCGGGCGCCATGCCGGAGTGAGGGTGTCTTTATGAAAAAGGTTCAGGCTTGTACTGAAACTAAGGTTGTCCAGCAGTTTCACCTTCTCCACCTCATCTACTGTATCGTTCTTCGAACGCATCTTGGCCTCAATATTGTTCCGCAGCGAAAGGTTCAGAGAGCCCGAGGCACCCCGGGAAGTGGGAGTACCATAGATCTGGCCCTCATATATTGAATATAACTCCAGGGTATCCATGTTGATATCATCATAGACCGGTCTGTAATAATCTGTCTGGAAAGATGACATGTCGGGCACGTAAGAAAAGCTGGCCGAAGGGGTCATTACGTGCCTGATCGCCTCCATTCTTCCGTCTCCCTTGAACTGGTACATCCCGTAGAGTTTGGGAGAGACACCCGAACTGAAGCTGGGAAAGAGCGAGTGTGCATAGGAGAGCTTATTGATCATGGAATCGGTCACGATGGGATTATAAATGATGCCCCCGCTCCCGTCGTCCACCTCATCATAATCGGAAACGAATTTCAGCTTCTGCCGCGTATAGATCATCCCGTTGTAGTTCATGGAAGGGGTGATGGCAAAACTCTGCAGCATCGGTGTTTTCCTGAAGGGTTTAATGCTGAGGCTTAACGGAATGGAGTGTTTGTACCCGTTCTTCATGTCATCCCAGACAGCACTGGTGAAAAGTAAGGTATCGACAGTGCTGATCCGGTTTTCCAGGATACTGGTGTAACTCAGCTGGATATCTTCATACCACCTCTTGGGCCCGGTGGCCTGCTTACGCTTAAATGGGGTGATCCGGCCCATATTCAGGGAAATCTTCGGAAGGGTCATGTTCACCCCCTGGGTATTGCTGTTCTGGGAGTGGTTCAGGGAGGCACTCAGGTTGAAAGGACTGTTGGGCCACGATTTTGCATATGAGATACTCGATTGCTTTGTATTGGTCATCACGCTATTGATATTCCGCGTGTGGTTTTTGTCATAGGCTGAACTGGAAAGATTGACACTGGCCCTGAATGAACTGGTCGGGTTAGCCCTGGAATCCTGGCTGTGGCTCCAGCCGATAGCATAATCCCTGCTCACACTGTAGAGCCCCTCAATACCCTTATAACCAGAAATGTTTTTAAAATACTTCAGGCTCAGATTTCCCGAGAACCTGTAGTTCACCTTATAATTACTTCCCAACCTGAATCCCCATGTACCATTGGAATAAAGATCGCCTGTGACCCTCATGTCCATATATTCATTCATCGCAAAGTAGTAACCTCCTTCACGCATGTAGAAACCCCGGCGGTTCTCCTCCCCGTATTTGGGGATCAGTATCCCCGAGGTTTTGGTTGTCGAATTGGGAAAAAAACCAAACGGGATGCCAAGGGGAAGGGGAACCTCCTGGATCACAAGATAGGCAGCCCCCGATATAATCTTATCACCAGGTATGGAGATCCCTTTAGTAAGGGCGATGTAAAAATGGGGGAGTGGCGCATCACAGGTGGTATACTTCCCGTCTTTCAGGTGTATGTGCCCGTTGGTCTGCAACTTGGTCTGTTCCGAATGGAGGTACCCTCCCTCCTGTTCGGTAACCACAGCTTCGATAAAGCCTTTCTTTGTTTTAAAATTGTATTTCAACTCCTTCGATTCAAAGGAGCCGCTGGGGTCTGTAAAGACAGGTTTCCCTGCAATTGCACCTGCTGAGTCGGGCATTCCGTATGCCACCACCAGGTTCTTTTCCATCTCATAACGGATGTAATCGGCGGTTAACTCAATCTCCTCAAAGGTAATAATCGCATCGCCATAGAGTTCAACCAAACCCTCGTCGAGTGAGAAAATCAGCGAATCAACGGCATTATATTTCACCTCGGAAGCGATTTTACTTCCCTTTTCCGGACTAACTACAGTGGAATCTGCAGTAAGGGTGTCGGCAACCACAACTTCTGCATAGGCTGAATCCAGGGTCATCAACAGACTGTCAGTGAGGGGCTCGGGACGGGGGCCATCAATTGAATCAGGCTGCTGAGCCTGCAATAATCCTCCTGCTAAAACAGTTAGTAAGATGATGAAAAGTATCTTTATCTGGTCGGTGCGCAATCTGAATAAATCTGTTATTTTGTACTGTTGTAGCAGAATGTATAAGCTAAACACAAAGGTAATGCCAATAAATATAAAACGGTCAATTCAACGGTTTCTTGTTTCAACTATTTTAGGAATTTGCTGCACATGGACAATTTTCGCAGGTGGAGATAATAAAATGAACGGCGGAATCCACACTGTTGTGATCGACGCAGGTCACGGAGGGAAAGACCCTGGAGCCGAAGGCAAAAAGGGAAAAGAGAAGGATATAGCACTCTCTATTGCATTGAAGCTGGGGAACTATATCGAGCAAAATATGAAGGATGTGGAGGTGATCTACACCCGGAAAAAAGATGTTTTTGTGGAGCTGTGGAAACGAGCCGAAATAGCAAATCAAGCGGAAGCAGACCTTTTTCTCTCAATTCATGTGAATGCCCTCGACCGCTCATCAGCCAGGGGCACCCTGACCCTGGTGCTTGGCCAGCACAGGGCCGATGAAAACTTTGATGTGGCGGTCCGGGAGAACTCTGTGATCCTCCTGGAAGAGGATTACGAAATCAGGTATGAAGGCTTCGATCCCAAATCGACCGAATCCCATATCATGTTTTCCCTGATGCAGAAGACCTATTTCAAACAGAGTATTGAATTCGGAGACTTTGTTCAGGACCAATTCCGTGAAAGGGCAGGCAGAAAAGACCTTGGGGTCAGGGAGCAGGGGATCTATGTACTTGCGCAAACCTCAATGCCGGGGGTGCTTGTGGAGACCGGTTTTATATCCAATGCTGAAGAGGAGAGGTACCTGATGACCAATAATGGGCAAGACATTATCGCTTCAGCCATTTACAGGGGTTTCCGTGAGTATAAGGAGGAGATTGACCGGCGGAGCAACCTGACTGTGGCCGTGGAGGAGACCATAGCTACAAAACCGGTCCTAAGCAGGACACCCACTCCTGCCCCGGCCACGGCTAACCAGGTGGTATTCGCCATCCAGGTTGCCTCCTCCAAGACCAGGTCTTCCACTGATCCCGCATCATTTAAGGGATATGCGGATGTAAGCATTGTGGATGACGGAAGATGGTATAAATATTTGGTGGGACAGGAATCCAACTACCAGGAGGTACTTGATCATTGCCTGCTTGTGAAAAAAGATTTCCCGGATGCCTTCATCGTTGCACTTAAGAATAAAAAGATCATACCTTTGAGTGAGGCCATCGAAGAAATAAACCGGTAAAATGAAGATCAGCAACGAGGCAAGAGTGGGGATTATCGGAATTGCAACCATTGCTGTTCTGATCTGGGGAATCAACTACCTGAAAGGCAGGAATATATTCAACAGTATCTATACCCTCTACACCTTCTACCCCGAATCGGGAGGAGTAGCATCCTCCTCCCCTGTCCTGATCAACGGGGTAAAGGTAGGATATGTTGAAGACGTGGTATTGCGGACCAATGAAGTGCCCCCCATAAAAATCATCCTGAGCATTGAAAAACAGTATGTCTTAGGTGCAGGTTCAGTTGCCGCCCTTGCCAGTGCAGACCTCCTCGGGACCAGTGTAATAAAAATCAGGCCCTCCGGCAGACAGCCGGAGATGCAGCATCATGATACCATCAGGGGCATGGTGGAAGAAGATTTCATCTCAAGCCTGCAGTCGCGCCTCTTCCCTATTCTTGAAAAAACAGACATGCTTGCTGTATCACTGGATTCCCTTTCCAGACAGATGGACCGGCTCCTTTCACAGGAAACATTGTCCCGTACACTGGAAAACCTGGCTGACCTGAGCACTTCCCTGAGTGCCTCACTCTCCACCGGAGGATTGCTCGATGAAAGCTTCAGGAACCTTGAGTCGTTTACAGGGGTACTGGATGAAGAGAAGGATGAGATGGCTTCACTCATAAGAAACCTGAATTCGATCAGCGAGAGCCTTGACCGTGCCGGACTTGACACCCTTTCGTCCGGAATGACATCGGCACTCTCACAATTCAGCAGCCTGTTGGAACAGCTTAACTCGGGAGAGGGAAGTGCAGGGAAATTTCTCCATTCCGACACCTTGCATGAAAGCTTTGCCGTTTTGATTGCCGATTTGGACAGCCTCGTCAGGGATCTGAACGAAAATCCTGAAAATTATGTTCAAATCTCGCTTTTCGGAAGATCTAAGAGGTGATTTTTTTGATAACTGACCACTTTTTATTGACCAGCCAACCGCCATTATTGACACACTGATTGAATCAAAAATTGAATTGAAAATGCTAAAGGTTTCAAATACAATTTATTAAGATCGATTTCACTATCAATAGTCTGCATTCGTCTGTATTTCAATGGGTTAACATTTTTATCATATTTATTCATTTCATAAAGGGTTGACCTTAACACCTATATAACCTATATGAAATTTTCAAGCGCTTTGGAGTTTTTTTTCTACTTTTTTTTCACAATCTTTGTTTAGGGAATCCCACAAGCAAAAAATGTATTTGAATCAACCCTAAAATCGACGTTTGTAATGCATGATCGCATTTGGAACAATTGTCTGAGTGTTATAAAAGACAACGTTCCCTCAATAAGTTTTCGCACTTGGTTTGAGCCAATTGTTCCCCTAAAGCTTGATGGAGACGTGCTAACCATCCAGGTTCCCAGTCCCTTCTTTTACGAGTACCTTGAGGAACAATACATAGATATTCTCCGTAAGGTGGTTAAAAAGGAATTGGGTTCGGAAGCCAAGCTGGAGTATAATGTAGTCATGCAGAACAACAGCTACAGCAACAACAAACCTTACACTGTAAAGTTTCCCGCCCGTAGCAGCAAAGAGATAAAAAACACCCCTGTATCGGTTCCCATTGATGCAGATGAGAATACAATTAAAAATCCATTCGTGATTCCCGGCCTGAAGAAACTGGACATCGATCCAAGGCTGAATCCGGAAAACTCGTTTGATAACTTCATTGAGGGTGAATGCAACAGGCTTGCCAGATCAGCTGGTTACGCAGTGGCAAAGAATCCCGGAGGCACTGCGTTTAATCCCCTGCTGATTTATGGTGACAGCGGATTGGGTAAAACACACCTGGCGCAGGCCATAGGAATTGAGGTAAAAGAGCTCTTCTCCGATAAAACTGTGCTGTATGTGAACGCCAACAAGTTCCAGACCCAATTTGTGGATGCCATCAGGAACAACAATAAAAATGATTTTCTCCATTTCTACCAGATGATCGATGTGCTGATTATTGATGATGTGCACGAATTCGCAGGTAAGGAGAAAACACAGGATACTTTCTTTCACATATTCAACCATCTCCACCAGAGCGGCAAACAACTGATCCTCACATCGGACAAGCCTCCGGTTGAACTTCAGGGTATGGAATCGCGTCTTCTGAGCAGGTTCAAATGGGGCCTTTCGGCCGATCTGCAGATTCCTGATTTCGAAACCAGGATGGCCATCCTGAAGAAGAAGACCTACAACGACGGCATCGACCTGCCGGAAGACGTCCTGGAATATATTGCCACTCATATCTCGGACAATATCCGGGAACTTGAAGGAGCCCTGATCTCCCTTCTGGCACAGTCCACCCTGAATAAGAAAGAGATCACACTGGAGCTTACCAAGGAGATGATCGATAAGCTGATCAAGAGCACCAAACGCGAGATCTCCATCGACTACATACAGAAGGTGGTATGCAACTATTACAACATTGGCCTCGAACTGTTACAATCCAAAACGCGCAAGCGGGAGATTGTCCAGGCCAGGCAGGTAGCTATGTTCTTCTCCAAGACCCTGACAAAATCCTCTCTGGCCACCATCGGGTCACAGATCGGGGGAAAGGACCATGCTACTGTACTGCATGCCTGTAAAACGGTGAATAACCTGATAGAAACAGATAAACGGTTCCGGCTTCAGGTCGACGAGATAGAGAAAAAGTTAAAAATGTAGCAACATGAAAACAGGTTCCAGTGGGACCTGTTTTTTTTTAATCTGAAATTCTGAATGCATTTCTTACTGCTCTGTATACTCTCTTCAACAGGTATTTTCATAGTTTTTAAGTCAATTGACAGGCTCGGCATCCCCTCTTTCCCTGTGATCGTCATCAACTACCTGCTTGCCACAATTCTAGGATTCCTGATCAACCCGGGTCAGCCAAGCATTGACAGGATCATGAAAATGGAGTGGCTGCCCTCAAGCATCCTAATCGGGATCCTTTTCATCGTGATGTTTTTCCTGGTGGCCCAATCTTCAAAAAAGGCCGGAATCTCTGTGACTACAGTTGCCAGTAAAATGTCTGTTATATTCCCCATCCTATTCTCGATGTTGATTGATTCGGGCGACAGGCTTTCGCTGGTGAAGGCCGTTGCCATACTTTTCACTCTGTGTGGTGTGGCTCTCACTGTATACAATCCCATGGAGGGGATGAAGGGCCGGGCCGCAGTCTACATACCGCTAATCCTTTTTGTTGGAATGGGCATTGTCGATTCGCTCGTAAAATATGCCCAGCACCATTATGTCAGTGACAATCATACTGCACTCTTTAGTGCCGTACTGTTTCTTAATGCATTTATTGCCGGGATACTGGTGCTGATTTTCACTCCCAAATACTACCGCAGTTTACTCAGGCCTGCCGTCTGGGGCTGGGGGATCCTGCTGGGTGCTGTAAATTTCGGATCCATCTTCTTCATTGTCAGGGCATTGAATTTCACATCGCGGGACGGGGGGCAAATTGACAGCTCTGTAATCTTCGGTATTAACAATACCGGGATCGTGGCACTCAGTGTTATGGCCGGGCTCCTGATATTCGGAGAGCGTTTGAAGCCTGTGAACTGGGTGGGAATTTCACTTTCAGCCTTTGCACTCATTCTTTTTTCAATGGGATAGATGAACGATCTCTACCATACCATATCATCGGATTCGGAGGGCCAGTTCAAGGACCGCGGCAGCAGATTCATTGCACTGGTGTTCCCGGTGGTATCGGAGGATGAGATCAGGGAGAAGATGGCCCATCTTAGAAAAGAGTATCACGATGCCAGGCACCACAGTTTCGCATGGAGGCTTGGAGCAGATATGGAACGGTACCGGATCAATGATGACGGGGAGCCATCGGGAAGTGCAGGGAGGCCCATTTTCGGACAGATACAAAAGTGGGACCTAACCGATATCCTGGTGGTGGTGGTCAGGTATTTCGGTGGCACGCTACTGGGTGTGGGCGGACTGATCTCTGCCTACAGGAGCGCAACAGCAGAGGCCCTGGAGAGGGCAAACATCATAGAGAAAAGGGTGGAGCAACAGATAGAGCTGCAGTTTCCCTATGAAGCAATGAATGGAGTGATGAAGCTCATTAAGGAGTTTGACCTTGCATTTGAAAATCAGCATTTTGATCTTACATGCACACTCAAATTGCGGGTCTGGAGCCGTCACATCCCAGCAGTTACCCTCAGGCTTTCCAAGCTTGAGGGGTGCAAAATTATCACAGATGAGTAATTGTAAGTTATTATATGTTATAAACAATAAGAATACCTCAAATCGTTCAGTATTATATTTGTAATAAACCAATGCCTCCATGAAGAACAAACACCTTGTTTCCATCAACGATTTCAGTAAGGATGAATACATGCGCATCCTTGAACTGTCTGCTGAATTTGAAAAGAATCCCAGGCAGGATATCCTGAATGGATATGTGATCTCAACGCTCTTTTTTGAACCATCCACAAGAACCCGCTTAAGCTTTGAAACAGCCATTAACGGACTGAGCGGAAGGGTTGTGGGCTTCAGTGATTCAGGAGCTACAAGCGCCTCAAAGGGTGAGACGTTACACGATACCATAAAAATGGTAAGCAACTATGCCGACCTGATTGTGATGCGGCATCCCCTGGAAGGAAGTGCCAGACTGGCCAGCGAAGTATCATCAGTACCTATTGTGAATGCAGGCGATGGAGCCAATCAGCATCCCACGCAGACCCTCCTGGATATGTACTCCATCCTTAAGACACAGGGTACGCTGGAGAATCTGAAAATCTTCATGGTCGGGGACCTGAAATACGGGCGGACTGTCCATTCACTGCTCCAGGCCATGTCAAAATTCAACACCACCTTCTTTTTCATCTCCCCGGAGGAGCTGAAGATGCCCCCTGCCTACAAGCTCCATCTGGACGAAATCGGCCTGAATTATTATGAAGGCAGGGACCTTAATGAATTCCTGGACGAAGCAGACATCATATACATGACCAGGGTTCAGCAGGAACGGTTTACCGATCCTATTGAATATGAGAGGGTAAAAAATGCGTACATCCTCCGCAGGGAGATGCTTGAAGGATGTAAGGAGTCCATGAAGGTACTTCATCCCCTGCCCCGTGTTAATGAGATCCACACGGATGTGGATGATAGTCCGCATGCATATTACTTTGACCAGGCCCGGAACGGAGTCTACACTCGCATGGCCATCCTCAGTGCCATCCTGGGAATCAAATAGAACAGTAAAATCTTACAAGCCGAGAAGATGAAAGATAAACGATTATCAGTAAGCGCCATCAAAAACGGGACCGTTATTGATCATGTACCTGCCGAAGTTCTGTTTAAGGTGGTCTCCATCCTGAAACTGGATACCCTTGAAACCATGATCACCATCGGGAACAGCCTGGAAAGTGAAAAACTGGGTAAAAAAGGGATCATCAAACTGTCGGAAGTCTTTTTCCAGGATGATGAGATCAACAAAATAGCACTGGTAGCACCCTGTGCAAAACTCAATATTATCCGTAACTACGAGGTAGTTGAAAAGAAAGTAGTGGCGATCCCCGATGAAATAGTTGGCATTGTAAAGTGTGTAAACCCGAAGTGTATTACCAATAATGAAGAGGTTACCACCCGGTTTAACGTGGTGTCAAAATCGGAAGTCAAATTGAAATGCCACTATTGCGAAAAGATCACCGACCAGGACAACATCGAAATCATCTGATCCGGTCGTAGGCCTTTACCATCAGTTCATCCTTCCGTATCCCCCTGAATGCCAGGTAGAGCAGAATAATTACTATAGGAGGGATGACAAACCTCCATTGATATAAGGTTTGTACAGCTTCAAACTTGTTGCCTGCCACCCAGGTATAGAAGAACATTATTCCTGCCATTCCAAAGCTGACAAGGATCAGGAATATACAGATCCGCATCTGCCTGACCCTGTTTTTGTACGAGAATACATTGATAAAAGCGAGTCCCGAAACCAGGGCGAAAAAAAGGGTTAAAGGCCAGGTGGAGAGTTCCATCCTCTCCCCCTGGCTGTTAAATACTCCTGAATGTTTCAAAGTGAGTACCCCGTCGTCCCCGGTGAAATCAGCAATGGCACCGGTGAACATCAGGATTGTCAGAATAAAGACCCCCAGAAGATAGAGGGTCTGTGATCGCTGCAGCATGCTCCGCTGGTTTAATTATTACCAAGGATCAGGGGCAGGCCATCTTTTCCGCTACCCACGACAACTATTTTGCTATTCGCTGATTCAGATAATGCCAATGTGGCGTCAATACCTTTTTGCTTCAGGATGTTAGGTGTAAGGGACTGACTGATAATGCGGTTGTAATCTGCAATACCCTGGGCCTCAATCCTGAGCCTTTCTGCTTCACTCTTCTCCCGGTCAAGCCGGTACTGATAGGCCAGTGCCTCCTGTTGCTGCTGCAATTTGCTCTCGATGGCAGATTTGATCTTCTCAGGCAGTGTAATGGACCGGATCAAAAGGTCTTTCATTTCAATGTTTTTTTCAGCCAGAGCCTTACGGGTGGATTCGATGATCTCAGCCTCTACTTCTCCCCTTTTGGTGGAGTAGATCTCCTCTGCTGTATAGCGACCGGTTATAGCCCTTACTGAGGACCTGACATTGGGAATGACCATTACTGATACAAAATTGGTACCAATGTTCTCATGCAGGTCACCAATCTTGTTGTAGAATGGGTTGAAGATAATGGTTACGTCCACATTGATGGAAAGTCCGCCTTTGTCCAGTACATCCATAGTCTCCTCGGCCTTCTGTTCCCTCACGTCATAACGGATCAGGTCGTTCCAGGGAGCAACCACCTGAAAGCCGGGAACAAAGATGTTCTCCTTGTCAAGGCCGCCTCCAAACTTCTTAAAAATAACAGCCCTCTCACCAGGTTTAAGGACATAAAACATCTGACTACCAAAAATAAGCAGCAGCACCACAACGGCCACTACGCTTATAATCATATACTGTGCTCTTTTCATAATAATGACTTTAAGTATTGTGTGTAAATAATTTCAAAGCAGGCATAAAATTACACTATTTTTATCATAAATGATCTACTGAATAAAAAGATGGGGCCAAATTCACATACTGACCTGATCCTGAACCCGGACGGGAGCATATATCACCTGCACCTTCTGCCCGGTGACATCGCCCGTACGGTAATACTGGTGGGTGATCCCGGTAGGGTAAGGCAGGTATCCGATAATTTCAAGATCATAGAGGTTCAAAAAGAGAATCGCGAATTTGTAACACATACCGGCCTCTATAAAGGAAAACGAATCACAGTCCTGTCCACCGGGATCGGCACCGATAACATCGATATCGTTTTAAATGAACTTGATGCCCTTGTGAATGTGGACCTTGTGCGGCGGGAGATCAAACCTGCAAAATCGGTCCTGCGCCTTATCAGGCTGGGGACAAGCGGTGCATTACATCCGGAGATAAACGCCGGTGCTATCATTCTCTCAAGGATATCTTGTGGATTTGACGGACTGTATCACTACTACAAAGATGAAACCCCGGTTACCATTCCCGGTATTAGTGATGAATTTATGAAGCATACCTCCTGGAAAGAAGCACTCCCCCACCCCTATTTCATTAAGTGCTCCCCACGGCTCGCTGCGCATTTTGAGAATGAGGCGGGCCACTCCGGAATTACGATTTCGACCCCGGGGTTCTATGCCCCGCAGGTAAGGGGGATCCGCCTCAGGCCCTTCGATGAGAGGCTGATTGACAAAATTGATACATTCAAATACGAGGGACTACGCATTAACAATTTTGAAATGGAGTGCTCGGCCCTCTACGCCCTCGCTGCTATGATGGGCCATCAAGCGCTGACAATGTGCATTGCCATTGCCAACCGGATCACAAAATCGTTCCTGGAGGATTACAAACCTCATGTTGATGGGCTGATCCGCATGACTCTTGATAAACTGGTAGAAAATGACTGAACTTCAACTGCGGGAACTGGAAGCATTAATAAGCCTGTTGGAGGACCCTGACAAGCAGGTGTTCAATACAGTCTCCAATCGCCTGATTGAGCTGGGTGCAGGCGCGGTTACACCGCTTGAAAGAAGGTGGGAGCTCACCCTGAAACCCGACCTCCAGGACCGTATTGAACATGTAATCAAAACAATACAGTTCAACAAGCTGGCAACTGATCTGCACACCTGGAGGACCTCAGGTGGTGAAGATCTACTCCAGGGAGCATACCTGGCTGCGATGCTCCAATACCCGGATCTGGAATTCGGATCATTGGATGCCCTGATCGAGAAGATGAAAAAGGACATATGGCTGGAGCTGAACAATCAGCTGACTGCTCTTGAAAAGGTAAGGGTAATCAACTATTTTTTCTATGAGATCCATAAATTTGACAGGAGCCTGAAAAAGGCGCATACCCCCTATCTCTACCTCATCAACCACGTTCTTGACACCCGAAAGGGAAGCCCGGTATTGCTTGGGCTGATTTACACGGAACTGGCACGAAGGTTAAACCTGCCCGTATACGGGGTCAACCTGCCAAGAAATTTTGTGCTCTGCTATTATGATCCTGACTTCCATGATGATCCAAATGGGATCTTGTTCTATATCAATCCATCGGATAAGGGTGCTGTGCTTGGGTTAAAAGAGCTGAAATCGTTTCTGAAACAGATGAATATTGAAGAGAGCGAGTATTACTACACTCCCTGTTCAAACATCGATATCATCGAGCGTCTGCTGATCAACCTCCGGTATGCATATGACCGGTCGGGTCAGACCGAGAATGCGGAACTTATCAAAAATCTGATGAAAGATAAACAGAATTAACACCTCAGTACTCAGTACTCAGTACTCAGTACTCAGTAGGCAGTACACAGTAGGCAGTACTCAGTACACAGTGCTCAGTGCTCAGTTCTCAGTAGTAGGAGTTGTACCATTCTATGAACTTCCCGATCCCATACTCTACCGAAGTGCCGGGGTTATAATCGTAGTCCCTGGCCAGCGCTGAAACATCTGCCCAGGTCTTCTCCACATCACCTGGTTGAATGGGCATCATCTCTTTCTCTGCCTTTTTCCCAAGCGACTTTTCGATGGTCTCAATGAAATGGGTAAGCTTTACTGGATTGTTGTTCCCGATATTGTAGATCCGGTATGGTGCTGATGATGAAGAGGGATCGGGATGAAGGGGATCCCAATCCTCACCGGCACGGGGTGGCTTTGGCACCATTCTTTCAATACCTCCTACAATATCATCGATGTATGTGAAATCGCGCTCCATCTTTCCGTGGTTGAACACCTGGATGGATTTCCCTTCCCTGATTGCCTTTGTAAAGATAAACAGAGCCATATCGGGCCTTCCCCATGGGCCGTAGACGGTAAAGAAGCGCAGGCCGATGGTGGGAATACCAAAGAGGTGGCTGTAGGTATGGGCCATTAACTCATTGCTCTTTTTACTTGCTGCATAGAGGCTCACAGGATGGTCCACGTTGGAGCTCACCTGGAACGGCATCCCCTTATTCAGCCCGTATACACTTGAACTGCTGGCATAAATCAGGTTCTCAACCGGGTATTGACGACATGCCTCAAGGATATTCAGGAAACCAGTAATATTGCTGTCCAGGTAAACCTGGGGATGGGTAAGGCTGTACCTGACCCCGGCCTGGGCAGCTAAGTTAACCACCACATCAAATTCGGAAGCTTTAAAAAGTTCAGAAATTGAATCCCTGTCCTCCAGTTGAAGCTGGATAAAGTGGTAATTGGGATACTTCGAACTACTTACAATTTTGTTATAGGTGATTTCTTCCCTGGAAATTCCGGATAGTTCCAGCCGGGAATACTTCAACTCCACATCATAGTAGTCATTGATGATGTCGAGCCCGGTCACATGGTAACCACTCTCGAGCAGCCGGCGGGCAAGGTGAAACCCTATGAAACCGGCAGTTCCTGTTATTAAAACCCTCTTCATGAGTCTTGTATTATTAATTCAGATTGAAGTTAGTTAAATACCAAACACATGTAAAAGACATGTCAATATTTGTAACTATTTCGCGTAGCTGATGGCCCTGGTCTCTCTGATCACAGTAATCTTTACCTGGCCGGGATAGGTCATCTCATCCTGAATCTTCCTGGCAATATCGTAGGACAGGCTCTCTGCATCCTTGTCAGATACCTTTTCGCTTCCCACAATAACCCTCAGTTCACGACCTGCCTGGATTGCATAAGTTTTCAAAACTCCGGGATATGACAGTGCCATAGCCTCCAGCTCCTTCAGGCGCTTGATATAGGACTCCACTACTTCCCGCCTTGCTCCCGGCCTCGCACCTGAAATGGCATCACATACCTGAACGATGGGTGCCAGCAGCGTGGTCATTTCAACTTCGTCGTGGTGGGAACCAATGGCGTTGCATACCTCAGCCTTCTCCTTAAATTTCTCAGCCAGTTTCATGCCGAATACAGCATGTGGTATCTCCGGCTCATCATCGGGCACCTTACCAATATCGTGCAGTAAACCTGCGCGCCTGGCTAACTTGGCATTTATCCCAAGCTCGGTGGCCATGATGGCACAAAGGTTAGCAACCTCCCTTGAGTGCTGTAAAAGGTTCTGTCCGTATGAGGAGCGGTATTTCATTCTTCCAATCATCCTGGTCAATTCGGGGTGCAGCCCATGAATACCAAGGTCAATGGCGGTACGTTTACCCACCTCGATAATCTCCTCCTCGATCTGTTTCCTGGTTTTTGCCACCACCTCTTCGATGCGTGCAGGGTGTATCCGGCCATCGGTCACCAGCTGGTGCAGAGACAGCCTTGCAATCTCACGACGAACAGGATCAAATGCTGAGAGGATAATGGCCTCAGGAGTGTCATCCACAATCACCTCCACTCCGGTAGCAGCCTCCAATGCCCGGATATTACGGCCTTCACGGCCGATGATCCGGCCTTTCAGTTCATCCGACTCAATATGAAAAACAGTCACAGCGTTTTCTATGGCAGTTTCACTGGCCACTCGCTGAATGGATTTAATGACAATGTTTTTGGCCTCCTTGCCGGCAGTCATCTTAGCCTCATCCACAATCTCATTGATCAGGGACATGGCATCGGTTTTAGCCTCCTCTTTCAGGGATTCAACCAGCTGTTCTTTCGCTTCATCGGCTGAAAGTCCGGAGATTGCTTCAAGCTGCTCAACCTGCATCCGGTGAGACTTCTCCAGTTCCTCTTTCTTCTTCTCTACAACAGAGATTTGCACATTTAAGTTCTCCCGAACAGAATCAACTTCATTCCTTTTTCGCTGCAGATCCTCCTGCTTCTGTGAAATGGAAAACTCCTTCTGCTTTACTTCATTCTCACGCTGATTTAACTTACTATTTTTCTCATTGATGATTTTCTCATGCTCCTCCTTCAGTTGAAGAAACTTCTCCTTCGCCTGGAGAATCTTCTGCTGCTTGATCATTTCGGCTTCTCCTTCTGCCTCTTTCACAAGGTTATTGCTCTTTTTCTTCACGACGGCATTCACCAGAAGAAATGCAATACCCGTACCCACCAGCAACGAAACTCCTCCGATCAGAAAGTAAGGAACCATGGTTGTTTGTAGCACCATTGATTGCATTAACAGTTCCATAGGTATTTCATTTTAGACAATAAAAAAACCCGCATATTTCCTCAAAATTTTATTAAAACCCCAATCTTACATGGGTGGAACCGCCAAGTTATATCAAGTTTCCAATGACCGACGTATCAGTATTCCGGCGAACCGAAATTTTGGCCTGCTCTTTATAACCCGAGCTTTGTTCCAATTTAATAAATGTTGAGTTTCAAAAATAATTGAAGAAACAATGCGGGCAATATCATTATATGTAAAGAACGCTATTACTCTTATTTCAATAACTGATCCAACTCACTACTCAAATCAACCAGCTCCTTTTCCAAAGATACAACATTTTGTTGTTGTTCGCAATCCAATAAATTAATTACAAACTGAAGTGCTGCCATGGCTACAAAATCCTGCGTGTCCTTATCTGAATATCTCTGTTTGTACTTAAGGACCTTGTCATTGATGAGCCTTGCCGCCTTTCTAATCTTCTCCTCGTCTGTCCGTTTTATTTTTAGGGGATAAAAACGTTCCGCAATCTGTACCTTTATGGAAAGCTGTTCATTCATAATCCCCTTATGATCTGTTTAAAAGAGCAATACACTTGTCAATCTCCCGCACAATTTTATTTATTCTCATCCTGGCATCATCGCTGTTTTCACTCTCGGCCATGATACCCTTAACCAACGCTAATTTCTGGTTCTTTTCCTCTAATTCATCTATTCTCGACTGCTTTTGTTGAACATCTTGCTGAAGTGCTTCATTCTGAACACTTAACTCCTGGCTATGGTCCTTCTGCTCCTGCAGCAACACCTTCACCGAGGAAATTTTTTCCTTGATCCCTTCCAGTATTTCAGCCTGTTCAACACTCATTTAGCAGAGATATAATAATTACAAATATAAAATTATTTTAACAATATGGAAGGGGAGCTGTTTTCAATTATGACATAAAACCATAGCTTTGGATTTCCATAAAAACGAAGGCTGAATATGCATAAAATTATTCTCATTCTCTTATTTCAAGTAGCAGTATTACAATCTTTTGGACAACCCTTATCCCGGTATTACCCGCCGCTGACAATACCCATATACCTCTCCGGGAACTTCGGGGAGATCCGATCTGACCACTTCCATTCAGGAATCGACATAAAAACCCAGGGGACCACCGGGCACCATGTCAGCACCATAGAATCGGGATACATTTCCAGGATCAAGGTTCAGGCCAACGGGTATGGAAGATCGGTCTACCTGGCTCATCCCGATGGCCATACTTCGGTATATGGTCACCTGGACAGGTACCGTGAAGATATTGAAAAATATGTGAAGGGGATACAGTATCGCCGGCAATCACACCGGGTTGACATCTATCTTAAACCAGAAGAGTTCCCCCTGGAAAAGGGTGACTTCATTGCCTATTCAGGTAATTCAGGTGGCTCAATGGGACCCCACCTGCACTTCGAAATCCGGAATTCTGCAAACCAGCACCCCCTCAACGTCCTGCAGTACGGTTTCGAAATTGAGGACCGAATCGCCCCCAGGTTTCACAAGCTCTATATCTATCCGCTGGGGCATGGCTCATTTGTGAACGGTAAAGCGGAAAAACACTCCTTTGAGCTGGTATATGACCAGGGTGTCTACACGGTTCCCTGGGGGACCTCAATCAAGGTCAGCGGCAGGATTGGCATCGGGGTTGAAGTATACGACTACCTGAACGGTGCAGGAAACCGATGCGGTATCTTCTCCCTTGAAGGTTACCGAGATGAGCAGCTTTTCTACCAACATGAAATGGATGAGTTTTCATTTTCTGAAACCAGGTATATCAACGCCCACATTGACTATGGAGAGATCATGAGCTCGGGAAGGAAACCACATCGCCTCTACCGCTTGCCCAATGATCAGCTACGTATCTACAGGAAGCTGGAAAACGAGGGGATCCTTGAGATTAACGAGGCAGGAAGCCGCTCCATAAAGGTTGTTGCGGCTGATGTGGCCGGGAACAGCTCAGAGCTCTCTTTCAGCCTTACTGGTAAAGCAGGTATAAAAGAGCCTTCTATTCCAGGGAAAGAGGATTCAAGGGTGATTAAATTCAATGAAGCCTCTATCTACGAAGAAGAAGGAATGAGGGTTGAGATCGCCGCAAAATCCCTTTATGAGGATATTGAGTTTACCTACTTGAAAACTCCGCCAACCAACGGATTCCTTTCACCTGCTTACCATATCCACAGTATCAAAACTCCACTTCATAAATCCTTTACACTTTCAGTTCCGGCACCTGAGGTTGAACCGGAGCTTCGGAACAAACTGATTTTTGTGAGCTATGACCCCGAAGAAGAGAAGTTTGTCTCGGCAGGCGGGAAGTACATCAAGGGACGTTTGACGGCCTCCCTGGATTGTTTCGGTGTGTATTCTGTTTCACTGGACACCCTCCCCCCTGAGATTATTCCCCTGAACGGATCGCGCGCTTCAAACCAGTCGGACCGGAAATCGCTCCGTTATATCATCAGGGATGACCTGTCGGACATTGAAAAATACGAAGGCTATATCAATAACCGGTGGGCACTGTTTGAATATGATCCGAAAAATGACCTGTTGACCTACACCTTTGACAAAGAGAAACTTTCCAGAAACCAGGAACATGAGCTCGAACTCTATGTCTCCGATTCGCAGGGAAATGTAAATTTGTACCATACCATCTTTACATGGTAAGACAGCTATGCCAGAAAGATACAGAGTAACGGGAATCATGTCAGGATCCTCCATGGACGGGGTGGATATGGCCTTCTGTGAATTCTGTAAGGATAATGAAGCGTGGGATTCAAAGATCATTCACTCTGAAACCATCCCTTATCCCTCCAAACTGAAAAACAGGCTTGAGAATTGGGCCGGACTTGAAATGGATGAAATCATGGAGCTGGACGGAACGCTGGGGGAGCACTTTGCAAAAGTGCTGAATGACTTTCATAAAAGACACGGGGCAAGACCTGAACTTATTGCATCTCACGGACACACACTATTCCATGAGCCGGAAAAGGGGATCACCTTCCAGGCAGGACACGGGGGAATTATGGCTGACCGCACAGGAGTCACTGTAATTAACGATTTCAGGAGGGAGGATGTGGAGCAGGGCGGGCAGGGTGCACCACTTGTACCCATCGGAGACCGGCTGCTCTTCGGTGCATATGATGCCTGTCTCAATCTGGGCGGATTTGCAAATATCTCTTTTGAGGATCCTTTTGGCCGGAGAATTGCCTTTGACGTGGGACCTGCCAACCTGGCACTGAACCGGATTGCTGCCCTGGAGGGCCTGGATTTTGACAGGGATGGAGAAATGGCTGCCATGGGCAGCATAGACCAAAGCTTCCTTCTCCAACTGAACACACTGGAGTACTACAGGCAGCCACCCCCGAAGTCGCTGGGAAAAGAGTGGTTCCAGGAGGTTTTTATTCCACACTCAGCACACCCCGGTCTCAGCCCTCCCGACCTGATGGCAAGCATGGTAGAACACATAGCGATTCAGCTTTCATCGTCTGTGGCACTGGCTTGTGCAGACAGTGTACTGTTAACAGGAGGCGGAGCACTGAACCTTACCCTGGTGGAACGGATCAGGTTCCACTCCAAAGCTGAGATCATTGTCCCCCCGACAGAGCTTGTAAATTTCAAAGAGGCCCTTATATTTGCATTTCTCGGACTGCTGAGATACCGTTGTGAGGTAAACTGCCTCTCCAGCGTCACCGGCGGAAAGACCGACCTTTCGGCCGGAATCATACATCAACTGTTAAAAAACAAATGAACATGATAAACTTCACCGCTTTCAATCCAACCAGGCTACATTTTGGTAAAGATGTAGTCAGTGAGCTTGGAGCATCTGCTTCTGCGTTTGGAAAACACGCCCTCCTTGTCTATGGCGGAGGCTCTGTAAAACGAAATGACAGTTATTCGGATACCGTTAAACAGCTTGAGAAGCAGGGGATCACAATTACTGAATATGACGGAATCAGGCCCAATCCACGGGTAGAAGATGTAAGATCTGCAACTGAACTGGGAAGGGGAAAGGATGTTGACATGGTAGTTGCCGTAGGGGGAGGAAGCGTGATTGATTCAGCCAAGATCATAGCTATTTGTATTGCAGAAGGATGCGATGCATGGGAGGTCATGACCGCTCAGTACAGGCCCTCCTCTGCCCTTCCCCTTCTGGCTGTTCTGACCCTCGCAGCCACAGGAACAGAAATGAACGGGACTGCCGTATTGCAGGACAGTGAAACCCGAAAGAAGATCGGTTACAGAAATGAGCTGATCTATCCGGCGCACTCATTCCTGGACCCCGCTTACACGCTTTCCGTGCCTGCCAACCATACCGCCTATGGTGTTGTGGACCTGATCGCACACTGCCTGGAGGCATGGTTTGGAGAGGGTGATGCATCGTTGTCGGACCGCTTCGTAATCTCCATCATCCGGGAGGCTTTTGAGTTTGGACCCGCCCTGATGCAAAATCCGGGGGATTATGTACTGCGAGCCAGAATTATGTGGGCCGCCACGAATGCATTGAACAACATGACTATGTATGGAAGAAGATCGGGCGACTGGGGGGCGCATCTCCTGGGCCATACCCTATCCTTCCTCTATGACACCCCACATGGAGCATCGCTCTCCATCCTCTATCCTGCCTGGATAAAAGTCATGGAAAAAAGGACCGGGGAGAGGATCCGATTCCTGGGGAGAGAATTGTTCGACACTGAAGATGTGGATCTGATCAACCAGGCTTTCAAGGAGTTCTTTGCCGGACTGGGATGCCCCGTTCGATGCCAGGATGCCGGGATAGACCGATCCCGCAAAGATGAGATCCTGCAACTGATGAATCGGAATAACACTGGAGGGATGCATCATGCGCTCTCGGATGGTGAAAGGGAGGAGATCCTTAACTATGTATTCTGATAGAGAGAAAGTGTGGTTTAAACAGGATCAGTTGGTAGTTTATTTAAAAAGTGAAATCTTTGACGCTTCTTGGGCAGGGGTCAGTGCTCAGGGATAAAAAGGAATAATTGTAAATAAATAAGAGTTCAAATGAAAAAAGGAATAATTGCTATCGTTTTAGGGCTGAGCCTGTGGGGTGGAACTGCATTTGCCTGTACAAATTTCCTGGTGACGCCAGGAGCATCTGTCAACGGAACATCCATGATCACCTATGCGGCCGATGCCCATGTTTTATATGGTGAACTCTATTTCAGACCTGCAGCGGACTATCCTCCGGGAGCCATGCTGGATGTTTATGAATGGGACACCAATAAATTCCTGGGGCGCATCCCGCAACTCTCACACACATTCTCGGTGGTGGGGAACATGAATGAACACCAGGTGGCCATTGGCGAAACCACCTACGGGGGCAGAAGCGAATTAGTAGACAGTACCGGGCTGATCGATTACGGGAGCCTGATCTACATCACCCTTCAAAGGGCACGCACAGCCCGTGAGGCGATAAATATCATGGGAAAACTAATTGCCAAATACGGGTACTGTAGCTCCGGAGAGTCCTTTTCCATCGCTGATCCGAATGAAGTATGGATTATGGAGCTGATTGGAAAGGGAACTGAAATGGTCACAAAAAGGGGGGAAACCTATAATAAGAATAAAGGCGCTGTCTGGGTCGCGGTCAGGATTCCCGACGGATATGTAAGTGGTCATGCCAACCAGGCAAGGATCCGCCAATTCCCGCTGGACGATGCGGAAACCTGCCTCTATGCCCCAGATGTGATTGAATTTGCAAGAGAAAAAGGGTATTACGAAGGAACAGATGCCGATTTCAGCTTCTCCGACACCTATGCACCAATCAATTTTGAATCTGCTCGCTTCTGCGATATGAGGGTATGGTCATTCTTCAAGGAGATCAACGATGATATGGAGCAGTATTTCAGCTATGTGAAAGGTGAAGAGCTGGAGAACAGGATGCCTCTCTACATTAAACCCAACCGCAAGATCTCCAATAAGGACCTAATGAATTTCATGAGGGATCACCTGGAGGGAACCGAACTTGACATGAGCAAGGATGCAGGAGCCGGACCTTTTGGCCTCCCCTACCGGTGGCGCCCCCTCACCTGGGAATATGACGGAAAGATGTATGTGAATGAAAGAGCAACTGCCACGCAACAGACCGGATTTTCATTTGTGGCCGAGTGTCGCTCCATGAAGCCTGACTGGCTAGGCGGGATCTTCTGGTTTGGAATCGATGACGCAGCTTCCACCACTTACGTCCCCATGTACTGCGGAATGACCCGCGTACCTGAATCATATGCAGTTGGGAACGGTGACCTGCTTTCCTACTCTGAAACCGCTGCCTTCTGGGCCTTCAGCTTCGTATCCAACTTCAGCTACCTGAGGTATAATGTAATGATGGAGGATGTCAGGAAAGTTCAGACAGAGCTTGAAGAGAAATACATCACTGAGGTGGCAGCCATTGATGCAGCCGCAGCAGTCCTCCACGAAACCAATCCTGAAATGGCGAGGGAGTTCATCACCAACTATTCGGTGAATATGGGGGACTATACTGTTCAGCGTTATAAGGAACTTGGACAATTTCTGCTGGTGAAATACATCGACGGGAATATTAAAAAAGAGGAGAACGGAGTTTTTCTTCGCAGCGAAGACGGCTATCCGCTTGGACCTGACCAGCCGGGATATTCAGAACAGTGGAAAGGAAATGTGGTAGAAGATGCCGGCAAGAACCTGAAGATGCCCAAAGGGGATGCTCATTAGTTAACAGGGAATTGTTAATAAAAGGCATCTTGCATTAGTCAAATACGAATTTAATTTGTAATTTTGCGACCTGTTAAATCAGGCTTACAATATAATAAAGATAGAATCATGGATTTAATGAAGGTTGTTGACCAGGAATATGCCTCCCAGAATGAATTACCCAAATTCAGTGCGGGGGATACCATTACTGTTCATTACAAAATTAGAGAGGGAAATAAAGAACGTGTCCAGCAGTACAGGGGAGTTGTAATCCAGCGCCGTGGCAAAGGACTTACTGAAACTTTTACGGTTCGGAAAATGTCAGGAAATATTGGTGTTGAGAGGATCTTTCCTGTCACTTCACCTTTTATTGAGAAGATTGACATCAACAAACACGGACGCGTCAGAAGGGCGCGCATCTTCTACTTCCGCGAGCTTACCGGTAAGAAAGCACGTATCAAGGAGAAGAGATTCTAAAGGAATCCCTGTAGAGTATTTTGTAAGAGGCTGCCCCTACCGGGCGGCCTCTTTTTTTTGTTCTCATCAAATTCGCTCTGCCTCTCCTCTGGCAGTCTCCATCACCTCATCCGCTTTGAGCTTCGCCTCCCTGAGAAGATTCTCTGACTGCTTTTTTGCCTGTCGCACCAGCTCATCCGCTGCCTTCCGTGCGGCAATCTTCTTCAGCGGATTGCTCCCGGCTTCCTTCATAAGATTCTCCCCCTGCTTCTCTGCTTCCTTAACAAGATCCTCCCCTGCTTTCCTGGCATCCTCCATAATACGCTCCACTTCCGCCTCAGCCTCAGTAATAATCTCATCAGCCTTTTCCGAGGCCTCCTCACGGACCTCCTCTTCCACCTTCTCCACTTCTTCAATAATCCGTTCTTCAACAATCTCTTTTACCCTGGACTTTCCCGCTTCCAGATTTCCACTCAAATCCGTGGATATCTTCGGATCACTGAAGGTCCCGGTGATTTTCGCCCTGATCTTTACGAAATCTGATTCGGGTATAGCAATCCCGGCCGAAGACGCCAGGGCAGATACCCCGTTCATCATATCTCTCGCCCCTGTTCCCAGGTCGGTTTTGGCTATCTCCATATCCAGCAGGTAGTCCAGCGACAGGTCAATCCCGTGCAGCCCGGAGATAGTCATCCGTGAATCGGCAAAGGCCATAACAAACGGATCCACAATCACTTTCCCATCCCTGATCCGGAATTTGATATTCATATCGTCGGGGGCCATCTCGCGAAATTTCTCATTCTTCAGAAGTTCACTGAGGCGGACAAAGGATTTAGTATTATGGACATGCAGATCCTTTGTGAAGATCTGTCCATTGGCATAGACCGATTCATACAAGGGGGAGAAAGATGCATCCAGCTGTGATTTGTAGTCCAGTTTAATATTGGCCGATCCCATACAGTATTTGGCCATTGGAGCCAGCCTCTCCACAGCCACAAAGGTTGAATATGCAGTGGGGATGTCCACACCGAGCATATCCAGGGAGAGATCCGCCCCGGCATATTCATCTCTCGTATCAACGCTCCCGGTGGCAGTAACGCTGCCCCCGATCAAATCCAGCTCTAATCCGGCAAGCTCTGCTACTCCTTCACTTACCTTCACCTTGCCAAGGATATTATCTATCACGATTCTGTCATAGATCACCTCTTTCATATCAAGGTCGAGGGCAAAATCAATATTCTCCGGAATCTTCACCTGGGCCGGAATGGCCAGGGAGTCGGCAGGCTCCCCTTCCGGATTATCATCATCCGAAATTGCTTCTTCAGTAATTTCAGGCATCAGTTCATTTGCATCGAGTAACGATGAAGAGACTGATAGCGCCCCCGACACAGTTTCTCCCTTAAAAACATAGGGGATGAAATTGGAAAGCGAACCTTCCAGGCGCAGGTCAGACCGACCCATCTGCAGGTCAACTCCGGTCAGATCAACATACCTGGGACTAAAAATCATCTCCAGTTTACTGAGCTGCACGGGTACCGGGATATCCGAAGTCTCCACCTGCACTCCTTCCACCAGCAACAAGCCCTGCAGGTCAACCTCTTCATAATTCTCCTGCTCAATATATGACATTCGGGTATCCACCCTCACATCGACGGTCATCCGGCCCTCCAGGTCCAGTTCCTCCATAGGAACCATATCCTGCAAAGAGCCGAGATCGATGAGTCCTTTCAATTCACCATCCACATGCATATCGCTTACAGGATGGTCTACATGAAGTCTGGCATTAAAAGGATTTCCACCCAGAGAGATGTGAAACTTCTCCAGATCGACCGTTGTAAGGTCCATATCCTTTCCATTATAGTTGGCCAGCAGCTTAAGCTGCACATCAGAAACATCTTTGGGCAAATCGGGGTAGGAGAAAAATCCGTCTGTAACCTCCAGTTTTATAAGAGCATCGGGCATAAGAGAATCTTTCATCACTCCTTTCACCTCCCCTTCGAGCAGAAGTGTACCTTTTGCTTCCAGGGCCTCAAAATCATTCAGATAGATGGAAGGGACCAGGGAGAGCAGGGTCTGAAAGGAAGTTTCCCGGCAAAAGAAACGCATATCCATATCCATCCCGCCATCATCCATCATTAGCACCACGCCCTCTGTTCCAAGCGTCAGTCCATTGATCCGGATCTCATTTTTAAGCATCGTATAGCGATTCTCCACCATATTGGCGGCAGCAAGCAGGTCAAGCCCGAAACTCCCTCCCCTCATATACCGGATTCCTCCATACCGGACATCGATTCCATGAACAGAGATGCTCAATTTAAGCTTGGTCTCCTCCATAGAGAAATCACCAGCCAGCTCCAGGTTAAAAACCTCCATGGCTGCCTCGGCACCCATCGCCGCATCATTATAAAAGATACGTCCATTTTTAATAGCAAATTTTTCCAGGGAAACAGCCATGGAACTCCCCTCGCCTACCTCTTCCTCAGTAACCTCTATAAGCTCCTCATCAACCACTTCCGTAATATCCCAGTTTGCAGTTCCATCCTCCAGCACAATCCCGTTAATAAGCGGGTGGTCCAGCAGGACTGATTTCACCTGTAAATCCTTCCTAATGGCACTGAAAGGATTGACCCTGACCTCGAAGCGTTTTAATCCCACAAGGGTATCCCCTTCAAAGGGCTCCAGCCCCACTACCGAAACCAGGTGCAGGTTGATACTCAGATCGGGAAAGCCCCGGAACAGGGAGAGACTGAAACGGGACCAATCCACCGTGGCATATACACTCTCATTAATCTTCTCTTTAACAGTGGTTTCAATCTTTGATTTAAACAGTACAGGTATCAGAAAAAGCAGAAGCAGTATCACGCCAATGGTGATAAACAGGATCCGGAGAACTTTTTTCATGGCTTGGGTTTTAATCAAATATATAAATGGAACTTGAAAGTTAAGTAAAGTGTTTTGGAATTGGCACAATTTAATTAAATTTGCACCCCATTACCGGACGAGTAGCTCAACTGGATAGAGCACCTGACTACGGATCAGGAGGTTGGGGGTTCGACTCCTCTCTCGTTCACTCT
>JAAEOI010000154.1 GCA_024244665.1 Bacteroidota bacterium | reverse complement strand
CGGCGGGTATCCGATCTCAGTGCCACCAGGTTTTCTTCTACCGGGGTAATTATCTGGGAGATGGGATCCACCTCCTCCACATCGTATTTTGTGCTCATACCCCTGGCTCTCATGGCACCCTGGTAGGCATTTTTCGTAATGGCAGTCACTGTTGTACCTGCCAGATCGTAAGGAATTCTATCAGCCTCCTCATGGTTCAAGGCTTTAGCTACTCTCTCTTTTCCAGTCATATTTATAATTTCAAAGGTTCAATTTTTGGTATAATCAGGTGTATAAGCAGTAAAGCAATCAGGTAACCGCACCCGGCCACCAGGAAGGGAATGGCATATCCATCCACACCTACATTCTGCAGAATTTTCCCCACTCCAAAGGCTGTAATGGCACCACCAACAGCTCCACAGAAGCCTCCGAACCCGGCGACGGAGGCTGTTGCCTTTTTAGGGAAAATATCTGACATCAGGCTAAATACATTGGCCGACCATCCGCAATGTCCTCCGGCTGCAAGGGATATTAAGGCCACGGCAAGCCATAGGGAATCGGTATGCGGAACAAAAACAACCGGGATGGCGCAAATGCCACAGGCCAACATCCCCAGTTTTCTCCCT
>JAAEOI010000153.1 GCA_024244665.1 Bacteroidota bacterium | reverse complement strand
ATCGCGTTGTCTGAGATGGGAGCAGGTGCGCTTCGTTTTCCCTACGGTGCACTCTCAAACAACTACCTGTGGACAAAAGATCCCCAGGACCTTGTTGATGGCCCCGAACCCTGTGTTGCTGTCCCTGGCAGAGCTCCGGGAGGCTGGGATTGGGCTGTGGATGAGCAGGGTTTTTTCAAAAAAGACCTGGGATTTGACGAATATGTATCACTCTGTCGGAAAATAGGAGCCGAACCGGTGGTCTGTGTCAACATCATGTCGCATGTTTATAAACCTGATGATGAGATCACCATTGATACCCTGATCTATTATGCCAGGGAGTGGGTACGCTATGCAAACATTACTAAGGGCTATGGAATCAAATACTGGCAGCTGGGCAACGAGCAGGACCACCACAGCGATATTTATCCCCAGGCTGCTTTTAAATCAGACTACAAAAAAATGGCCATGGCCATGCTTGAGGTTGACCCGACCATAAAAACTGGTCCCGGCCTGTTAAACAGGTGGAACGATGAGATGCTTCGCTATTGTCCGGAGTATGTGGAGTTTATTACCTGTCATCAGTACCTCTGGTTTGGGGGAAACGAATGGGAAGGGTACGATGCCTGGAAGGATTATGGGAAAACATTGATTCCGCATATCACAGATAATCTGGCATATGTCCGGGCATCCTCGAAACCAGATCTTGAAATATTTGTAACCGAGACCGGCATCACAGGCGGTAGATATCCCGATCCGCAGGTTTTCAATCTCTACAAAGGGCTGGTTCTGTTTGAAATGCAGATGGAGATGATCATCACCTCCAATGTAAAAAACACCTTCTACTGGGGTACCCACACTCCATGGAACGGGGAAGATGGTGATGCCCCTCTGGCCACACTGTTTTCAAACGACTCGGCCAACAAGAATCACATGCAGGCGGATATCCTTTCAAACATAAACAGGCATATACAAGAGGATTATATTGGAAAATTATCGGGTTCCGGGATCGTCACCTATTCCACCATTTCAGACAACGACAGCCTGATGGTGGTATATGCCCTTAACAAAAACAGCATCCCTAAAAACATCCGCATAAGCACTGAAAACACCGGAAGTTTCCGGGACCTTGAAACCTGGGTTTTTGCGGGTAGGAGTGAGTTTGATGCTGAGGTTAAATTTGTGCCTGACAACGGGGGAACCGTGGATGAACATTCTGTGGAGACAAACCTTCCCCCGCTTTCAATTACCATACTCCGTCTTGGTTTGAATGATGATGGAGGCAATACTTCGATAAATCATCCGACAGGGAGTAAAGAGATAAAGGTCTATCCAAATCCGGCGGAGGATATGCTGAATATTGAAGGAGCAGAAGCGTTTGAAAAAAATGCAGCACTGACCATCACGGATATGGCCGGAAAAATATGCCAGAGGCAAAACAACCTCCAAACTTCTGTGATCAATATCTCCTCACTGAAGCCGGGTGTGTACACCATGCAGATTACGGAGGGGAACAACATTTACAGGTCAGTATTTATCCGTAGATAAAAGAAAGCTTTATTTTGAATCATGCGTTACAAAATTGGACTCATAGCCGCATTTGTCGCATTGGGAATCGCTGATATTCAATGCAGGAATAACGGGCAAAGAGACAATGTCCTCCTGATTGTGATTGACGATCTGAATGATTATCCCGGTTGTTTCGGAGGACATCCCCAGGCCCGGACCCCGAATATTGACCGGCTTGCCCTTTCCGGAGTGAGATTCACAAATGCGCACGCGAATATCGGACTCTGCAATCCATCACGAAATAGCCTGTTTACGGGAATTTATCCGCATCAATCACGTAACTTTGGTCCAGACCGGTCCACCGCTCAAGCACTCTATAAAAACAATAAGACACTGATGGAGCTCTTCTCAGAGAACGGTTATTATGTGTTGGGGAGTGGGAAACTGCTGCATTCAAATCGGCCGGATCTCTGGGATGATTGGGGCGTAGATGTCAATAATTACGGACCCTTTGCTTTCGATGGCGATAAGCAGGCAGGGCACCCTTCGGTTCCTTTGCCATTTAGAAGCATCGGCGATATTGATGGATCCTTTGCACCTTTATCGGATGTTCCGGTTTTTCCGGAAGGTGAAGTGAAAGGCAAAAATGGAGGTTGGGTCTACTCGGGCAGAGACGATATACTCTTTGAATATGTGGATGAAAACAACAGGGACCTCACACCTGATGAACTGCATGCAGAGTGGGCTGTAAAAAGACTCCAGGCAATGGATGCCGGAAGCAGTGACCGACCATTTTTTATGGGAGTAGGCTTTGTTCGTCCACACACTCCTCTCTATGCTCCCAAAAGATTTTTTGATATGTTTCCTGTGGAGCATCTTCAGCTGCCTGTTTTAAAGGAGGGAGATGTGAAAGACACGCACTACAAAATGAATTATCCTGACGCGCGTACTAAAAACGATCAATGGTACACGAACACTTCAAAAGGCCGGGTCTATTATCAGCTGCTCGCCGAATCATATGGCCAAAACGAAGAGCTAGCCTTGAAACACTTTCTCCAGGCATACCTGGCGTGTGTCGCTTTTGTGGACGAACAGGTTGGGCTTGTACTTGATGCGCTGAACAGCAGTAAGTTCAGGGAAAATACGGTGGTCATTCTTACCAGTGATCACGGCTGGCAAATGGGACAAAAACAGTACCTGTTTAAAAACTCACCCTGGAGTAGCAGTACCCGAATTCCCTTAATTTTCAAAGCTGCGGGAATGGAGCCGGGAAGTTGTGTGGATCACCCGGTCTCGCTTATTGATATTTTCCCCACGTTGACCGATATTTGTCAGCTGACAGGAGACCATAAGAAGAACAGTGAGGGATTGCCCCTGGGTGGATTCAGTTTGAAACCCTTCCTGGAAGATCCGGACAGGGCTTTTTGGGAGGGACCTGACGGAGCCTTAACTGCCATTGCCACCGATGTGGTAGATTACGAGCTTGTTAAGCAAACATTTTCATACCGGACGAGGAACCACCGATACATTATCTATCCCAATGGTCAGGAGGAGTTATATGATCTTTCAGGGGATCCCAATGAATGGATAAATATAGCCCATATGGAATCGCATGCAGGAGTAAAGAAAGAGTTAAAGAGTAAAATCCGGAAGATGACAGGAAAATGAGAACGAAGCCCACATTTATGGTACTGTTTCTCTGTTTTGTGCTGACGGTTAGTGCACATGGACAGACCCAAGAGATCAGCCTAAACGGGCCATGGGAAATTATTTTCGATCATCAAAATGAAGGGCGTTCTCAAAGGTTGCATACGGAACAGGGCTTTGAGCGTCATTCAGGTAAACGTGTCATTACTATTCCTTCCTGCTGGGAAGAGATAGAGCAGGATTATGAAGGTGTGGCCTATTACCGCAAGAAATTCACGATCCCCGCCAGCTGGGAAGGGAAGTTGGTATATGTAAATTTTGACGCAGTCAATTATAAGGCAGAGCTGTGGCTAAACAACCATGTGATTGATTATCACGAAGGTGGATTTACACCCTTTAGTTTTAGAATTGACAGGTCGGTGAAATTCGGGGAGGAGAATGTGCTGACCATGCGTGTGGTCGGACCCATTATACTGACGGATAAAGTGGTGGACCATATGGGGCGACAGGAAACACCGCAATGGCGAGGCGGAATAGCCGGTGGAATCTGGCAGCCTGTAAGTATCAGTGCTATCGGTCTGGTCGGCATAGATGATGTCTTTATCGAAACAGATATAAGAAAAAAGACAGCGGGTTTTACACTGGATATTAAAAGCAATTCCATCCAATCAACAAAGGCTGATGTCAGTTTGACTGTTACTTCTCCGGGCGGCGATACAGTGGCAAAGAAGAGGGTCGAGATGGCGCTTTCACCTGGCACCAAACAGGAGCAAATGATTGTTGAAATCCCCGATGCACAATACTGGAGTATGGAACAGCCAACCCTTTACCAGGCTAGTGTGGAGGTGAACCATGATGGAGAGCTATCAGATTCCTGGAATCACAAATTCGGAATGCGGGAGTTTACCATCCGGGACAATAAGTTTTATTTGAATGAAAAGCCTGTTTACCTGAAGGCCACCTTCTTTGAAGGTTTATACCCCACAGGTATTGCCTATCCCGATAGCAAAGAAATGGCCATCAAAGAGATTTTGCTTGCCCAAGAGGCTGGTTTTAATATGATCCGCCCCTGGCGAAAGCCTCCGCCAAAGATGTGGCTGGACCTGTGCGACAGTATTGGTATGATGACAGTGGGTAGTCTTGTGGTGGAATGCATGCACCGTCCGGTCTCCACACCCTACCTGGCCAAATGGGTGGAATTGGAGCTGCGCGAATCGATTTTACGCGACCGAAACAGGACCTGTGTGGTGCAGTGGGAATTGTTTAATGAAGCCAACCGCCCGGTATTGCAACAGATGATGCATTCCATGTCTGTGCTGGCTCAGGAATTGGATCCCACCCGCCTGATCCTGGATGAGTCGGGCGGTACAAAAGGAGCAAATATGTACCTTCCTTATCAGGATAATCCTTTGCGGATCAATGATATTCACACCTATCCAGGTGGCCAGGTAAACCAGGTGCATTATGATCGTTGCCTGATCATCGGAAAAACCCAGGAAGAGCAGGAAGCGATGGGGCTTAAGGGGCTGAGAATGCCCGGGCGCAATGTTCAGCCCGGTTTAATGTCCTATCTGTCGGAGTTGGGATATGCCAGCTGGCCCGACATAGTGGCCAACAACAAAGCATTCAGGGAAGCCAATCCTCTTGTACCGGCTGCAGTATCACACCACAGGCTGGAAGAGCAGTTGCGCGGGGCTTTTAAGGTCACAGATTTTGACCAGGTGTTTCCCGATCTGCAAAAGTATTGTCTAGAAGAACAAAAGATACATGGCATCGCCAATAAACGAATGATAGAGGCTACCCGTGCGAATCCCGACATCAGTGGTTATTGTATCCACGCACTGACAGATGGTGACTGGATTCTGGGAGCGTCGATCCTTGATTTGTGGAGAAATCCCAAAACACATGCCTACGAGAAAACCAGGGAAGCCAACCAGCCTCAGATTGTCTCCATTCGTGTGCTTCCCCGGAACCTGTATGCCGGGCAAGGCGGTAAGATTCAAGTCACCGGAATCAATGATAATGCGGATAGCAGGGTAGAGATGACGCTGGCAATTGAAACGGCAAAAGGAAAAGAAGTATTCTCAAAAACCTTTTCAGGCCAGCTGAAAAATGGTGTATCTCAACTATACAATGAAGCCTTGAATACGCAACAGATGCAAGGTGCCTATGTGGTGAAGGTGAATGTGAAAGATGCATCAGGCAAACTGCTGACTTCCAATGAACAATCCTTTGATGTATTTACCGAAAGGCAGTTAGAAATACCTTCGGAGCAGGTGGCGGTACTGGATGACGCCAGGGGCATAAGGGAACATTTAGAAAGCAGGAGAATAAACTGCGTTGCTTTTTCAGTAGAGATCGCCCTGTCGGTACCAGTCATAGTGGGCGAGGGCAAAAAAGACGATCAGAATTTTCATAAGCAGGTGGAGGATGTGAAGGCATTTGTGGAAGGTGGGGGCTATGCCATTTTCTTATCTGTTCAGGGTACAAACCTTACCTGGGGTGCTCCTAATCCGGATCCAAGACCTGAAGATGTCAATGACGACTGGCAGAGAAGCGTACCCAGGGTGCTTCAGGATATGGATGTAGGCAGACTACCTTTTTCTGCGAGTATGTACACCACGAGTGGCAATTACATCTCAAGAAATCATATTGTGACGGATCATGCTGTTTTTAAAGGCTTACCTGTGAACACCCTGATGAGCGGTGTCTATGAAAACGTATGTGCCACGACATCCATTTGCCGTCCTGCCAAAGGGATATATCTAGCAGGGGTGATTACCTACGATCAGAATAAAAACATGGATATCAATCAGCGTCACTACAATGGGATTGGCGATGTGCTCTGGGCTGCAGATCTATTGCTGGTACAAAAGGGAAAAGGGAAGATGCTATACTCTACAATGAAGATCACGGAGAACCTGGGGAACGACCCGGTCGCAGACAAATTGCTCTACAATATGATTAAACTTAAATAATGAGAGCACTTTTTATACAAATAGTAATTTATGCTTTATTGTTTCCAGGCAGTGTGCTTGCCAGAAGCTATTACATCAGTGTGGTGGGTGACGATGTCAATGATGGTAGTATAGATACACCATGGAAGACCCTGGCCATGGTATCTGCTGCCGGAGATACGGATGATAACGGAGGCTTTATTCTGCCCGGAGACACACTTTTTTTCAGAGCCGGAGATGCCTTTGAAGGGAATCTGTTGTTTAAACGTTCGGGTAGCCGGGAGGAGCCCATCGTATTCGGGAGCTATGGAGATGGGGAGAAGCCGGTGATTTCCGGTTCGGGAGATATTCCTGGAGGGGATTATTTTGAAGCGGTCAGGCTGGTCAATGCAAGTCACATTATCATAACTGATCTCTGGATTAAAAACAATCGCCAGGATGGCAGCCGATATACCTGGGGATCAAACAGCAGCTACGGGATCTATGTCTACGCCAATAAATGGGGGGGAGTCTCGGGTAATCTGACCTTTAAGAATCTTAAGGTTTCGGATGTGTATAGTGTGGATCAGGATGTTGATTTTAAAAAGATGAAGGTGGCAGGAATACGCCTGGCTTCTGACAGCAGTGAAATGGATATTGAGGTTGCTATAAAAGATGTGCTTGTTGAGGACTGCTATTTTACACACACAGGCAAATCAGGGGTATGGACCACGCATCAGAAAGCATCAAAAACCATCGACTCCCTGAACCGGAACATGAACATTGTGATTCGCAATAATACATTTTTTCAAACGGGCGGGTCAGGTGTGATCCTGGCATCTGTTTACAATGCTTTAATTGAAAACAATGATTTTGACCATACGGGGTATAGCAATGATACTGAGCCCCGTCTGGCAGGAAGAGGCAGCGGTGCCTGGGTATTCAGCAGTCGACATGTAATTGCCCAGTACAACCGCTCATACAGCGTGAGGGGTCCCGGAGATTCTTATGGGATGCACATTGATTTTGGCAACAGGAATGTGCTGTTTCAATACAACTACAGCGAAGACAGTGAAGGGGGATTTTGTGAGATACTGGGGGACAATATAAATTCAACCTACCGTTTTAATGTGAGCGTGAATGATGGATTCAGGGATTTTCATGGGTACTCTGTCTGGCTCTCCGGGTTTGCCGGGTCCGGTAATGATCCCATTCCATCCGATAGTAATTTTGTCTATAACAACACCATATACCTGGATTCTCCAGACTGCAGGCCAGACATCTCAATCTTTGCCAGGAACTCATTTATCTATAATAATATCTTTCACGCCACCGATGGAGCCGAAATTGGGGCAGACGGTGTTGAAATCGATATAGAGGAAGGAAGCCAGTTAGCTATGGCCAATAACCTTTTCTATGGCAATATTTCCGACCATTTTACCAATCTCGATGATAGTAAGATCACTGATCAGGACCCCCTGTTTGTAAATCCTGACCCGACAGCCGGAAAGGATGGATTTAATATCCAGGCAGGCAGTCCGGTTATTAATGCCGGAACTACATTTCCCGAGCCAAATTTTCCCATGGTAGGGAAAGGGATTTTTAAGGATATAACGTCATATGCCTCTACGGATGCCTTTGGTAATGGTGTTGATTTAAAAAGTGTGCTGCCGAATATGGGTGCCAGCAATGCGTTTAATTCAAATCAACAGCTCGGCAGGGCATCAAACAGGATGGAGCTGGATAACTCCATGATCTATCCCAACCCTGTTTCTCATATCTTACATATCACCCTTGGGCATCCCGATTTGCCTTCTGCTGTAAGCATCTTTGATGTCACAGGAAAGCTCATCCATACAACTTTTGAGCATTCGGGAGAGCGGAATATGCAAATACAGATGCCCTCCGGGACCAGGAATGGAATTTACTTTTTAAAAATAGCCCAGGGAGAGTATTCACGGACATCACCTTTTGTTCTGCACAGAGATTCCGGAACATCTAATTGAGGAAATAGAAATGGCACTGAAAAAAACCCTTATTACTGCACATCTGATTCTTTTGTCCCTCCTTGCCCTTTCCTGCAGGAGGAAAGCAGTGACAGGCAGTCCTAACCTGATTGTCATCATGTGCGACGATCTGGGTTATGCAGATGTGGGTTTTAACGGATGTACCGATATTCCGACACCCAATATTGATCGCATTGCAAACGAAGGGATCAGGTTTTCCAATGGCTATGTTACCTATTCTGTGTGCAGTCCCAGCCGGGCAGGATTTATCACCGGGCGTTACGGTCAACGTTTCGGATACGAACGGAATGCGCAGTATCAACCGGGTGACTCCCTGATGGGATTACCCCTGGACGAAAAAACCCTGGCCGAGGTCCTGGCGGCCAGCGCTTATACCTCTGGAATTATTGGCAAATGGCACCTTGGTGCACATATTTCCAATCATCCCCTGAACCGGGGCTTTGATGAGTTTTACGGTCACCTGGGTGGAGGGCATACTTATTTTCCTGAAAACCTGACCATTGAGGATAGCTATTCCATCAATACTGAAAGGGAGAGTTACAGGACCTACATTATGCATAATCATGAAGCAGTAAAAACCACCGGCTACCTGACCGATGAGTTTTCTCTTCAGGCCCTTCGTTTCGTAGAAAAGCACAGGGAGGAAGCATTTTTCCTTTATCTGTCATACAATGCGCCCCATGGCCCCCTGGAGGCAACGGAAAAATACCTTTCCCGTTTTTCAAATATAAAAGACGAGAAGAGAAGAATCTATGCCGCCATGGTAAGCGCAGTGGATGACGGGGTTGGTGCCTTACTTGACAGCCTGGAAGCCTTCGGTCTTGAGGAAAACACCATCGTGGTCTTTCTGTCTGACAATGGAGGCCCGGAGACAAAAAATGCTTCCGACAACGGTCTCCTCAGGGAAGGTAAGGGATCAGTGTATGAAGGCGGTTTTCATGTACCATTTGCCATGAAATGGGACGGTGTGCTGTCGCCCGGTGTATATGAGCATCCTGTTTCTTCCCTGGATATATTCGCAAGCATTACATCCCTGAATCGAACGCCTTTGAATCCTGAAAAGCCTCTTGACGGTATCAACCTTATTCCTTTCCTGACCGGGGAGGATCACTCGCTGCCACATGAGGCGATTTATTTAAGAAAATATGATGATAAAAAATTCGCTGTTCGAGCGGGGGATTATAAGATTGTCACCCATGATAACGCAGACATAAAGGAGCTTTATAATCTGGAAGATGATATTGGTGAGACAATTGATCTTGCTGAAGTTTACCCCCGAAAACTTGAGGAGCTGGATTCCATCAGGAAGGCCTGGAATGAAGAGCTGATTCCCCCGGCATTTTTGGGCCTCATCCACAGAGATACCTGGGGATGGAAAAAAAGAACAAATGAAATATATAAAGTGAAATAAATCCGTTATGAAGAACATTCTTATATCATGCATTTTCCTTCTAAGCAGCAGCCTGTTTGCACAGACAGCCCTGTTGAGTGAAAAGATCACGGCGCTCAAAAAATACGATAGTGAACATTTGTTGCGCATCGCACTTCCCATGGGGGGGATCGGAACGGGGACGGTATCCCTGGGGGGATCCGGTGAATTAAGGGATTGGGAAGTAATGAATGTGCCCGCAAAAGGATACAGCACAGTCACCACCGGCAATGATGCCCCATTTTTTGCCATTTATACCAGGAAAAAAGATGAAACCCCTAATACGAAAGCACTTATGGGTCCCATTCATTTTGCCGATTACCAGCATTATGAAGGCAGGTCGGTTGATCATCATGGCCTGCCCCGCTTCAGAGATGCTTCATTTGAAACCACCTACCCTTTTGGTATTGTAAACCTGTCTGACAAGACCATGCCGGTAAAGGTTAAAGTTGTAGGATACAACCCCTTAATTCCGGGTGACGCCGATGCCTCGGGGATTCCTGTGGCCATCTTAAAATATGAAGTGGAGAACCTGAGTGATGAGGAGCTGGAAGTATCCATATCTGGTAATATCAGGAACTTTATCGGGAAAGATGGCAGGAAACACAGATCCAATTGGAAAGGAGATTTTATACCCATCGGGGCAGCGGAGAACAAAAATGAATACAGGTCCACCGAAAAAATCCAGGGGATTTACATGTACTCCGAAAAGGTGGATCCGGAAGATGCCGCCTGGGGTACTTTCGCATTATCTACTTCAGCAGATAAAGAAGGGGAAATTACCTATAGAACAAGTACCGCTCGAAACTCATGGAGCAATGGGATACTCGACTTCTGGGACGATTTCAGTGCAGATGGGATGTTGACCGAAAAAAAGAAACAGATAGATGATGACCCCATGGCTTCCCTGGCTGTTCATAAAACACTAAAAGCCGGAGAGATCACAACCTTTACATTTTACCTGACCTGGCATTTCCCGAATCGTTATTCCTGGTCAAAAGAAAAGCTTCGCAACTACTATACCACCCAGTATACCAATGCCTGGGATGTCATAGAGAAAGAAGCAGATCGCCTGCCCGAATTAACAGAGAAGACGCTGACTTTTGTCAACGCATTGCTCTCCAGCAGCTATCCTGATGTGATCAAAGAGGCAGCGCTGTTTAATCTCAGCACCCTGCGCTCACAAACTGTTTTTCGTACCGAAGATGGAAAAATGTTCGGTTGGGAGGGTGTGATGGATCTTTTTGGTTCCTGCTTTGGCTCATGTACCCATGTATGGAACTATGAGCAGGCAACGGCCTTCCTCTTTAATGATCTGGCAAAGACGATGCGTGATGTGGAATTTGGATACGCCCTGAATGAATACGGACACATGGGTTTCAGAACCAATCTGCCCCTGGAAAAATCATCATCGGGCATCGCTGTTGCTGCTGCCGACGGGCAAATGGGAACCATAATGAAATTCTACCGGGACTGGCAATTATCCGGCGATGATGAATTTCTGGAACAATACTGGCCAAAAGTGAAAGCTGCGCTGGCTTTTGCATGGATAGAACATGGTTGGGATGGGGATGTGGATGGCGTTATGGAAGGTGTTCAGCATAACACCATGGATGTGGAATATTTTGGTCCCAATCCGCAAATGCAAATATGGTACCTGGGAGCCTTGAGGGCTGCTGAAGAAATGGCCATCTACATGAATGATAAATCCTTTGCAGCGAAGTGTAAGAAACTGTTTAAGAATGGCTCCGAGTGGACAGATTCAAATCTCTTTAACGGGGAATACTATTTCCATAAGATTCAAACACCTGAAAGCAAAGAAGAGATTGCACAGGGACTGATGGCCGGGATGGGAACTAAAAATATTGAGAATCCTGATTTTCAACTGGCAACAGGCTGCCTGGTCGATCAGCTGGTGGGACAATATATGGCCCATGTTCTTGGCCTGGGATACCTCCTGAAAGAAGAGCACGTTAAAACCGCCCTGGAGAGTATTCAGAAGTACAACAAAAGGGAGAGCATGTTTGAGCACTTTAACAATATGCGTTCCTATGCCATGGGCGACGAAAAGGCCCTGCTAATGGCCAGCTGGCCCCGTGGTGGACGACCAAAAATCCCCTTTCCCTACTGGTCCGAGGTAATGACTGGCTTTGAATATACCGCAGCCATAGGCATGTTGTACGAAGGCATGGAGCAGGAAGGCCTGGAAACAATTAAAAACATCAGGGACCGCTACGATGGTCAAAAGAGAAACCCCTTTGATGAAGCGGAGTGTGGTCATCATTATGCCCGGGCCATGGCTTCATGGGCCGGAATTCTGGCAGAGAGCGGATTCCTCTATTCAGGGGTGAGCAAATCTCTGAAATTTACTGATAAACCCGGGGAGTATTTCTGGTCAAACGGAAATACATGGGGGATTTGTTCAGTTGTTAAAGATGGAGATGATTACAGTGTAAATCTTAAAGTACTCCATGGGAAGGTGGTTTTGGACGCCTTTCAACTGGGATCATATAAGCCCCTGACATTTAAAAACACCAGGACGATCCATGAGGGTGAAAACCTGGAGATTGTAGTACAATCTAATTAGCAGCTTCAAAATTGTAATTTTAGTGTTTAAACATCAAAATAAATTCCCCTATAGAATGAAATCCATATTCATAATTACATTGTTGGCAATCGGACTGATCCTTCAGTCTTGCTCAGGAGAGAAGAAACAGGCAGAGGAAGCCCGGGAGCTTCCAAATATCATTTTTATCCTGGTGGATGACCTGGGATACGGGGATATCAAAGCCTTCAATCCGGAGTCAAAAATCTCAACCCCTCATATCGATAAGTTGGCTGAATCCGGAATGATGTTCACTGATGCCCATGTGCCGGGTTCCTCATGCATTGCTTCACGGTATGGCCTGCTTACCGGTCGATATCCTTTCAGGGCTGCAAGCCTGAATTGGCAGAGTGAGCCATTGATCGAAAAGGATCGCCCGACCATGGCCAGCGTATTGCAAAAGAACGGTTACCATACGGGAATGGTAGGCAAGTGGCATCTGGGATTCGACTATAGCGATTATCAGAACCTGACAGGTGGTCCTGCCGACCGTGGATTTGATTACTATTTCGGAATAAGCCGTTCTCTCGATCAGGCCGACTACTATTACATCGAAAACAGGCATGCAGTTCAGGAGCCATTGGAAGAGGTCGAAGCCGGGATCGGGTACGGCAAGAATGGCTGGCAGGGTCCCTTCTGGAGAGAAGGGAAGGCAGGAAAGGATTTTAAACACGATGAAGTACTGAATCAGTTTATCCAAAAGTCCATAGACTTTATCGAACACTCCAGTGAAGGCTCAGATCCTTTTTTTCTTTACCTGGCCCTTGCCTCACCTCACACTCCATGGCTGGCATCGGAAGAGTTCAGGGGGACCTCTGAAATCGGTGATTGGGGTGACTGGGTTGCAGAGAACGACGACGCGCTGGGGAGATTACTGGATGCTGTTTATGAAAAGGGGCTCCGTGAAAACACATTGATCTTCTTCACCAGTGACAATGGGCCGGTGTGGTGGCCAGTTGATGTGGAGAAATATGGGCACAGGGCCACATCCATATACCGGGGCATGAAGTTCGATGCCTGGGAAGGTGGACACCGGATGCCCTTCATTGCCAGTTGGCCCGGAGTAATTGAAAAAGGATCCCTGAATTCACAGATCATTTCCACAACCGACATATTAGCCACATTTGCCGATCTGGTCGGTGAGAAACTACCTGATGAAGCGGCAGAGGACAGTTACAGCATTCTGGATGCATTGTATAACAAAGATCTTGACATGCCCATTCGGGGTGCGTTTGTTGGCAGACCGGATAATACAGATCTTTTTATCAGGCAGGGAGACTGGAAGCTCATTGGAAAAGAGCGGCTGTACAATCTTGCAAACGATCCCTCTGAAGAGAATAATGTGTACGATATGCATAAAGAGAGAGCTTCGGAGCTCTATTCCCTTCTAGAGAAATACAAGGCAGACGGTAGAAGCACCCCCCTGAGGCATCATTCTTGCTTGCAGGAGTAGGAGGTTAAGCTTCAGATAAAGCAGTAAATAATTGCGTTATTAGAAAAAGATCCTTTAATGCCATCATCTTCTACAATAGGCATTGTTTTGCCCTTCCATGAGGGATGCTATAAAGGAGTTGGGTCAATACTATTTTCTTCATTAATCCCCGATATAACCAAAGGTGTTGTAAAATGAAATGTGGTACCTTCATCTTCTTTTGATTCGAGCCAGAGTTTACCTTTCATCAGGTTTACTATTCCTTTTACTATGGATAGCCCTAAGCCTGTACCACCATAAGAATGGGTAAGTAAATTCTCTTCGGCTTGTCGAAAAGGGTCAAATATTATTTTTTGTTTCTCCCTGGGGATGCCAATACCTGTATCCTTCACAAAGAAAACCAGTGTTGAATCTGTTCCTACATTACAGCCGAATTCAATGCTTCCTTTATGCGTAAACTTAAATGCATTGTCAAGCAATTTCTTAATAACTTGCTTTATGCGTTGGCTGTCGGCTTTTATTCTTATATTTTTCACTTCGTTGGCGAGCGATAACTTCAGTTGAATAGCTGATTTGCATCCGGTATTATCTATCTTTTGAATATATTCCAAATACAAATTGTTCATTAAAACGGACAAATCAAATTCCAACTCAACAATATTCATTTGACTAGCTTCTAATTTCGACACATCAAGAATATCATCCATAATACGTAATAAATCATAAGTACGCTCTTTAATGATGTCCGTGAAGCGTTGTCTTCTTGTCTCTGTTATATCGGGATCTGAAAGGCATCCCGAAAAACCTATGATGGCATTCATGGGCGTACGTATTTCGTGGCTTATATTTGCCAGGAATACTGATTTTAAGCGATCGCTTTCTTCGGCTTTTTCCTTGGCCCTGAGTAGTTCTTCATTTCGATTATTTAGCTGAAATTGATTTTCAATTAGTTTTAGTTCCGTTTTCTTGCGCACGGTTATGTCTGGACAGATAAATGCCATTTGTCCTATTTGCGGTATATAGACGGTTAATTCAACATGTAGATCCACTTCTTCATCGTAATCTTCCACAGTAGTTGAAATACCTGTTAAGCATACTTTTTTAATTGTTTGAAGCCATGATGTCTTCGTCTCGGGAAATACTTCAAGTAGTGTTTTACCTATTAAATCAGAAGCTTTGAGGCCTACTGTATTTTCATATGTAGAATTTACTGCAATAAACCTATAATCGTAGGGTTCTCCGTTTTCAGAAAGAAGAATTTCGTATATGCTTAAGGGACTATTTAAGTTTGTAAACAGTGATTGATAAAGATTCTCGCTTTCTTTTAGTGCTTGCTCTGTTTTTTTTCGTTCAGTAATATCATGGTAATTTCCTAATAGTCCATTTATATCCGGGTCGTGCAAAAGATTACAACCTGTAAATTCAATCCATCTAAAACTACCATCCTTGCATTTGTGCCTAAGTTCAATAGTTTTAATAACACCAGGTTCACTAATAAGAGTTCCAATGAACTTATGTGTAAATTCTAAATCTTCGGCATGTACGTTTTCAAAAGTGCTTTTCCCAATTACTTCTTCAGGTTTCCATCCAAGAAATTTCTCAATGTTGGGACTTTGATATTTGTTGAGGCCTTCACTGTCTATTATAACAATAACATCCCCAATGCTACCAATCATTTTGCGATATTTTGCATCGCTGATTTTATCTGATTTTTCAGATAATTTCAAAATTTCCATTTTTAAACTGGAAACTTCATTTTCTAATGCCTTATAGCTTGGTTTTTCGTTAGCCATAATTGAGACTCTCTCTATCCTGTATGCATTGCAAGTTTAATTGTTTAATAGATAAATTTGCAAACAGACCAGTGTTAGTGTTCCGGCATGGGTGACTTCACACATCTACTAGCTATTAAAATTATACAATTTCTTTCAATTTCCTGACATTTTAATAAACACCAACTAATTGTGTAGGTAATTCAGGAAATTGAGGTCCTCTTCCGGGAACAAATCTTTATCTCGTTCTATTCCGGGCAGCACCATGCGACAGGCCGTTTTATCCATTGCTGTTTCGGTCATAAATTGGAAAAAACAGACCACCTGACCACTTTTTGTTGCAGCCCCCGAGATCTCTGGATTCTCTTCTGCAAGATGACCTGGTGAAAATAATGGCCGGGGAAATCAAGCTGAGCATCATCGATCCCCTGGAGATTCCTCCCATGGGCGGTACTGAAAATGAAGCAATATTTCGCTTTATTTTGTTATCATTAATATACCAAATGGTATTTCTGTGGCTCAGACATGCACAAGAACATTATAAAACATATTAAGCGAGGGGATAAGAAGGCTTTCAGGGAAATTTTTGATAGCTATTTTTCTGCCCTGACTGCATTTGGATTTAAGTATGTACCGGATCAGCCAGCTGTTGAGGATATGGTTCAGGAAGCATTCATTGCTTTCTGGGAGAAACGCCGGGATTTCGATCACCTGAATGCACTGAAATCTTTTCTATATACCTCAGTGAGGAACAAGTGTCTCAATTACCTGAAGCACCAGTCGGTATTGAAGAAGCACGAAGACGCATTGGTATATGAGCTTGAATCGGATCACCAGCATAGCCGGCAGGTGATCGAGGAAGAGACTTTCAATCAACTACTTACTGAAATCAGGGCTCTGCCCGAATCGGCCAGTGAAATCATGGTGTTGGCATTGAACGGACTGAAAAACCATGAGATCGCCGACGAATTGAATATATCGATCAATACTGTAAAAACACAAAAGAAAATAGCTTATTCGAAACTAAAAGATAAGATGGGCCCCAGGTTTGAAACTATCCTGCTGAGCCTGCTATGATGCATGAAAAAAAGATAAAAAATTGTTTCACCCGAAATCAGAGTTTGTTGTTTTACTCTTGAGAGAGGATTGTATATATGGATAAGTCATTTTATATAGCGGATCTTATTGTTAAAAAAATCCGGCGAAATATAAGTCCTGGAGAGCAACAGGAACTGGAGCGTTGGATTGCGAAGGACCCTGGAAATCAGTTGCTTTATGATCGGGCAAGAGACCCGAAGAAGCAAATGGACAAGCTGGAAATCTACCGCCTCTTCAATCAGGAAAAGGTATGGACTAATCTAGAGGATGAGCTGTTCGGAAAAAAGACCGTCAGACTCACTCCCCGGAAATTATTGCTATATGCAGCAGCCATCCTCTTGCCTCTTATGGTTGCCGGAGGGTTTGCCTATCGGTATTTGACCTCTCCATCCCCTCAAACTCTTGCAGAGATCGATACTGTATTCAAACCCGGTTCGCAAAAGGCGGTGTTGATCCTTTCTGATGGCGGATCGGTAGAACTGGGACAGGGCGAGTCAGTGGCAACACTTTACGATGGCGGTGCAAGTATAACAGACGAGAAAAGGGGTTTAAGCTACTATTCCGACATAGGGGGAAGCGCCTCTGAAGAAACATCTTTTAATGAGCTGAGGACACCCCGTGGAGGCGGATACAACCTTCAGCTGGCCGATGGAACGAAAGTATGGCTCAATGCAGGGTCTTCACTCAGGTATCCGGTTGCTTTTCACGAAAACACCAGGCAGGTCTTTCTTGAGGGGGAGGCCTATTTTGAGGTCGTCCATGATGGGAAGCCCTTTATTGTAACTTCGGGGGCTATGAATACAAGAGTATTGGGAACATCCTTTAACATATCGGCCTACTCCGATGATACTGAATTTAAGACCACTCTGGTGGAAGGAAAAGTAGGTGTAGATTTCAGGTCCGATGAGGGAGCGAAGTCAGCAATTACAATTTTGACTCCCGATGAACAGGCCACATTTAACAGGTCCAACTCAGAGATCTCGGTTGCAGAAGTGAACACATCAGGCTATACCTCCTGGATGAATGGCAAACTGGAATTTCACAACGAGACACTGGACATAGTCATGAAAAGGCTGGCCCGGTGGTATGACTTCGACTTTGAGTTTGAAAATGTTGAGGCCAAAGAATTCCATTTTACGGCAAGACTGGACAAAGGAGAAAGCATTTCAACCATACTGGGAATGCTGGAGATGACCACAAATGTGAAATTCGATTACAGAGGAAACAGCATCGTGGTGTTATAAAGGCCTTGACAGGGCGGCCCATTATGAGTAAAGATTTTCAGCATAGCGATATCCATAAATCCTTCGGCATTAATAGATTTCTGAATGCTGTGCTCCTCGTGGGTGTCATGATGCTTGGCTCATCCCGAATCAGCGCTCAATCCGCTCTTGTGAGCATTTCCTTTCGCGATACAACAGTGGAAGCCATTCTCAGAGAGATCGGAACACAAACGGATCTGGATTTTATTTATAACCACGAGGAACTGGAAAAGTGTCCTAAAGTGAGTGTTTCAGTGTCTGGCGAAACTGTTGAGGAGGTTCTGAGGCAGTGCCTTCAGAATTCCGGTTTAAGCTATGAAAAGGTAAACAACACCATTATCATTACCCCGGTCAAAAAGGAGAAAAGAGGCAGGGCAAGCTCAGATATTCCCACCCAGACCATAAGGGGACAGGTAACAGACAGGGATTCCAGAAGCCCGCTCCCCTTTGCCAGTGTGGTACTCCTGAACTCCAATCCTATGCTGGGGACTACCACCGATGATAATGGGCTCTTCCAGCTTGACAATATACCAGTAGGTCGCCATTCAATACAGGTATCCTATGTTGGATATAGGGATGCCGTTTTATCTGAAATCCTTTTAGGTTCAGCCAAGGAGGAGGTATTATCCATTGAGATTGCGGAGAGTACCGAATCCATTGGAGAAGTGTCAGTTTCCTTTAAGAAAGGGGAGCCATTGAATTCCATGGCGACTGTTAGTTCGAGGTCATTCAGCGTTGAGGAGACCAAGCGCTACCCTGTCAGTATCAGTGATCCGGCCAGAATGGCCCAGGTGTTTGCAGGAGTTTCAATAACCGATGACGCAAAAAACGAGATTGTGATCAGGGGCAATTCTCCCAACTGGATGCTATGGAGGTTGGAGGGTATTGAAATTCCGAGTCCCAACCATTTTGCTGAAGAGGGCTACACTTCAGGAGCAGTGAGCATATTGAGTACCAACATGATCGGGGTATCTGATTTCTACACAGGCGCATTCCCGGCCGAATATGGGAATGCACTTTCGGGCGTGTTTGATATAAAATTCAGAAACGGGAACAGTCACAAAAATGAATTCACCGTCCAGGCAGGCCTGCTGGGGATCGATTTATCTGCCGAAGGACCTTTCAAAAAGGGTTATGGGGGATCTTATCTATTTAATTACAGGTATTCCACTTTTTCAATATTAGATAATTTAAACATCGAGGTATCCCAAAATGCGTTGCCGGTCTACCAGGATTTATCCTTTAAAATAAACCTACCCACCAAAAAAGCGGGTACCTTTTCTTTCTGGGGCATTGGGGGATTCTCACACGATGATGAAAAATATCTGCCCGATACCACTACCGAAACCAGGCTGGAAAGCGGATACCGGGATTTTACAAAAACAGCTATGTATGCCACAGGTGTCAGCCATACTATTTTTCCTGACGAAAGGTCCTACCTGAAAACTATCCTCTCTCATTCTATGAGTTACAGCTCTGAAACCCTGGAAAGGATGGATAGCAGAGGTGGACTGAATATGTATCTTTTTGATAGTCTTCAAACAAGTGCCTTAAGGATTAGCTCCCTCTATAACAGGAAAATTTCTAGCAGGCTCACAGTGAGAACAGGCCTTATTGTGAATCTGCTGGACTATAACTATTATTCCCAGCAGCGGGATGAAGCAGGAAACCTGCAGGAATTTCTGAATAGCGACGGACACACCAATTTATTCCAGGGCTATGTGCAAACCAAGTATAAACTGTCCGACCAGTTGATCTTTAGCGGCGGGTTGCATTATGCATATTTTGCATTGAGTAATGACCACTCATTGGAACCCAGGCTTGGACTAACGCTGGAATTACCCGGGAGTCAGAAACTGAGTTTTGGCTATAGCCATCATAGCAAGAATGAGAATCTTCCGGTTTATTTTGTTGAGATTGAACAGCCAGACGGATCGATCTCCATGCCCAACCTGGCCTTAAAAATGACCCGGTCCACACACTACATAGTCGCATATGACAGGATGCTGGGCCCCGATCTTAATATGAAGGTTGAAGCCTATTATCAGCATATCAGCAATTTACCGGTGCCAAATAATCCTGAAAAATACTGGTCCCCTGCTTTTGGCGGCCTTTTTCCGAACGATACGCTAACAAACCTGGGTGTAGGAAGAAATTACGGTCTGGAATTCACCTTTCAGAAATTCTTTACAAACTCTTACTACTTCCTGGTCACTAGTTCCATCTATGATTCAAAATTTAAAACAGCTTTTGACGAATGGTTTAATACCCGGTTCAGCAGCAACTATATCAATAATTTCGTGGGGGGAAAGGAATTCAAATGGGGAGAAAGCAGGCTGTTTGGGATCAATGGAAAAATTATCTGGTCGGGAGGCAAGAGAATGATCCCCATTGATCTGCCAGCCTCCATCGAAGAAGGGGAAGGGGTTTATAAAACAGATGAATTGTACACGATAAAGACAAAAGACTATTTCAGATTCGACGTGGGTTTAAAGCTTCATTTCTTTAAAAAAAAATCAACGCATGTCATCTCCCTGGACATTCAAAACCTGACAAACAGAAAGAATGTCTGGACAGAAGTGTACAATCCGGAAACCCAGAGTTTAGTGGACTATACAATGACAGGATTCATTCCCATATTCAATTACAGAGTTGAGTTTTAGACAGCCTCATTAGCCTGAATCTGGTAGTCACCCCGGGTGTTAGGAATGGAAGTCATCTTCTTTTCCAATCTTTGTCGCAAAAGCTCCATTGGTTGTATCCCCCGTATCCGCTTTTACTAAAAATAATTTCCTGGCTAATTTTCTACCTGATTGGCCGATCCTGTTCCTGAAATGTCTGAATGAACAGATGGATTACCCTTATAATAGACAATGCCTGTTCCATCAATGCTTACGTCCAGGCTGTTTTCCACTGAAACTTCACACTTACCCGTTCCTGAAATAACTATGCTGCAGTTTTGACTGGTCAGCGGGAATCCCAGGAAACTTCCGGTTCCGAATAAAGTAACCGCCAGGTCATCCTGCCTGATTGAATCCCGTACGACCACGTTGCCGGTGCCGCTGGTGGTCACCTGCTCCAGAGTTGAAAGGGTGAGGTAGTAGGTCAACTCGTAATCTCCGTAATTGCCATTTTCAAGCTCAATGTACCAGGTATCGTTTGAAACCTCGGTCCGGATTCTGCTAATAATGTTTGCATGACCTGTTACAGTCACCTCCTGCACCGGTCCGTAGGAGATGTTCACATCATCAATGCCTTCCATATTAATTCTTGAAAAATCAGCAATATGAAGTGTTTCAGTAAGGATTGAACCTGTTCCTTCAATCAGGACATTTTCTTTGGTACAACTGATGGTGGTCAGAGTTGCGATCATGATCGCTGCGGTAATTATTTTAATGTTTTTCATGATTTCGTGTTTTAGTATTATTAATGAATCAACTTTATTTTGTTTTTATGGTATGTGTAAATCCTAGCTGTAAGGCAAAATTGTAGGTGGATGTAGTTTTGTATGGCAACTGCCAGTAGATCTTGGGGCGTAACCAGATTAAATTCTGTTTCTCTTTGTTTTGGGTCAGGTTATACCCGATTCCAAGGGTCAACGAGGGAGTAAAATCCACAGGGTTGATCCGCGAAGATTCAGATATACTACCTGAATCATCCACCTGGTAAACGCCATCGGAGTGCAGAAAAGGTTGCAAGATTCCAATACCGATGGACTCTTCCAGGAACAACCCTGACTTGAAGTAGCGCCGGAATCCGACATTGAGATCAAGGAACAGCCCATATGAATTGCGTGGTTGGACAAAGAATCCCAGGTCCAGGCGAATGGGAATGGAAGCTTTCTCTGAGTATATCTTTTCGATCTCTCCCTCGAGAACGATGCCCGGATAGGAAAGGGTCTGCCCGAAATATCCTCCACCAAGATTGAAGTTTGTTTGTGCAAATGCCCCGGTTGAGAATGCAAGGGTCAAAATTGCAAGTATATATTGCTTTTTCATGATTACTGGTTTTTGTAGGTTTCAATGAATTGACTTATCTCCTGGTGGAAAATCTCAGGTTGCTCGTGTTGGGGTCCGTGTGCACACTCCGGGATCCTTACCACCTCCTTTTGGGATGCTTCGGTTCCCAGTTGCTCATATACATAGTCAGCAACCTCAACAGGAACAATACCATCATTCGCTCCCCAGAGCATCAGGGATGGGATGGTAATGTTATTCAGCTCTGGGGTATAATTCAGATCATCCCACAACTTCATGGTCTCATAGCTAAAAAATGCATCTGCGTAAAATCCCATTGAGAACATGGATTTAAAGATTAGCTCAACATAGGGTGTTGGATTTTCTTCCTGCACCTGATCCCAATTATAGGCATCGCCTTTCAGTGCTGAAACGTACAAGTAAGGTTCCGGAGCTGAGTAGTTACCTGGTTCCGGATTCTCTTCATAGAAATCGATAATGTATTGCCAGTATTCCACATCGGCATCAGGTTCAGCCAGTTTAGCCGGTACCCGTTCCAGGATCCAATTCTTCATCAGTTGTGATTCCAGTTCACCGTATATTGAACCATCAAGGTCAATCCAACCCTGAAAATCGTCAGCATGGTTGTCCCTGCCCAGGTAGCCGGCAGCCAGTTGTCCGCCCCAGCTGTGACCTAGCATGTATAGCTTCTTGCCTGGATATTTACTCTGAATCAGTTGTACCACTTTTTCCGTATCCTCAATGAACTGATCAGGAGTTTGGGTCTTTTTGTTATAATGCCCCTGGGTCATGCCAGAGTATCTTTGATCCCAGTAAACCATCAGGTAATCATCTTCCAGGTATTTAAATCCTGTAGCAATATGCTGCTCCATCCCCGAATCACCCGGGCCTCCGTGAACCGTTATGATCATTACTTCAGAATCGAAATTTCCCTTCACCCAGACGGGCATCTTCGCCCCCTTATGGGAGAGGTGAAAAAAGTCACCTTTTGATTGATATTCTGACTTTTCGCAGGCACCCAGAATAAGGGTGGCCAGGAATATATATATGATTGTCTTTCTCATGATTACTTGGTTTTAAGTGTGTGTGTGTATCCAATCTGAAGGGCTGCATAGGGCAGGTGAAGGCTTCTGAATCCCAGGTCCCAGTAGAGCTTTGGCCTGACCCAGATCAGATCAGAAGTCTCTTTGTTTTTGGAAAGGTCGTATCCCAAACCTGCGCTTACTGAAGGCATAAATCCCAAAACGGTGCCGTTGCCATGTGGAATAGAGTAGGTATAATCATCAATAAACCACATTTCAGTTTTGTAGTTTTTTGCGATCACTCCCACACCCACAGATTGCTCGAGGAAGAGCCCGGAACCAAAGTATTTCCGGAATCCCTTATGGAGGTCGATGATCAGGGCATTATAATCGGGAGTGGAATGATACCCCAAATCGCCTCTCAGCGGGAGGGAGAAATCATCCCCGTGTAACTTCTCGTATTCAAATTCCAGGACAAAACCCGGATTGCTTCCGTTTTCGCCATAGTACCCGATTCCGGCATTAAGGCGGATTTGTGCTTGTGTATGGCTATGGATCCCCACTATGGTGATCAATATGAGAATGGTTTTTTTCATCGTTTCTGTTTTCGTTTTTATTGTTTGCAATTCTAAAACAACCACCTTGAAAACAGGGTGAAAAGATTATCACTTTTAAATGAATACGAAGAGTAAAAGAATGCCTAAAAGGTAATAGACCACTCCGCTACCGACCTTTTGTGATTGAACTGGAGTACGGTGAGGGCTAACAATTTTGATTGATCAGGCTAATGATCATGTTGGCGGTCTTCAGGACCGGCGGGGATAGTTTTTCCCCGAATTCTGTGGTGCGGGGCTGGATCCCGAGTACATAAGTCGGGTAATCGAAGAAATCTCTCAAGCGGCCCAGTGAGATATTGTGGGTGTTAAAAGTGATGTCTTCCACACCGTCGAGCGAGACCAGGCGATAGCTTCCCGTACCCGATCCCAGTTCCATGCAATCAATGATAATGATGGTCCCTGGATCGAGTGAATTGATCTTACCAATATAGTTTTCAATACTTACCTCAACGGTAAGGGCCCGGACGTGTTCAGTTTCATTGATCTGTCTGCTGATGACTACCCCTACACCATCATCGCTTTTCAGCACGTTCCCAACCCCGACAAATAGGATTCGGTCGGCATTCAATATCATATCAGCCAGTCCGGGCTCCAATGATTATGTGTATTTAATAAGGAGTGATCGCGTGCAATCGGGACAGATGATGTTGAACATGTCCTTTCTCTTCAGTCCGTCTTTGATCTCCAGGTCAGTTTCATGTTCCGGGGCAAGCTGGAGTTTTTCGTTGAGCAGGTTGAGGTTGAGGGCAGAGGCAAAGGCCTTGGCACCCAGTTTATCATGCATGTAATGGATATGTTCCCTGGTGGTGATGATGGCTTTACAGTGTTTGCACACAATCAGTTCTTTTTCCTGCTCTTCAACAATCTGATCTCTTTCAAATACTGCAAGGTCAAATATCTTGTCCGACAGGATTACACCTTTACTTGTGATACAGTGTTGCTGACACATGCCGCAGAAAATGCATTTTCCGAAATCCCTAGTGATGACCCGCCTCCCGGTTTCCCGGTCATCTTTAATGGTAATTGCATTTGGAGGACACACGTTGGCACATGTTTCACAGCCCACGCAATGCTTTTCATCAACAACCGGTTTTCCCCTGAAATTCTCCATAGGAACATGTGGTTGCTTTGGAAATTTCGTAGTATAAGCAGGAGTAAGCAGGGAAATCACTGCTTCCTTCAGCTCTCTGACTTTTGGATACTTCATTTCACAACATCTTTATAGTCATCCTTTACACTTTTGTCCCCGAGCTTAATCCCGAAATGATAGGCCCCCCTGACCAGTGCATGAGCAGCCACCGTAGCTCCAAAGAAAATGATGGGTATGATAATGAGTGCTTTGATTCCGGCATCCACGACGCCATAATGAAGAAAGGTTCCAACCAGGATGCTGCACGTTCCCAGTGTTGCACATTTGGTAGCCGATTGAAGACGGTTATATACATCAGGTAACCTGATCAGACCAATGCAGCCAAAAAGGTTAAAGACTACTCCAATGATGATAAAAATAGTACTGGCCATCTTATTCGTTTAGTTTTTTTCCACTTAAATACTTGGCAAGGGTTAAAGTCCCTATTATACTGAGTATGGCCCAGGCAATTCCGATATCCAGGATGAATCCTCTTTCGGTGATGATGGACAGAATGGCGCAGATTCCCACCACCAGTATTCCAAAAATGTCTATGGCAACCATCCTGTCGGCAATGGAGGTTCCCCGGATAATCCTGTACAGACAGGATGCACTCAGTGCTATCTGTAGATAGAGTAGAATTTCAAGTAGGTCCATTATTCAAAGGTCTTTTTGATATATTTCTCAAACCTGCCGGCAATTTTATGGCTGTATTCTTCAGGATCTTCAGAGCTCACGTATATCCAGTGCACGAAGAGCTCGTCACCCACGATATCTACCGTAATGGTTCCCGGTGTCAGTGTAATAGAGTTAGCAAGCATGGCCCGGGCAAATTCTGATTGCAATTCAAGCTTCACTTTGACGATTCCTGGTTTTATAGGCATGGAAGGATGAAGTACACGGTACGCTACCTCGAAGTTTGCTTTGATACATTCCCAGCACAGAATGGCAAAGTATACAAGGAACCAGAAGTACCTTTGGGGCTGAAGGAATTTATGTACACTGGTGTAAAAATATTTCCCGAACAGCAGGGATGTAATAAGTGCGGCTATTGCCCCGGATGCAAGGCTTACCGGTGAAAGGTCGAAGGTAAGCAGCAACCAGAATATATAACTCAGTATGAAAAGGGCCAGGTATCTCATTTTATAAGCCTAAGATGGTTGTCGAATAGAGATCAGGTTGAATCAATACATCAATGGCAGGATGCAATACAACATCTCTGATTGATGGGAAGGCCAGCAAGCTTAAGGCGAGACAGAGAATGGCAAGAAATACCATGCTGAATGACATTGAGAAGGGAACCTCCTTTATCTTTTCCAGGGCTCTCCCGGCGGCTTTATTATAAAACGCGAAGTGCTGGAACTTCAGAAAATACGCCAGGGTAATGATACTGACAACCACGGCCAGGACAGCCAGCAGGTAAAATTCACCATGGACAGCCGCGATAATTATGATCAGTTTGCTAAAAAAACCGTTGAAAGGAGGGATGCCTGAAATGGACATGGATGCCATGAAAGATGTGGAGGAAGTAAGCGGCATCACCCTGGCAAGACCGCCCATGTTTTTCAAATCACGGGTGTCTAATCGGTGCTCGAGAGCTCCCGCGTTCAAAAACAGCAGTCCTTTGAATATTGCATGGTTTACAAGATGGTACATCCCCCCGGCGATGGCCAGTGTGGCAACTGCTATGTTATCACCTTTTACAAGCAGAATCATACCCATACCAAAGGCCATGATCACGTACCCGATCTGACTGATACTCGAGTAGGCAAGCAAGCGTTTAAGGTCCCATTGCATCAGGGCCACCAAAGAACCAATGACCATGGAGATTGTCCCGAGAACCGTGAAAACTACTGCTATTTCATAACTGAAAACGAACATGTTGAAGAAGAGCCTGATCAGTACGTAAACACCAACAGCCTTGATCAATACTCCCGACAGCATTGCTGAAACAGGTGAAGGAGCCGACGAATGTGCATCGGGTAGCCAGGCGTGGAACGGAATGATGGCAGCCTTCAATCCGAATCCCGTTATCAACAATACCTGAACGAAAATGTAGAAAGAAGAGTTGTAACCGTCTTCCATGACTGTTCTTATGTCGGCGATGTTCAGGGTCTTGGTTTTCCAGTAAATCAAGCTGATGGCCAACATGATGAGCAAGAATGCCAGCCCCCCGAGTATCTGGTATTTAAATGAAGCTTCCAGTTCGGTTTTACCCACCCCGAAGGCCACCAGGGCATAGGATGCGATCACGGATACTTCAAGGAAGACAGCCAGGTTGAAAAGGTCCCCGCTCAACACCACCCCGTTCATCCCGGCAATAATCAGGCAAAAAAGGGAATAATAGTTGCTTGGAGCAGTGTATTTCCTTATGTAAGAGAATGAGTAAAAGAGGGCGATGAATCCGATCAGGCTGATGATGCAGAGCATAAGCACTGAAAAGCCATCCAGCACCAGGTTAATTCCAATTGGAACTCCTTTTTCCAAACCCCATCCCCCCATGGTGTACTGAATGCCTGACCGGCCCAGGTTCGTGAACTCATAAATAGACATCAGAAGCAAGGCCAGCAATACCAGGGGTGCAAAATACCGGTGGAATCCCTTGATCATCTTCCCCAGTATCATGATCAGGAAGGCTGAGACCAGCGGTATGGCAACAAACATGGGGATCAATGACTCCATTTTTTAAGCTCTTAAGTTTTTAATTTCCCTGATGTCGAAAGTCTTGTATTTCCTGTAAAGCCTGATAGAGGTGGCCATTAGCATGGCAGTTACAGCGAGACCGATCACGATGGCTGTCAGTACCATTGCCTGGGGGAGGGGATCCACGTAAACCTGATCCCCGGATCCCGGGTCCACAATAGGAGCAAGTCCGGTATCGATATACCCGATCAGAACCAGGAAAAGGAAGATGCTGAACTCCATGATTGATTTGGAGATGACAATCTTGATCAGGTTTCTGCGGGTGATAACCCCGTAAAGACCCACCAGGAAAAGGACGAAGCAAAGAATATAGACTGTCATTTTGAACTCTCCTCTTTAAAGATTACAAACGCCAGGAATATGGTAAGAATGGCTCCTGCCACTTCAATACCAATAAATATATTATACAGGGGGATGACCCCGGCGCTAAGTAGTTCCCCGGGCGTCCCTTTTGGAAGGAAGTTGAAAAAGAAAACCTTTGCCCCGAAAAGCAATGCCATGATGGCCAGTATGCATACCATGAGAAGGGCCACGCTTTCAGTAGTCGAACTGCCTGCCACCTCTTTTCTGAGATTCAGCGCACTGCTTCCATATGCCAGGATCAGAAGGATGAATGAACCGGCAATAATGGCTCCACCGGCAAATCCACCTCCCGGAGTCAGATGCCCGTGAAGAATAATATAGACGCCAAAAAGAAAAATCAGTCCTGCCAGCAGGGGAGTCACCTTTTTAACAATCGTGGACATTCCTTCCATAGTTTCTTATTTTTTACCTTTTATTCTCAGCAGGGTCAGCACGCCAAGGGCCGCCGTGTATAGGATAACAGCTTCACCCAGTGTGTCGTACACCCTGAAGTCAAACAATACCCCGGTAACCAGGTTTATACTTCCCGTTTTTTCCACGGCTCCATTTACATAGGCCTCGGACATCCTCATTGTATGAATCCCCAGGGGATCCAGGTTCTCAATGGCCAAAATGAAAAAGTAGAATAAACCGGCGAAGACAATCAGGCCGGCAATCATCTGTACAATGGCCCTCCTGTCGAGACTTATTTTTAACTCCTCCCGGGTGCTGTCCAGCACCACTGCAACCATGATGACCAGCGTGATGGTTTCCACCACGATCTGTACAATAGCCAGGTCAGGCGCTTTCAACAGAAGGAAACAAACCACAAGGCCGTAGCCCACGATACCCATTGCCACGACAGCCGATAACAGGTCCCTGGCATGGAGAGCGTAGATGGCCCCGATGATCATAAATCCCAATATGATGGAAATCGTGAGTTCCATGTTTGATTGTGTTAGGTTATTAGCAAAAGCAGCAGGATGACCAGGCCCGCGAAAACCCATACAACGTAATCCTGCAATACACCGGAGTGGGCCCTGCTGAATATTCTTCCCAACCAGGAAAGGAACTGTTTACCCAGTTCGTAAATATCAAACCATCCATCCTTTGCTTTCCGGTACATGAACGCGAGCCATTTGAATTCCTGGAAACTTTTATAAAATTCCAGGGTGGAAAAGGAGGTCTCTTCCTGTATCTTTTCGCCTCCCACGAAACTATCCATGGTGCGAAAGTTTTTAATGTTGCCAGTGAAGTAGATCAGGATTCCCAGGGCAATGGATACGAGCACCAGGATGCTTACAGTGGAGGATGCCCAGAATCCGGTATACCCGAAGGTGCCGGATACTGTCATAAAGAGTTTTGGCACCACCAGTTTGCTGGCAAATACTCCCAGACCGATGCAGGCCAGGGCCAGGATCGCCATGGGTACCCACATCACAGGGGATACTTCCTTAACCTTTTCAAGCGCCTTTTGCTGTCTTCCCAGGAAGATCCCACCGGTAAACTTAATAAAGCTTGCCAGAGTGAGTGCCGAACCCAGGACCGCAAGTCCCAGCCACACCATCCAGAGCTGGTTGGCGATTCCCGTTCCCTTTCCAAAGTCGATGATTCCCTGGTAGATCATCCATTTTGAGGCAAAGCCATTGAAAGGGGGGATTCCGGATATGGAAAGAGCAAATATCAGTGTGGCGATGAAGGTAAGGGGCATGGCTTTTGACAATCCACCCAGGTCGCCCAGGTCATCCTTACCGCTCTGTTGTTCCACGGCACCTGCAGCCAGGAAAAGCCCTCCCTTGTATATGGCATTGTTGATCATATGAAACAGGCCGGCAGCAATTCCTATCAGGGAGCCCAGGCCAAAACCCACGATCATGTATCCTACCTGGGAGACCGCATGGAAACCAAGCAGTCGCTTGTAATTATGCTGTACCAGGGCCATCATGACCGCAATAATGATTGTAATTACCCCGATGGTCAGAAGGGTGAAGCGCATCCAGTCGCCCAGTGTGAATAAGTGGGTGGTGATCCTGGCCAGGAAATAAATACCCAGCAGCTTGTCCATGGAGGCCGGCAGGTAAGCAGAGGAGGAGGCCGGGGCACTTTCCGAATAGTCCGGGACCCAGGTATGAAAGGGGAATGCCCCTGCCTTGGTAAAAGAGCCAATAAGCAGGGAGAGACAGGCCAGGGTCCGTATCAGATCGCTTGTGGGCAGTGCGATTTCGTTCATGTTCAGCGTACCCGTAATCTTCCATATAATCGCGATTCCCAGGATCATGATCCCGTCCGAGGCCCCTACCAGGATCAGCGTTTTTTTTGCAGCAGCGCTGCTGATTTTATCGCTACCATGAATCAGCCTGTAGAGAGAAATTCCAAGGACGCCCCAGCAAATAAGGAAGAACAACAGGTTATTGGACAGCACCGCTCCAAACGAGAATCCCAGGGTGATCAGGAACCAGGCATAATAGTTGCGCATTGGATACACGGCACGGTTCCTCGTGGAGTATATGGCAATCAGGACAGAGAGAAGGCCCATGAACAAGACAATGAGCCTGCTTAATTCATCCAGGGAGAAGGAGCAGAATTTGCCGGCATCTGCCAGGTAGTCCGGTGAAAATACCTGGTTTTCGGATCCAAAAAGTATTACGGCAAGGTACGCGGTATAGAGTGTTACCGCGACGGCAACAATGGCTTTGACCATCCTCAGGGCCGGGGGAATCAGGAAGAGGAGGATTCCGATCAGTACGGGCAGAACAATGATTTGCAGGGCCTGGGTCATGAGTCTGGTTTATTCATGTTGAAGCAACTTACGCGTAAGCATGGCAGAGTGTTCTATGATCTCTTTTGCATTCATGATCCGTTTGCCCGAACTCCGGTCCAGGGCAACGGCCAGTCGTTCGGTACAACAGTAACAGGGATCCACTGCAGCCAGGGAAATGGTGGCATCCGAAATGGTCTGTCCCACGCAGGATTTTTTAAAGGTGGCTATATTGGTATAACTTGGAGCCCTGATCTTATGTCGTTCAGGGGAATTTGATCCGTCGGAGACTACGAAATGATAGACTTCACCCCTTGGGGCTTCAGCACGACCTGTTCCATACCCTTCCGGAATATGACTTACCCTCACGTTGATCTCTCCCTCCTTCTCTTTCTTCAACCCCTCCAGGCACTGCTCGATAATCGAGATTGATTCGTACATCTCGAGTAACCTGACCTCCGCTTTTGCAAAAACATCCCCCGCCTGTGCGCATATCACCTTCCAGTTAACAAGTGGATAGGCCGCGTAAGGATCGTCGCGTCTCACGTCAATGTCTACTCCCGAGGCCCTGGCAGTTGGACCTACGGCTGCGAAATTGAGAATATCTTCCCGGGAGAGAATACCAACCCCCTTTGTTCTTGCATGGATTACCGGGTCATCCATAACCGCTCCCACCAGCAGGTCTGTTTTCTTTTTAACCAGGGCCAGTACCTTCTGAATGGCAGGTATCTTTTCATTCTCAATATCCCTCCTGACACCCCCGATCTGAAACATGGCATAGCTGTTCCGGTTCCCGCTAATCATCTCGAACAGATCAAGCACCGGTTCCCTGTATTTCCATGCCCACATGAAGACAGTATTATAACCCAGGAAATGACCGGCCAGTCCCACCCACAACAGGTGACTGTGTATCCTTTCCAGTTCACCTATGATGGAACGGATGTATTTAGCCCGGTTGGTTATTTCAACATTCCCGATTTCCTCCACACTGTTTGCAAAGGCAAAGGGGTGGGAAGTGGAGCAGATGCCACAAATTCTCTCAACCAGGAAAAAGACCTCGTCATAGCTTTTTTTCTCACTGAGTTTTTCAATCCCACGGTGGTTGTAACCTGTTTCCCATTTTACATCTTTTACAATTTCACCCTCGCAATAGAGTTTAAAGAGTTCAGGTTCTTCCTGAAGGGGGTGATAGGGCCCCACGGGTATCAGTGTTTGTTTACTCATGCCTGTACCTCCCCGTTTGATTTAAAAGTTTTCCTGTAGGGATAAACTCCTTTGGCCCAGTTACCTTCAGAAAGAAGTTGATCCAGGTTGGGATGGTTGAGGAAATTGATGCCAAACAATTCATGCATCTCCCTTTCGATCCAGTTGGTGGCCTCAAACATGTTGGAAAGAGATTCTACTTCAGGTTTGTCATTGTCAAGGATCACGAGAAGATTCAGGATCAATCCGGTTTGATCAAAACTGAAGTGATAGAATATTTCAAATCCCCTTTTGGTGTGTAGAGCTGAAGCAATAATAAACCGGAACCCCATTTTACTAAACAGATGTTCGGCCATGGGTAGCAGTGCACCTGGATCAATAAGAAGGCTTATCCTCCTGTCATTTTTTTTGACCGTATCCAGGATCTTTTCCCCGAAAGTTTTTTTCAATTCATCAGTCACCATCATTTTCAGTTTTTACCAAGCAGTTTTACAACACCGGCAAGAATTGCCTCGGGTTTGGGTGGACAACCGGGGATGTAGGCATCCACGGGGATGATCTTATCCACGGGTCCGGCAAAGGTGTTTCCTTCTGCAAAGATTCCGCCCGTACATCCGCAGGCACCGATGGCCACCACCAGTACTGGTTTAGCTGCCTGCTCGTATATCTCCAGCAGCCGTGGTTTGTCTTTCTTGTTGATTGAGCCGTTCACCAGGAGTACATCGGCATGCCTCACGCTGCCCACCAGCACCATTCCAAAGCGTTCCACATCATATTTCGGGGTCAGGCAATCCAGGATCTCAATATCACAATTGTTGCATGATGCTCCCCCAAAGTGAAAAAGCCAGAGTGATTTCTTGAAACAAAATGTTTTAAAACCCACGGTTCTTTTTTTTATAAGCCAAATATTGCCAGCACAATAGCGATAATCGCCAGAAGGTTCATCCAAACAAAGAAGAAGCGAATGGCCTGCTTGATCTTCACCCTGGGATTGGTATTGCGGATCAGGGTGAGTAAGAGTACAACTGCAATGAGTTTCAATACTGCCCACAGGATATTGATGCCTTCCAGCTTGAAGCCATTCATCAGGATGGCAATAACGAAAGCAGGAAGGATGAACAACATCATGTATTTAGAGAGCTTGATCATGGCATAGGGTGTACCCGAGTATTCAATAAAAATGCCATCTGAAATTTCGGTCTCCGCCTCGGGCATGTCAAAGGGAACAAGGGCCAGTTTAGCCTGAAGGCAAAAGATGGCAACGATGAAAAGCAGGACCCCGGAAAGACTCCCGATAAAGGGAGAGCCTTCCTGTTGTATCTGTATGATTTGATAGAGGTCAATGCTCTGTCCCGATTTAATAATGATTCCGGCTATCACCAGCAGGAAAGTGAGCTCGTAACTCATGATCAGCTTCATTTCCCGGGATGCGCCGACAGAAGCCAGGGGATTGCCCGAAGAGAGAGCCCCAATGACGAAAGTCAGTGAAGGAATGGTTAGCAGGTAGAAGATTACAATCAGGTCGCCATGAAATCCTGTGGTGATATTCATCAGTGGAAGCAGGATAAACACGCCGGCCATGGTAGCTCCAAAAACACCGAAAACAGGTGAAGCAAGGAACAATCCCTTTGAACCCCTGGCGGGAAGGATGGTCTCCTTTACAAGAAGGAGCTTAAAGAAATCATAAAAGGGTTGCAGAAGGGGAGGGCCTTTCCGGAACTGAACCCTGGCAGTAATCTTCCGGTCAAACCACGACAGGAACGCACCTATGACAGCCGCGAAAAGAAAACCCGGGTAAATGAGAAAATAGAACAGGTAGCTTCCCATAACAATCGGTTTACAATATTTCACCATTCCACATCTGCTCTCTGATAAGGATGTGGTCGTTTAGTTTGAAAATATTATTTTCCGGATCTTCCTCCATATCCACCATCTGTACAGCCCCTTCCGGAGAATCCTTAATGAACAGTTCCAATTCCGTTTCATCCATCAGATCATGGTAATTCTCCTTTTCCCTGTGGTATTCAAAAAAATCCGTCATCATTGTTCCGAAGGGACAAATAACCACGCACGACTTGCATGATACGCAGAGGTTCGTGGACCGGGTGATGATCCCATCTTTATTTTTTTCAAGCGCGTCGGCAGTGCACACGCTGATGCAGGGAGCATCGGTGCATCTCCTGCAGGTAAATTGAAATACTGCCAGTTCTCGTATACTTTTTAATCCATTGCTGGCTACGGAAGGTCTGTAAAGTCCTTCAGGAGGTGATTCCTCACCGTTTCTCCCGGGGGATAATCTGATTTTTTCGAGATCGATAAGAATCTTTCGTGCCATGATTAATTCCAGATATGCGGTTGATCTTTAATCTCATTGTAGGTGAATACAGGACCATCCTTGCACACCAGGTATTTGCCCATCATGCAATGACCGCATTTACCGAGTCCACAGGACATGTTCTTCTCCATTGAAAGGTAGAGGTCAGTTTCCGGGTAGCCCATTTCCAACAATTTGATGGCCCCAAATTTCATCATAACGGGAGGTCCGCAAACAACAGCCACTGAGTTTTTTATATCCATTTGCACCTCATCGAGCAAAACAGTCACCACACCCACACTTTCGGTCCAGTTCGCATCGGGTTGGTCCACACTCCGAAATACCTCGAACTTCGGAGTTTGCCTGAGTTCCTGGATATAAGGTTTATAGATGCAATCTTCCGGAGTTTTCGAACCATAGCAGAGGGTTACCTTCCTGAGCTTATCAGAAATGGCAATCAAATTATAAAGCAAGGACCGGATGGGTGCGAATCCACAACCTCCACCGAGAATAAGGACCTCCTTATCGTAAAATTTCTCCAGCGGATATCCGCGCCCGAATGGTCCGCGGATTCCCATTCTTTCTCCGGCTTGCATTTGATGCATGTGATCCGTTACATAGCCTGTCTTCATGACAGTGACCTCAAGCTGGTCCTTTTTAAGCGGGGATGAAGAGGGGGTAAAAGGCGCTTCTCCCATACCATCGATGGTCACTTCAATAAATTGCCCGGTCGCGAATGAGAATTCATCCTCCGGCTTCAACACGAAAGTCTTGATCAGTGGAGATTCATCGATAACCTTGATCAGTTCAGCTTTAAAGGGTTTGTATAGATTCCCGTTTGTACCCATGGTTGATTATTTGGATAACGCGACGAATAATTCATTCTTGTTGATCTGGCCAATGCAGGTTTCAATACAACGGCCGCAACCGGTGCATGCTCTGTGCTGGTATTTTTCCGGTTTCCACACGTATTTGCACATATACCGGTTTTTGAATCTTTCCGACAGGCCCCCCAGGGGATCTTCACCTCCGGCAACACGTTCAAATCCGGGATATTGACAGGTATCGAGCTGCCTGATCTTTTCAAATCCGGGTTTTTCAATGAGAAGAAAGCAAGAGCACGTGGGGCAGATAGCACTGCAGGCTCCGCATGAAACACAGTTTGAAGCGGTTTGCTTCCAGGATTCGTCCCCGGCCCGGGATAACAGCTTTCCTGTTTGCTGATAGTCTGGCAGATCCCTGTTCTGAGCTTTGAGTTGATCCAGCACCTCATCCTGCAGACTCTTCATGGATACCAGAAACTCTGCAGCCGGAATTTCCGGTTTGAGAATTTCCATGGAATCAACAAAGGACTGCCCTTTAGGACCATGGGTGGTAATAAGCAGGTGCTCCTCCACCAATGCAAGTGAAAGATCAGAATGCTCATTGCCAGTGGGTTCAATCCCGTAGCTGGTGCAGTGGCAATGTTCCTCTATGCTCAGGCAGTCCGCCGAAATTATGGTGGTGTTATCCCTCCTGCTCTTGTAAGCCGGATCGGTATATTCCTCGTCGAGGTATATTTCGTCAAGTAGAGCCAGGGCCATAACATCGCAATTGGGAGCTCCGAGAATGACTGCCGGCTTAGGCGGAGCTGTAGCCGAGGTCACGTTCTCCTTGATCGGGAGGAAAAATTTCTTCAGAGGAGTAACCGGTTTGGGTTTATTATATACGATGTCAGGGACCATGTCGGCTTCTACTTTAACATAGTCACAACTAAACTCGTTTTCCACCGGGGCATAAATATCAAAGGATGAAAGGAGTTGTACTAATCCTTCATCCCATTCACGCTTCGGAATTGAAATCCTCGTCATTTTATGTGAAAAATATAACTATAAAAATATGCATGAGCCTAACACAAGTCAAGGAGTAAGTAGGTGAATTATGTTGAGTAACATGTGTTGGCATGTTCTAAAATACTGGAAAACAGCAATTAAGGAATAGTTGTATAATGAAAATAAATTCGGATATTTATTGAAATATATTGAATTGAAAATTTTATTGTGAATAAAAACACAAAAAGCCCCTTGAAAAGGAGTCTTAGGAGGATACTTCTCTACCGTGGAAGCTTGATTACCCTGCAGGCTCTCGGGGTGAAGAGGGTATATTCATATACACTTGGAGAAGAGACAGGGATCTCTGCAGAACAGGTGCGCAAGGATTTTTCTGAATACAAGATCAAGGGTAACCAGCGGGGCGGTTACCATGTGGATGATTTGATCAGTGAAATGGAGTTGATCTTTTATCGGAACGGAAATCAAAATCTCATTGTGGTTGGCATGGGAAATATTGGGTCCTCTCTTTCGAATTACAGCAAATTTATTCAACGCAAGATCACTATCGTTGCAAGCTTTGATATTGATCCGTCCAAGCAGCGTTTAAGGTCCGATATCCCAATATATACAATGGACCGGCTGGGAGAAGTGATCCAAAGATTCGAAGTCCGATCAGCCATTATTGCCGTTCCTGATATAGCGGCCCAATCTGTCTGTGATAAACTCATGAATTTTGGAATAAAAGGCATCGTGAATTTCGCACCGGTTATCTTAAAGGTCTACGACGAAATCATCGTGAACAACATTCACCTGAGTGATGAAATTGAAAGCCTGATCTATTGTGTCAATCATGCACATCCCAACCAGGGCTTATGATCAGCAAATCCTGGGGAGCTGCTCGCCAGAGATCATATCAACAACCCGGGTTGTGCCAATGGTGGTCTCCATGCAAAGCATCCCGGTACGATCAGGGGTGACCCGGCCGATAATCCGGCTTTCTCTACCGGCTTTGTACGATCGCATGATGGTGAGCGCCTGTTCGGCCCCCGATTCGGGAAGGATGACCAGGATCTTTCCTTCATTGGCGATATACAGTGGATCATATCCCATGATTTCACAAGCACCGCGTACCCCGTCGTTGATTGGTAGCATGTTTTCGTAAAGCGTGATCCCTGTTCCCGAGGAATCACAGATCTCATTCAATGCACTGGCCAGACCACCCCTTGTGGGATCTCTTAGCACGTGGATATCTGTTTGATTCTGGAAGAGGGATAGCATCATGTCATTTAGTGACCGGGTGTCACTAATTACCCGCGTATCGAGTTCCAGACCCTTGCGGGCCGACATGATAGCGATTCCATGATCCCCGATATTTCCGTTAATAATTACCACGTCCCCCTCGGTGCAACGTAAAGGCGAGATATCTATGCCGGGAAGTACCTTTCCGATACCGCTGGTGTTGATATAAATCTTATCTCCTTTTCCTTTTTCAACCACCTTGGTGTCGCCTGTAACAATTTTTACACCCGCTGTGTCGGCTGCTTTACCGATTGTCTGGACAATCTCCCATAATTCCTCCATGAGAAATCCCTCTTCCAGGATGAATCCCAGGGAGATGTACAGGGGCCGGGCCCCGCAACACAGCAGGTCATTCACGGTACCATTAATGGCCAGGTCACCAATATTTCCACCCGGAAAGAATATGGGGTCCACTACGAACGAATCGGTGGTAAAAGCCAGTTCACCATCCACTGGTGGAAGAAATGCTCCATCGTGTCCCGTTTCCAGGATTTCATTTCCCAGGGCGGGATTGAAGAGTTTTTCAATAAGATCCCGGGTCAATCGTCCTCCCCCGCCGTGGGCCATAAGAATATGCTCGTAATCCGATTTAGGAATGGGGCACTGGAGATTGATTTTTCCTGTACTTGTCATGAGATGGTTTCTATATGGGACGGACAGCTGTCCGCTTATACCTGAAGTATGCGGCACAAGCACCTTCCGTGCTTACCATGGGAGCTCCCAGGGGTTTTTCAGGATTACAGCGAATCCCGAATTCAGAACAATCTGCCGGTTTTTTTTGTCCGGTCAGTATCTTTCCTGCAATGCATGAACCTGGATCCGATGCCGGAGGCACATCGGGGTGGAAACGGTTCAGGGCATCGAACTCTGAGTATTCTCCGGACAAATTGAAGCCGCTGGCCGGGATGGTGCCAATCCCCCTCCATTCTCTAGCTGTGGGCTCAAATACTTCCCTGAGGAGTTGTTGTGCTGCCGGATTTCCTTCTTCTCTTACCGATCTCGTGTAGGCGTTCACAACTCCATGGCTCCCCTGTTCGAGCATTTTCACGCATGCTTCTATTCCCATCAGAATATCCAGTGGCTCAAATCCGGTGACAGCGATGGGTACCCTGTATTTCTCAGCAATGGGTATATACTCGTGTGTTCCCATAACGGCACATACATGTCCGGGAGCAAGGAAGCCATCTATCCTGCTATTGTCCGAATCAAGCAATGCTTCGATGGCCGGGGGGACCAGGACATGTGAAATCAGAACAGAGAAGTTCTTGAGTTTCCGCTTCCGGGCTTGTTTTACAGTCATGGCCACCGCCGGGGCAGTTGTTTCAAAACCCACTGCAAAGAATACCACCTCTTTCCCAGGGTTTGCTTCGGCCACATCAAGTACGTCAAGGGGTGAATATACCATTCGGACATCACCCCCCAGGGCTTTCACGCTTAGCAGATCGGTACTTGATCCGGGAACCCTGAGCATATCCCCGAATGAGATGAGAATCACATTGGGTAGTGCGGTCAGTGCGATGGCCTGGTCAATCAGATTCACCGGGGTAACGCACACGGGGCATCCGGGTCCATGGATCAGGGAGATCCCGGGTGGCAGGAGTTGCAGCAGATTGTATTTCATGATGGAGTGGGTTTGTCCCCCGCAGATCTCCATGATGGTCCATTCCCGGCTTACCTTCATCCTGATTTTTTGAACCAGCTTATTCACCAGGTCTTTGTCCCTGTATTCGTCAATATATTTCACAAATCATCGATTTCGCCCATCTCGCGAAGAGCGTCCAGGGTAAATCTTGCATCTTCCTCGTCCACTTTGCAAAGTGCAGTTCCAATGTGTGCCATGATATAATCACCAACAGCAACATCGGGCAGCCACTGGATGGAGATGGCCCTGATAGCCTCCCCAAAACGAACCTCTGCCATCTTCATTTCAGGATTGCTGTCGTCAATGAATAATATTTGTCCCGGTACTGCCAGACACATGAGAATCTCCTAATTTTCCAATAAATATATGCCAAATAAATTAGTGGGTCAATGTATTGATATTTCTTTTTAAATTACAGGTGAAATGGAGGTAACAACTTTCAGGCTCCTGGTCACCGGCCTGGTCCAGGGAATCGGATTCCGGCCTTTCATTTTCAGGCTGGCGACAAAACACGGACTGTCGGGTCAGGTTGAGAATCGGAACGATGGGGTGGTGATCGAAGTAAACTCAACTGTTGAAGAAGTCCGCCTCTTCCGGGCTGCCATTATCCGGGAAGCCCCTGTAGCATCCTCCATTGAACATGTTGAGATATCTGAAATTGCAGGCAGGCTCTTCAGCTCTTTCGAGATTCATCAGAGTGAGGATATTTCTGACGGGGTGACCGAGATCAGCCCTGATATTGCAGTCTGTCCGGAATGTCTTGAAGATTTAGAACGACAGCAACACCGGATCTCTTATCCCCTGATCAATTGTACACATTGCGGTCCCCGGTTTTCTATCATCCGTGACCTCCCCTACGACAGGCCAAATACCACCATGGCCCCCTTCGGGATGTGCGCGGAATGTGAAGCGGAATACAATAGTATCCTGGACCGCAGGTTTCATGCGCAACCCGTGGCATGCAATCGTTGTGGTCCTGCCTATAGCCTTGTAACCCGACAGGGTGTAAGCGGGAACACCCAGGAGATCCCGGGCAATGTTGCTGAGCTAATTTCTGAAGGTGCCCTGATGGCTATCAAAGGAACCGGGGGATTTCACCTGGTTTGTGATGCTTTCAGCGAGGAAGGGGTGAGTAAGCTGCGGAAGATGAAGAAGAGGGATGGAAAACCTTTTGCCCTCATGTTCAGAAATGCGGATGAAGCCAGGCCATTTGTTGAGATTAACCCGGTGGAGGAAGAGTTACTTAGCTCCTGGCAACGGCCCATTGTATTGCTGAGGAAGAAAAAGGAGATCACCAATGGAATTGCAAACGGGCTCTCCACCCTGGGGATCATGTTGCCCTACATGCCCTTTCATCACCTCCTGTTTAAGTCACTGCAAACTCCGGCCCTGGTAATGACCAGCGGTAATTTCTCTGAAGAGCCCATCCTGATTTCCGATGAAGCCGTGTCAAAGCAGTTTTCTGATCACGTGGATGGGGTGCTGACCTACAACCGGGAGATTTTTAACCGGGTGGATGATTCCCTTACTGCTGTATTCGGCTCTTCCCCCATGGTGCTGAGACGGGCAAGAGGCTATACCCCCGCGCCAATCCGGTCGGGTGTTGGGCTTGAAGGTATCATTGGTACAGGTGCCGAGTTGACAGGTTCCTTTTGTCTGGGCAAGGGGACGAATGCAATCATGAGCCAGTACACAGGAGATTTGAAGAACCTTGAGACTTTCGATTTCTACAGGCAGACCTATCATAGGTATTGCAGGCTGTTCAGGTTCTCACCGGAACTCGTGGTTAGCGATCTGCACCCCGATTATCTTTCCACCCGGTTTGCCCGGCAGCTGGCCGAAGAAACAGGAGCAGAACATATTTCAGTTCAGCACCACCATGCTCATATTGCCTCAGGGATGTTCAGTGCTGGCCTGGAAGGCGAAGTCATAGGATTCAGTTTTGATGGAACCGGTTTGGGAACAGATGGGCACTCCTGGGGAGCAGAAGTGCTCCGGGCAGGATTCCCTGATTTTGAAAGGTTGTTTCATTTCGAATACATGCCTTTACCCGGGGGGGACAGGGCCATATCGGATCCCTGGCGGATGGCTGTTTCATACCTTTATAAAAGTTATGGAGCCGAGCTGTTAAACCTGAAGATCCCGCTTACTGCTGACCATGAAAAGAGGAAGATCAGGGACATCATCACGCTGATAGAAAAAGAGATCAATACTCCATTTGTATCCAGTGCCGGAAGGTTGTTTGATGCCGTGGCTGCAATCACGGGGCTCAATTACCGGTCTTCCTACCAGGCCCAGTCGCCCATGTTACTGGAATCGGCCATTGATACCTCGGCCAGGGGCATGTACACCTTTGAGCTTAGAGGGCAGCAGGTCTCATTCTCTCCTATGATTCACCAGATTGTTGATGACCTGCATAAGGGTATATCCACCGGAGTGATTGCCGCGAAGTTCCATCATGGCCTGGTTGAATTAATCCTGCAACTTGCCCTGGAGGTCAGGGAACGAACCGGTTTAGACCGGGTGGTGCTGGCGGGAGGTACTTTTCAGAACCGGTTTCTCACAGAAAAAATCAGGCATAAACTGGACATTGAGCAATTTGCAGTGTATCTTCCTGAAATGATTCCGGTCAATGACCAGGGGATCGCCGTGGGACAGCTGGCTATCGGAGCTCACAGACGGAACAGTTGATAAATAAGGCAAATGCACGAACTTTCCATCGCGATAAGCATTGTGGATATTGCATTAAGGCATGCCGAGGCTGCCTCTGCCCGGGCCGTGAGCCAGGTGGAATTGGATATTGGTACCATGTCGGGCATCGAGTATGAATCTCTTGAGTTTGCCCTGACGCTTGCAGTGAAGAATACCCTGCTGGAAGGGACAGAGTTTAAGATCAACAGGATTGAACCTCTTTGCAAGTGCCCCTCATGTAACAAACTCTATACACCTGATGAGTTTTTCAGTGTATGTCCCGAATGTCATGAACAGAATATTGACATTATAAAGGGGAAGGAATTGCAGATCAAATCCTTACTTGTAGAACAAAAAGAATAGCAATGTGTGACACATGCGGATGCGGGCAGGAAGGGAGTACAGTAAAGATATCCCGGCCCGGGGAAACCGACCACCATCACGACCACGATCATGAACATTCACATGGTCACGGCCATCATGATCACAGTCATGAACACGAGCACGAACACGGCCATCATGATCACAGTCATGAACACGAGCACGAACACGAGCACGAACATGGCCATCAGCACCACGATCATGAACCACGGCAGAAATTGCTCAGACTCGAGGAAGATATTCTTGGACAGAACAATCTGGTTGCCAGTCACAACAGCGGATTTTTCGAGGCGAAGGGTATCCTTGCCCTGAACCTCATGAGTTCGCCGGGTTCAGGTAAAACAACACTGCTGGAACAGTCCATCTCGATGCTGGAAGGAAAGCGAAGCGTGGCGGTCATAGAAGGGGATCAGCAAACCCTGAACGATGCAGAACGAATCGACCGAACAGGAGCACCCGTGGTACAGGTGAACACAGGCATGGGGTGTCACCTGGACGCTGAGATGATCAGAAAGGCTGTAAAAAAACTGGAACCCAAAGATGGGTGTGTACTTTTTATAGAGAATGTAGGTAATCTGGTATGCCCTTCCCTTTTTGAACTGGGTGAGAGAAAACGGATCGTAATTATCAGCGTAACTGAGGGAGAGGACAAACCCCGGAAATACCCCACCATGTTTCAGCGAGCCGATATCTGCATCATCAATAAAACTGACCTGCTTCCCTACGTTGATTTTGATGTTGAAATGGTCAGATCCCAGGCCCTTTCAGTCAACCCAAACCTTGTTTTAATGGAGCTGTCCGCGAAAACCGGTGAGGGTATGGAAGCATGGATCGACTGGATCATGTCTCAGGAATCATAGTGGATTCTGTGAGGAGAATCAATACCTGTATCCCCAGCTTATTCAAGAGAAAGTGGTGCCTCGTTTAATTATCAGGCTGTCGTCATAGATTAAGAATCTTGCATAATATTAGTCTCTATTATTTGCTTCACGAGCTCCCTGTACAGGTCTATATTCTTGACTTTTTTAATTCCTTTAAGACTTTTAGGCGAATTGGGAAAAAGATGAATAAAGTACTTCCAGAAGTGATACATCTTTTGCAGGATATGTGTGGGACCTGATAAGGCTTCCATGTAGGATGAGAAAAGGGTATCATGAAATTTGCTGAATATTTTAAATCTGTTTTCCGGGTAAAGGGGAGTGTCTGCTTTTATCATGGCTGGCAAAAAAGGATCAGCAATGAGTCCCCGGCCTATCATCCAGTGCTCTGTTCCTGTGAATCGATCCCTCATTTTACGAAAGCCTTGAACAGATGTAATATCACCATTGTATACGATAAGGTGCGTACTTTGCCCAGTACAACTATCAAAACAGTCCAGATTTACATCACCCTTGTATAGCTGCTTCCCTATTCTGGGGTGTATCGCGATGTTTTCCAGGTCGTATTTCTCAAGTACCGGCAACACTTTGAAAATCTCATCGGAACTCTCGTATCCCAGGCGCATTTTCACGGAGACCCTGATATCTGATTCAGCCTTCACACGGTTCAGAATTTCATCAATCTTTTCCGGAAAGGGCAGCATTCCGGAGCCCATTCCGCGTTTTGCGACCATGGGGTAGGGACAGCCAAGGTTCCAGTTTAATTCATTGTACCCAAGTTTCTGAACGTATCGTGCAACAAAAAGAAACTCCCGGGGATCTTTTGTTATTAGCTGGGGAATCAAATTGAGCTCTTGATTATTTTCCGGGATAATATCCCTTTCAGTAGCCGGTTTAATCTCCTGTTTCCCCTTAAGCCGAATATAGGGTGCGATATACTGATCGATTCCCCCAAAATATTTTTGAAAAGCATTTCTAAATCGAAAATCGGTATACCCCTGCAGGGGAGAAGAATAGAGTCTGGCCATTATCGAATATTCATTAGCTCATTGTAGAACCCGATTCGCTCATGGCAGAAATCGCATTTCCACAAGGTGCCCGATTTTGGGTGATACGCCGGGGCATTATAGGTACAGGCGGTGTGGTGTTCAGTCATATCCAGGTGAAATTAAGCAGGAAAATTCATTCGGACAAGGGCCATTGACTTAATATAGTAGAATTCATAACTTGCCATATACTAACAGGCACCCAACTATGGAAAATGGCGAAATTCTATTGCGTGTTAAAAACGTGGTAAGCAAAGTTCTTAAGATTGAACCCTCCGAAATTACAGACGATGCCAATTTCGTTTTCGATCTGGGAGCAGATTCAATGCAGAGTGTTGAATTGGTGGCCGGATTTGAAGAAGAATTTGAAGTTGAATTAGACCAGGAAAAAGCCCTGGAAGTACAGAATATTGATGACGCAGTGAATTTCATATCCGGATATTTATAGGATTTTTCCATTATGAATGACTTACAGAAGCTTCGCCAGGAAAATCTGAATACGATTTTTCATCCCGGATCGATTGCCATCATTGGCACCAATAACGTTAAAGGTACCGTACCGCACGATATCCTTGGCAATATCCTGAAATCTGATTTCAAAGGAATTGTCTATCCTGTCAGCCCCAGAGAAAAAAGCATCAAGGGGATCAAAGCTTATAAATATGTGATTGATGTGCCCGATGAAATTGATATGGCTGTCCTGGTCTTCCCCAGTCCGGTCTGTCACCTTGCACTTGAACAATGCGGACAGAAGGGCATCAAATCAGTTATTATCATTTCTGCGGGATTTAAAGAAATAGGAGAGAAGGGCCTTCTCCGTGAAGAACAGCTGGTAGCTATAGCCCGGAAATATGATATGTCATTTATCGGACCCAACTGCCTGGGTGTGATAAATACTATTCCGGAGACTTGTCTGAATGCTTCCTTTGCCCGGGAGATGCCGGATAAAGGTAATATCGGATTTCTATCTCAGAGTGGCGCCCTATGCACAGCTGTCCTGGATTATGCAATTGCCAAGCATATCGGATTTTCCAAGTTCATAAGTTTTGGCAACAAAGCAGATATCAGCGAGATTGATCTCCTCTATTATCTGATGGAGGACGATGAAACGAAAGTGATCCTGATGTACCTGGAGGAAGTTTCTGATGGGCAAGCATTGATGAGAGCTGCAAAGGAGGTGATCGCGAAAAGCGGGAAGCCCATTCTTATTATTAAGTCGGGCCGGACTGAGGAAGGCGCCTCAGCAGCGGCATCACATACAGGATCGCTGACAGGCAAAGATGAGATCTGTGATGCTGCCTTTGAACAGGCAGGTATTATACGATGTGACCACATTGAAGAGATGTTCAACAAGGCCATAGCGTTTGCCTACCAGCCAGCTCCCCGGTCTGAGAAAGTAGCCATCATAACCAATGCCGGTGGCCCCGGTGTTCTCACCACGGATGCAGCCATTTCGAGAGGCCTTAAACTTGCAAAGTTCTCGGAGGAGACAACTAAGATTCTTAAGAGAGCCCTTCCCTCAACCGCAAACATTAATAACCCGGTGGATGTGATTGGTGATGCCAGGGCAGATCGATACACAGCAGCGATCCAAGCCGCTTTTGATGATGAGGATGTGGACGGGATTTTTGTGATCCTGACCCCGCAATCCATGACCGATATTGATACCATTGCCAGGGAGATCGCAAGTACTGCTGAAGGACAGCACAAGCCCATCTACGCTTCCTTTATGGGAGAGAAGGATGTGGCTTCCGGGATCAATATTCTGCAGCTACACAAGATCCCGCATTTTACACTTCCTGAATTCATGTGTACAGCATTTCATTCGGTTCACCATTTCAATAAATACCTTAAATCAAAGATCCATCATACTCCGGACCTTCATCAAATTCAAAATAAACTTGCACAGGAATTAATGAAAAAGGTGACATCCAATGGCAGGTCTTTTATTCCAGAGGTTGAAACCATCGAAGTATTGCAAAGCTATGGATTACCGGTACCCCGGGGAAACATGGCCAAATCGGTGGATGAAGCTATTGGCATTGCCAATGATATTGGATATCCGGTTGTGCTGAAAGTGGTTTCTGATGATATTCTCCACAAGTCAGATGTGAGGGGTGTTGAGTTGAATATCCAAACTGATTCCGAGGTAGCGGATGCCTATAAAAGGATACATGACAATGTCTCCTCACAACTGCCAGATGCTACCATCAAAGGGATTTTCGTGATCAGAATGATGACCGGGTGCGAGGAGCTTATTCTGGGGATCAAAAGGGATCCTTCATTCGGACCGGTATTGATGTTTGGTATGGGCGGT
>JAAEOI010000152.1 GCA_024244665.1 Bacteroidota bacterium | reverse complement strand
GCCATGTCGTCATAAAGCCTGCTGTCACTGAACATTGAATTCTGTCATCCAGTCCTGCAAGATAGTTCGTTCTCAGACCACCGCCGGACAGACCACAACACCCGATACGCTCGGCATCGATATCCTGACGTGAGCAGAGATAATCCAGGGCATAGCAGTCTTCAGCGACAAACACTCCCGGCCAGGTCATTCCTGCCGAAAAAAGGGATTTGGCAATAATATCTTCATGTCGGGCAGCAAACGCATTATATAAGTTGATTCTCTCGATGGACTCCTCGTCAATAGGTACATCATAGTCTCTGATAACATCTTCGTTTTTTAGGTCCTCCGGTGTCAGCTCTTTCATTGATTCCGGAGCCGACATCATCCTTTGCACAACATGAGAGGGGAGCTCCGATGGGAGAATTCTCCGACTTTCAAAGGGAAACACATCGTGGATAAGCACCCCATAACCTCGTTTTGCCAGTTCATTTGCCCAGGCCACACCACCATAATATTCTTGCTGATGTGATTGAATGAAGGGATGCATGTCCGCCCCTGTTCGAGTGATCTTTTGCTTTCCAAAATACTTGATCCCTCCATGATCGTGAAGGCCCAAGATTCCCGGAAGAGGTGTGTGGCTATT
>JAAEOI010000151.1 GCA_024244665.1 Bacteroidota bacterium | reverse complement strand
TTTCCTGGACTCAGCCAACAAGTATGCCAGCTGGTTACCCGGGTTTAAGGGTGGAGAAAGCGAAACCATTCTCGGCAAATGGCTGAAAAATAATTCAGCTTCTTCTGATCTTCTGATTTCATCAAAAGTTGGCTTCCCCTATGGGAAAATCCCCCGCACACTTAAAAAAGAGATTATCATATCTGAATGCGAAAAAAGTCTGCGCAGACTGGGTGTTGAAACCATCGATATTTACTTTGCCCACGCCTACGACCGGAATACTCCCATAGAAGAATCCATGGAAGCATTTCATCAGCTCAAAAAGGAAGGAAAGATTCGATATGCAGGGGCAAGCAATTACACAGGATGGAGACTGGAAGAAGCCAATTCCATTGCCAGAAGTCAGGGGTGGGAAGGGTACTCCTGCCTGCAACAGCGGCACACCTACCTGGAACCTTCCGCCAGGGCGGAGTTTAACAACCAGGAGTTCCTCAGCCCGGAGATTGAAGACCTGTGCCATACAAAAAATCTGAGCATTATTGCATATTCTCCTTTGCTGGGAGGGTTCTATTCACGGATGGAATGCCCAATTCCCGCCATGTACCAGAATGCGCTCAACGAAGAGCGGCTGGTCAGCCTGAAAAATACCTGCTCAGAAACCGGGTTTAGTCCTACTCAGCTTATATTGGCCTGGATGGTTAGCCATTCTCCTCAGGTCATCCCCCTGCTGGGATGCAGTTCTTCAGTACAGTTGGAGGAGAACCTTGCTGCCGTGACCACTTCACTGGATCCTGAAGTAATTCAAAAGCTGCAATAGCATAATGTGTGTTAGCCTGGAGATAATTCCTGACCTAAGAACTCAAACAATGAAACGTTTTTCAATATATCTTCTTGTTTTAACCTTTTCTCTTCTCCTTTTCGGATCCTGTAGTACAAACTCCACCCATCCCGAAATTCCAGCTGAAATCTCAAAGGAGGCAAAACCCTGGGCATACTGGTGGTGGATGGGAAATTCAGTCAGCCCTGAAGGTATTACGGCGAACCTGGAAAAATACAGCAAGGCCGGAATGGGCGGATTGCACATTATTCCCATCTATGGAGCAAAAGGAGATGAGGAGAACTTCATCCCCTATCTAAGTCCCCGGTGGATGGAGATGCTGAAGCATACGGTTACTGAAGCGGAAAGGCTGAACATGGGAATCGATATGACTTCGGGGACCGGCTGGCCATTTGGAGGACCCCTGATCAACGAGGAACATGCGGCTAAAGCTTTTGATGTGATCGAGATTCATGAACCCGGACCCTTTCAGCCTGAGGATTTTTATCCAAAGGTCATGGGACTGAAACTCCTCTCTCTGGCAGGGTATGACAGTGAAGGAAACTATGTCAATATTCCATTTTCCCTTAACAAGGAAGGTAAAGTAAACTGGGAAATTCCTGCTCCTGATTATAAAGTCTTTGCCCTGTTTCAGAGAATGACCCGCCAAAAGGTGAAACGTGCTGCTCCGGGAGGAGAGGGATATGTGGTGGATTACTTCAGTAAAGAGGCGTCTCATTTCTATTTTCAAAAGTTCAACAGAACTTTTGGGGAAACGGATTTCAGTAGCGGAAAAGTCAGGTCCTTTTACAATGACTCATATGAAGTATATGGCGCGAACTGGACAGATGGTTTTATTGATCACTTTCAGGAACTACGGGGATATTCATTGTTACCCTATATCAATTACCTTTCGGACACCCTGGAATCAGAGGTTCGCCTGAGATTACGGGTCGATTTCCAGGAAACCATTTCTGACCTTTTGAGGGATCAATTTGCGGCAGACTGGGTAGAAGCATCTCATTCTCTTGGCCTGCTCACACGTTACCAGGCCCATGGATCCCCCGGCAACCTGATCGACCTGTATGCCCTGTCCGACATCCCTG